>NZ_JADGRI010000003.1 GCF_017881085.1 Bradyrhizobium sp.
ATGGTGGTCGACGCCCGCGTGATGACGGTGACCAGCGCCCACCATGACAATACCGGCATCTGCACCGCGAGCAGCTTGTCGGCGACGAAGCGCAGACCCTGCACCTCGGCATCGATGCGCACGAAGCTCTGCACCAGCGCGACATTGCCGAGCGCGTCGGAAGCGCGCGCGGACAGATCGCTGTAATGGGCCTCCACCTCGTTCTGCATGCCGTAGGTCTTACGCACCACCAGCGTCGTCAGCACCGTGAACACCACGCACAGCACGAACAGGAGAATCGCCAGCCGCCAGTTGATGTAGAGCGCGAGCGGCAACAGCACCACCAGCGACATGATCGCGGCGAAATGCTCGCGGAAAAATCCGAGCCACAGCCGCCATAATGCGTCGGTGCCGTTCAGCATCACCTTCATCAGGCGGCCGGAATGGGTGCCGGTGTGGAAGGTCAGCGGCAACTGCATGATGTGCTCGAAATAATTCGTCAGCACCGCCTGGCGCTGGCGGTGCGCCAGCCGGTCGGCGTGCAGCGCCACTGCGGCGCTGGCGCCGATGGTGAACAGGCCGAACGCCGCCCAGGCCGCCAGCAGCGGCCAGGCCGACGACGATCCGAGCGGGCCGGCCGATGGCTTGCCGGAGAGGACGTCGACGATGCGGCCGAACAGTACCGGCTCGGCGAATTGCGCGCCGGCGAGCAGCAGGTTGGCGCCAGCAAGGATCCAGCCCAGCCGCGCCTCTTTGCCGAGCAGCTCAAGGACGCGCGCGTAAAGCCGAAACAGGGACATGCCGCTAGGACTCGCATAGAGGGCTGCCGGCGCACCCGCCGTCAGAGGTTCCATTCTAATCAGGGAATGCCGGGAAGATACAGGGCGCCGGCGATGTTTTGCTCAATTGATGAGGCGCCCGTCCAGCGGCGGCAAGAAGCTCTCGTCGAAAATATCCGCCGCGGATGGCCGTTTGCGGAATTTGAAATCCTCGGCGACCTCGGCGATCGACCGGTCGAGACGGGCAGGGTCGACGGCGCCGATGCCGTAGCGCCTGACCTCGCCGGTCAGGATGTTATCGGAAATCAGCGTATGCAGCCGCTCAAGTTCCAGATCGCGGGATCCGCCATCCATCCGGCTGATGACTTCATCCACCGCGCGTTCGGGTTGCTTGATCGCGAGATGCGTCCCGGCTATCAGCGCGCGCACGAAGCCCTTCACGGCCTCGGGCCTTGCGGCACCAAACGCCGGATTGACGATGACGGCAAAACCGTAGGCCTCGCAGCCATAGTCGGCAAATCGAAGCACGGTGAGGTCGTCGGCCGGCACGCCGCGATCTCTCAGATTGACCGCCGACAGGTAGGAAAACCCGGTCACGGCGTCCACCTGACCCGCCGACAGCATCGGCTCGCGCACGGCGGCGCCGATCCCTTGCTGCTTCACACCCGCGATCTTGATTCCGTCCTGCCGCGCCAAGGCCGGCCACAGCCGGATCGACAGATCGCCGTCGGCGACGCCGAGCGTCTTGCCCTCGATATCGGAGAGCGCGTGGATGCCCCGGCTCTTGCGCGCGATGATGGCGTAGGGCGACTGGTTGAACAGCACGAACACCGCCTTGACGGGCGGCGCATCGGGTCTACCGCGAAAGCGGATCAGTTCGTTGATGTCGGCCAGCGCGAAATCGCTAGCGCCGGAGGCGACGCGTGCAATCGCGTCCGGCGAACCGCTGGCGACGTTGGTGGTGACCGCGAGGCCCTCCGAGCTGAACAGACCGCTGGCCGAGGCCAGCAAGACAGGCGCCGCGCCCGCATCGATCGGACGATCAAAGGAGAACTGGATCGGGATCGGTTGCCGCGGGGCAGCCTGTGCGCAGGCCTTGTCCGCACCGAAGCATGCAAGACCCATAAGGCCTGTCAGCACAGCCGAAACGCATTTGGCGGCAATGGTCGGACTCGCGCGCATTGGCACTACTTCGGATTCACGGGATTCACGGCACCAGCAGCCCCGGGATCCATGATGATTTGATGACGGCTGGAGCGCGGTTAACCAACACACTGCCGGTTGAAATCTGAACGGCCGATGAGCGCCACGATCTCGCCATCTATTGCTCAGACCGGGTTCGGTCTTGGGAACCTAACATGGGTTCAGCGGTTGGCTACAGGCGGCCTGACGGGCCGGGCCTCCATGGAGGATATTCGAGATGTTTACGCGAAAAGCAGTGTTTTCATCGATCGGCCGCGCCACTGTGATGGCGACGGTTGCGGCGATGGCGCTGACAGTCGTTGCGCCCTCGCTGGCTCGCGCCGGATCGGCGCCGTCGGCCCAGGGTATTTCGGCCGCGACCCCGGCCAGCGGAGCCACCGACATCAGCGCTCGCCGCAGGGGTTACGGGGGTGGAGGCGGCGCCGCTGCAGCGGCCGCGTTTGCCGGCATTGTCGGCACCGGCCTTGCGATCGCGGCCACCCAGAACCGCCGCGCCTATTATGACGATTACGATGGCGGCCCGGCCTACTACGGCGGCGGCCCCGCCTATTATGGCGGTCCCGGCTATTACGGTCCCGGCTACGGTTACCACGGCCGAAGTTCCCAGTTTGGCGGCCAACCATACCCCAACTAGCAGCGGGTGCCTGTCCAGCGGTTCTCCGCTTACCGGCTGGTAACCATGTCCGCCAACCGATCGATCCGCCGGACGCGCCCTCCCGCGCGTCCGGCGGATTTCTTCGTAATGTGCCGCGGCCGTTAACACGCTTGCCACGGGTTTGGATTAGCTTGAAATCATGAGTGATTCGCTCGAACGGCTCTATCAGGCGGTGCTCGCGGCCAAGGATCTCGATCCGGCAATCTCGCGAACCGCGCGGCTGTTCCAGCGCGGCCCGGCCAAGATGGCCAAGAAGCTGGCCGAGGAAGCCATCGAGGTCGTGATCGACGCCGTCAACCGTAATCCCGAAGCGGTGGTCCGCGAGAGCGCCGACCTGCTCTACAATCTCACGGTTTTATGGGCGTCGGCGGGTGTGCGGCCGGACGACGTGTGGCGCGAAATGGCGCAGCGCGAACGTCTGCTCGGAATCGCCGAGAAGATGCCGAAGATGCCGAAATCCACCGTGAAGATGCCCAAGACTTCACCGGCCCGGGTCGCGCGGCGACCAATTGTCGCGCTCGAAGGCCGTGGGCTCCGCAAGCGCTACTGAGATTTAACGACATTCCGCAAGACCCCGGCATGGACAAATCCGTCCCATGGTGGTTCATCGCGCCATGCTGAGACGGATCTACGACTGGTGTATTGACGCCGCCCACAAGCCCTACGCGCTCTGGATCATGGGCGCGGTAGCGTTCGCGGAAAGCTCGTTCTTTCCGGTACCCCCGGACGTGATGCTGATCCCGATGTCGCTGGCGCGCCCGCAGCGGGCCTGGCTCTACGCCCTGATCTGCACCGCGACGTCGGTGGTGGGCGGCATGCTCGGCTATGCGATCGGCGCGCTGCTCTACGATTCCATCGGGCATTGGCTGATCGAGTTCTACGGTCTTGGCGGCAAGGTCGAAGCCTTCCGTTCCTCCTACGCCGAATGGGGCGCCCTGATCATCATCGGCAAGGGCCTGACGCCGATCCCCTACAAGCTCGTGACCATCACCTCGGGTTTTGCCGGCTATAACATCTGGCTATTCGTGCTGTGCTCGATCATCGCCCGCGGCGGACGCTTCTTCATCGTCGCGATCCTGCTCAACCGCTACGGCGAATGGATCCGGGTGAGGATCGAGAAACATCTGGGGCTGTGGGTGGCGCTCGGCGCCGCCGTGCTCGTGCTCGGTTTTGTCGTCGCGTTTCGAATGATCTGAAGACCGCCGTGAAAGGCTTTGCCGCTGCGCGGGGCTTCAGGCTACGCTCGCTGTCATGAAGGCTCGATCCGACGACTTTATCGTGCCGGCGAGGGCACATGTCGCGGCCGCGGCGGCGATGCTCACGATGTTGCTGCTCACCGCCGGCGTCGCCTGGCCGCAAGCCGCCTCGGCGCCACCCGCGCTCGGCGTTCAGGAGCCGGCGCAGCAGGGCTTGCCCCAACAAGGCTTGCCCCAGCAAGGCACGCCCGGCCCGGCGCGCGAGGAAAATCCGGGACTGCTCAACGAAATCGGAAAGTTGTTCGACAAGCTACCGCCGCTGAAAGGCCCGCAGGAGACCATCGAGGATTTGAATGCGCGAGCCCGGGATGCGGCGAAGGACGCTTCCGACAGCCTGTCGCGCCTGGCCAAGCCGGCCTCCATGGTCTCCGGGCGCATGATCTGTCCGGTGTCGGCAAACGGCTCGCCGGACTGCAAGCTCGGCGCCGACAAGCTCTGCCAGTCAAAGGGCTACAAAGAGGGCAGGAGCCTCAACACCGATTCCGCCGAAACCTGCTCGGCGAAAGTGCTGATACCGGGCCGGCCCCGCAAGCCGGACGACTGCCGGACCGACAATTACGTCACCAGCGCGCTGTGCCAGTAGCGCCTTGGCGCAAGCGTAACGGATTTGCCTTGTTGGTATGATGTCTGGCATCTTTGGCTCAACCCCGCCTCTCCGTGGATCGCCAATCCCTGGAAAACCAAAAAGGATTTTACCTGATGTCCATGCCTGCCTTGTTCAAGGGCCGTCTGTCGATTCCCGTGATCGGTGCGCCGCTGTTCATCATTTCTGTGCCTGATCTCGTGATCGCGCAGTGCAAGGCGGGCGTGGTCGGATCGTTTCCGGCGCTGAACGCGCGCCCCGCAGCGCTGCTCGACGAGTGGCTGGTGCGGATCAAGGAAGAACTGGCGGCCTACGACAGGGCTCACCCCGAGCGGCCGTCGGCGCCGTTCGCCGTCAATCAGATCGTGCACCGCTCGAACAACCGGCTCGACCAGGATCTCGCGCTTTGCGAGAAGCACAAGGTGCCGATGATCATCACTTCATTGGGCGCGCGCGAAGAACTCAATCAGGCCGCGCATCGCTGGGGCGGCATCGTCTTTCACGACGTGATCAACCAGAAGTTCGCGCACAAGGCGGTCGAGAAGGGTGCGGACGGCCTGATCCTGGTGTCGGCCGGCGCCGGCGGCCACGCCGGGACGATATCGCCGTTCGCCTTCGTGGCGGAGACCCGGCAATGGTTCGACGGGCCGATCGCGCTGTCGGGCGCCATCGGCAATGGCCGCGCCATCCGTGCGGCGCGGATACTCGGGGCCGACTTCGCCTATATCGGCTCCGCGTTCATCGCCACCACCGAAGCCAACGCGGTGGAGGGATACAAGCAGATGATCACCGGTTCGGCCGCCGAGGACATCGTCTATTCCAACCTGTTCACCGGCGTGCACGGCAACTACCTGAAGCCGTCGATCGTGGCGGCCGGCATGGATCCCGACAACCTGCCGCAATCCGATCCATCGAAAATGAGTTTCGGGACCGATGCCTCGGGCGAGCGCGCCAAGCCGAAAGCCTGGAAGGAAATCTGGGGCAGCGGCCAGGGCGTGGGCAGCGTCGGGAAGGTCGTGCCGGCCGCCGAATTGATCGCGCGGTTCAGACGCGAATATGACGCAGCCGTCGATCCGTCGTTGTGAGGCGGCACGGCGTAACAAGAAGAACAAAGCCCCGGTTCTGATCTTATCAGAACCGGGGCTCTGGCGATTGCGCCGATGCCTGACGCCTATTCGAGTTCGATCGGCTGATACTTTCCATTCTCGTCAAGCGCGGTGCCCCAGATCTTGTGCGAAGCCTGGTGTTCCGAGCGGCCGAAATTGAGGGAAGTCCCGAGGCCCAGATCGATATTGCGCATGCTCTCGAGGTTGTCGATCAGCCGCTCGGTGTCGAATTGCGGACCTGCACGCTTCAGGCCCTGGATCAGCACGTTGGCGGCGACGTAGCCCTCGAACGAGACGTAATCCGGCGCCTCGCCGGGGAAATATTTGGCAAGCGCGTTCTTGTATTCGAGCACCGCGCTCGAATAGCCGGATACCGCCGGCACCACCTGGGTCACGATGACGCCGGTAGCAAAGCGCGGCCCCAACAGTCCCAGCTCCTCGGCGAGCGAGGTGCTGCCCACGAACGACACGTTGGTGTAGACCATGCCGGGATAGAGGTCGCGGGTCTTCTCGATGAACTTTGCGGCGGCCCGATAGGCCGCCACCATGACCACGGCCTTGATCGGCGGTTTCTGCAATTTCAGCTGATTGACCGCGTCGTCCACGTCCACCGTGTTTCGCTTGTAGTTGAGCCGGACGATTGCGCCGTCGTTGGCGCCGAGCGAGCGGAACGCCTTGGCGACGCCTGCGAAGCCCGCATCGCCATAGGCATCCTGCTGGGCGAAGACAGCGATCTGTCGCGGCGGTATCCGGCGCAATTTCACCAGATAGTGCACGACGGAATCGGTTTCCTCCGCGTAGCTCGCACGATAGTTGAATACATAACGATCGGGAGGATCGCTGCGCAGGATGTTGGCGCCGGTGAAGGCGCCGAAGAACAACGTCCGCCGCTCCAGCGCGTAAGGTACCCCGACGGCCGCGGTCGGCGTTCCGACGTTGCCGATGAAGCCGAACACCTGGTCCTTCTCGTAGAGCTGTTTCATGGCATCGAGCGTCCGCGTCGGCTCGTAGCCGTCGTCGGCCGCGATCAGCCTGAGCTGCCGGCCGTCCACGCCGCCCGCGTCGTTGATCCGGTTGAAGGCGGTGTCGATCCCGAGCTTCATCTGGCGGCCGAGTTCCTTGGCCGGGCCGGAAAACGGTCCCGCGATTCCGAACCGGATCTCGCGATCGGTGACGCCGCGTACCGGCGGTCCGGGCGGAACCGGCGCGATCGATGTGGCTGCTGCGGCGGCGGACGGTCCAATGACGCCCGCCAGCGACGGCCCGGCCCCCGCCGAGGGCCCGGCGATCGACCGCTCGAGGTCGGCAAGCTGGCGCTCGGCCAGCCGGCAATCCATCTTCCCGCTTGTCACGGCGGTGCGACCGTCCGCGACACTGCGATTGAGCGCCTGTGTCAGGTCGTCACGCTCGGCCTCGTTGGACGAGGCCTCCTTGATCACGGCCGAGAACTTGTCGACGATGGTCTGGATGCGCGGTCGGGCGATGTCGGTGCAGGCCAGCGCCGAACCGACGATCGGCCCGACGCGGCTCGCCAGATCGCGAACGACGTCGGTGTTGCCAGGCGCCGCGCTCGCGGCGCTCGCGAGCAGGGCGCTGAATAAAATGGCGATCCAACGAGGGGTCATCGCAAACTCCCCACCAAGGCCAATATGGACTCTTGATCAGGCATCTTCGTTTCTCCCCTCGTTTGATAGGTCGGTCGCACTATTGCTTTGTTTCGCTTGAGTTGGGTTTCTGGCGCCATTGCATGAACTGCTGAAGCAACTGATCTGACTTCTCACGCGTTGCGGGCTGCTCGCGCATTGCTGGCTGGCTGTTCTGGGCCGACGCGAGGATGGGCTGAAATTCCGCGATCGCAGGCTTCGATCCCTCGTCGCGCTGGCCGGGTTGAATCAGAACCGACTTGATCGACTTCATGATTCCAGAAGAGCCGCCACTGTCCGGCAGCCGCGACGCAGGCACCATGATGACGAAGAACAGCGCCACGATCGCGGAGACGCCGACGGCCGCGGCGAAGCGGCCGGCCACGGTGATCAGGGCCGTTCCGCGATCCAGTTCCTCCGCGAGTCCGGGAGGCTCGTGGATCACTTCGGGGTCGAGCGGGTGCCACAAGGCGTTGGAAACCGCCTTCTCCAGCTGGGTATCGAGCGAGGCCGGAGGGGAGGCCGGGCTCCTGGTCGGCTCTGGCGTTGCTTCGCGCGAAGGGGACAAGCGTGCCTCGGATCTCTCGCGCAACCAGCGCGGCGCATAGTACGCGGGTTCGTTTGGATTGAGATTGTCGTGCTCGTTCTCACTCGGGCTACTCATACGCTACTCCTCATGACGCTTGGCATTGCGGTCACCGGTCGGCGCCGCAGTACTGACCTGTTGACGTTTCTTTTGAAGTTCTTGGACGACGGTTCGAAGCGGCGAGGAGCGTCGGCACCAAGTGTACGAGACCCACCTGTACGAGATTCAAATGCTGATGAGAGAATTTGAATCAAAGATTCCGATGCAAAATCCGCATCGCGTACAGAATGCGAAGGCCCGCGAATGAGATCGCAAGACCTTGCCGTCCCCACCTCTTTCATTGCCGTGTCCCCTGGCAACTTTCCGCTCGCGTACGAACGGATGGAATTTCTTCAGCCCCAGCCGAGCCCAAGAAATAACCAAGATTGGATGGTACCGCGCCAAGACATTATTAAGCCAGAAACTCGACAGAATTGAGGTGTAGTTTTGTTAACCGACAATTTTGGTTAATCCCGCCACAAACCCGACATAACTACTCCACGGTTGCCCGCCGAGGTGTGACCGAAGAGGAATTTGATTCGACGCGATCCAGTCGGCCGGCACCCTGGGCGCCGGAAAAGCGGGGCGGCATTAATCAAGCGTTAACCAACACCGTCGATCTTTAACCATTCGATAAGGAAAGGCGAGTCGAGGATCATGCACGGAACCAGGGAGGCAACACGTCAGCTGGTTCGCATGCGCGGGCGCTCCTACGTTGCATTCGTCTTTGCTCCTGTTGTTCCGATTCATGGCTGGCTCGAGGAAATCGACGCCATGCTGGCGCGCTCGCCCGGCTTCTTTGTCGGCAAGCCGGTGGTGCTCGACCTGTCCGCGGTGGAGCTCAGCCAATCCGCCATCGCCCACCTCGTCGCCAGCCTCGAGCAGCGCAATATCCGCGTTCTCGGTATCGAGGGGGTGGACGCCGCCCATCTCACGACCAGCATGCCGCCCTTGCTGACCGGCGGCCGCCCGACCGTGCTGATTCAGAACGAGCCGAAAAAGCCCGAAGCCAAACCGAAGCCGACTTCCCTGCTGTTGGAAAGCCCGGTGCGCTCCGGCCAGTCGATCGTGTTTACCGAAGGCGACGTGACGGTGCTGGGCTCGGTCGGCTCCGGCGCCGAGATCGTCGCGGGCGGCTCGATCCATATCTACGGCGCGCTGCGCGGCCGCGCGATGGCCGGCGTCAACGGCAATTCGGCCGCGCGGATCTTCTGTCAGAAAATCGAGGCCGAGCTGTTGGCCATCGACGGCTACTACCAGACCGCTGAAGACATCGACGCGAATTTGCGCAATCGGCCGGCTCAAGCCTGGCTCGAAGGCGACATCATGAAAATTACACCGCTGAACTAATGGGCAAGGAGGCAAGAATGGCCAAAGTCTTGGTCGTAACGTCCGGCAAAGGCGGCGTCGGAAAGACGACTTCCACCGCAGCCCTCGGCGCGGCGCTGGCGCAAATGGGGGAAAAAGTAGTGGTGGTCGATTTCGACGTCGGTCTGCGCAATCTCGACCTGGTCATGGGCGCGGAACGACGGGTCGTGTTCGACCTCATCAACGTCGTCCAGGGCGTTGCCAAGCTCTCGCAGGCGCTGATTCGCGACAAGCGTCTGGAGAATTTGTGGCTGCTGCCCGCGTCGCAGACCCGGGACAAGGATGCGCTGACCGACGAGGGGGTCGGCAGCATCATCGCCGACCTGCGAACCAAGTTCGACTGGATTCTCTGCGACAGCCCGGCGGGTATCGAGCGCGGCGCCACGCTGGCCATGCGCTATGCCGACGAGGCCGTCGTCGTCACCAATCCCGAGGTCTCCTCGGTACGCGATTCCGACCGCATCATCGGCATGCTCGATTCGAAGACCGTGAAGGCCGAGAAGGGCGAGCGGGTTGAGAAGCATGTGCTGATCACCCGCTACGACTCGGGCCGCGCCTCGCGGGGTGAGATGCTCAGCATCGATGATATTCTCGAAATCCTTGCGACGCCGCTGCTTGGCATCATTCCCGAGAGCCAGGATGTCCTGCTTGCGTCCAACGTCGGCTCTCCGGTTACCCTGAACAACGCCGCCAGCGCGCCAGCCCGCGCCTATGTCGACGCCGCACGTCGCCTGATGGGGGAAACCGTGGACATGGTGGTGCCGGTCGAGCGCAAGAGCCTGATGAACCGGCTGCTGGGACGGAGGGCCGCATGATGAGTCTGCTGCGGCGCTTCGCCGGCCGTGATGCCTCCGCGCCTGTGGCACGGGAGCGGCTGCAGATTCTGCTGGCGCATGAACGCGGCTTGCGCGGCCAGCCCGACCTCTTGGGAGTGCTGCGGGCCGAGATCCTCGCCGCGGTCTCCAGGCATATCACGCTTGATCCGGACAAGGTCATCGTCAGGATGGACCGGGGCAAACACGTATCGACCCTTGAGGTCGATATTGAAGTGCCCAATGGCTTCGAAAGATCGCTCGCGGCCGCCAGCTGACAGCTCGAAAGGCGGGCTCCGGCGCGCCCCTGCTGCGGTCCCGGACAGCCCGAGCGCCGCTTGCGCATCGCGCGCCGTCCCGGTAGCGCTGGCAGCGAAAAGCGGAAATCCATTTGATGCAAGCCATCTATCGCGTCGACGGCAATCGTGTCGTCACGAGCCCCAACGCCGCCGGCCCCTGGGACAGCAGCATGCAGCATGGCTCGGCGCCGGCGGCGCTGGTGACGTGGGCCGCCGAAGCAATCCCTGCGCCGCAGCCGATGCAGATCGCGCGCGTCACCATCGATCTGATGCGCCCGGTACCGCTGGCGCCGCTGACGCTTCAGAGCGAAGTGCTGCGGGAGGGCCGCAAGATCCAGCTATGCGCGGTACGGCTGCTGGCCGGGGACGTGGTCGTGGTCGGCGCGACCATCCTCAAGATCAGGACGCAGGCGCAGACGCTGCCGGCCGATGTCGTGGATCATCCGGTCGAGCTTCCCGGACCCGAGCAGTCTCAACACGAGCCCGCGAATTTCTCCTCCAGTCCGTTCGTAACCGGCATCTCGCTGCGCGCCGCGCGGGGCCGGTTCGGCGTGCCCGGTCCGGGCGCCATCTGGTACCGGGTCGACCGGCCACTGGTCGAGGGCTTTTCGGTTTCGCAAGCCGTGCGCGCCGTGGTCGCCGCTGATTTCTGCAACGGTACTTCGGCCGCGCTGGATTTCCGGGAATGGACCTTCATCAACGCCGATCTCACCGTCAGTATGGCGCGCCAGCCGGTCGGAGAGTGGATCCTGCTCGACGGAGAATCCCTGATCGGTCCCGACGGCGCGGGCCTCGCCACCGCGCGGCTTGCCGACACTTACGGCTATTTCGGCCGCGCTGTGCAGAGCCTCGTCATCGAGAAGCGGTAAGCAGCGGCCGGCGGCCAAGCCGGGCGGCGATGTGGCCAGAGTTTCTCTCCACAAAATTAGCTCCATTTCCGGGGAACCGGTTGGTGATAATGGCGTTTGTCCCCGGTTGAGGGGTCGCATGAACTCAGTTGAATCAATCGCCGCCAAGGCGAAATCCGGCATTTGGGGGCTCGACAATATTCTGTCGGGCGGATTTTCGCGTGGCCACGTTTTTCTGGTGGAAGGTGCACCCGGCACCGGCAAGACCACCGTGGCGCTGCAGTTTCTGCTCGAAGGCGCGAGGGCCGGCGAAAAATGCCTTTACATCACCCTGTCGGAGACCGAGCGCGAGCTGCGCGACGGCGCGGCTTCCCACGGCTGGTCGCTCGACAACGGCATTGAGATCTTCGAACTGCTGCCGCCGGAAAGCCTGCTGGATTCCGACCAGCAACAGAGCCTGCTCTATTCATCCGACCTCGAACTCGGCGAAACCACCAAGCAGATTTTCGAGGCCGTCGATCGGTCGCGGCCGGATCGGGTGGTGCTGGACAGCCTTTCCGAAATCCGGCTGCTGGCGCAAAGCTCGCTGCGCTACCGGCGGCAGATTCTCGCGATCAAGCATTACTTCGCCAAGTTCAATACCACCGTGATGCTGCTCGACGATCTGACCGCCGATGTCGCGGACAAGACCGTTCACAGCGTGGCCCATGGCGTGCTGCGGCTGGAGGAACTGGCGCCGGCCTACGGCGCGGAACGGCGGCGGGCCCGCGTCATCAAGTATCGCGGCGTGAAGTTTCGCGGCGGTTATCATGATGTCACCATCACCACCGGCGGCCTGAACGTGTTTCCGCGGCTGGTAGCGTCGGAATATCGCAGCAATTTTCAGCGCAATACGATGTCGAGCGGCATCGCCGAGCTGGACCGGCTGCTGGGCGGCGGGATCGAAACCGGATCGAGCACGCTTATTCTCGGTCCCGCCGGCACCGGCAAGTCGCTGGCCGCGATCGTGTTCGTTGTTGCCGCGATCAGCCGAGGCGAGAAAGCGGCGCTGTTCGTGTTCGACGAAGAACTCGGGTTGCTGTTCTCGCGCATGAAGGGTCTTGGCATCGATCTGGAGGCGATGCAGCGCGGCGGCGATCTCTTCATCGAGCAGGTGGACGCCGCGGAACTGTCGCCCGGCGAATTTGCCCACCTGGTCCGCAAGCGGGTCGATGAGGATCGCATCAAGACCGTGGTGATCGACAGCCTCAACGGATATCAGGCGGCGATGCCAGAAGAGAATTCGCTGGTGCTGCACATGCACGAACTGCTGCAATATCTGAACCGCCGGGGTGCTGCGACCTTCATGACGGTGGCGCAGCATGGGCTGGTCGGCGACATGAAGGCGCCGGTCGATGTGACCTATCTCGCCGACACCGTCGTGCTGTTGCGTTACTTCGAAGCGCTGGGCACGGTGCGGCGCGCGATGTCGATCATCAAGAAGCGCACGGGCATGCACGAATCGACCATTCGCGAATACCGCATCGATAACCGCGGCCTCACCATCGGCGAGCCGCTCGATGGTTTCCAAGGCATATTGCGCGGCGTTCCCGTTTATGTCGGGGAGGGTCAGCCGTTGCTGCAGGAGCAAACTGCGTGAGACCGGGCGCGTCGTCCGAGCGTGCCGTTATCCTGGCTCCGACGGGACGCGACGCGGCGGTGGCCGCGGCGCTGATCAGGGAAGCCGGCTACTTTGCCAATGTCTGCACCGATCTCGCAGGCATGATGCATGAGGTCGAAGGCGGGGCCGGTCTCGCCGTGATCGCGGATGAGGCGATCAAGACCGCGGATTTGCGCGGCCTGATGCGCTGGCTGACCGATCAGCCGTCATGGTCGGATTTTCCGATCGTGCTGCTGACGCATCAGGGCGGCGGCCCGGAGCGCAATCCCGACGCCGTGCGGCTCGGACAGGTGCTCGGCAACGTCACCTTCATCGAACGTCCGTTCCATCCGACCACGCTGGTCAGCGTCGTCGGCTCCGCCGTCAGGGGCCGGCGCCGCCAGTACCAGACCCGCGCGATCCTCGAGGACCTCACCGAGAGCGAAAGCCTGCTGCAGACCGCGCTGAGCGCTGGTCATCTCGGCGCGCTCGAACTGCATTTGCCTGAACTGGAGCTCGAGGCCTCCGACACCTGCAAGAGGTTCTTCGGACGCAAACCGGGCGAGCCCTTTTCATATCAGGAGTTGCAGGCCTCCGTTCATCCCGACGATCGCCCGCGCCGCAGCGAGGTGCTGGAGCGGACCATCAAGACCGGCGGGGATTACAGCATCGAATACCGCAACATCTGGCCGGACGGCTCGCAGCACTGGGTCGACGTCCGCGCCCGCGCGGTGCGCCGGCCGGACGGCAGCATCAAGTCGCTGGTGGGCGTTTCCTCGGACATCACGGCGCGCAAGGTCGCCGAGATCGAGCGCGAGAATCTCTTGGCGCAACTGGCGGCGGAGCGGACGGCGCTGGCGAACCTGACGGCGACGCTGGAACAGCGCGTCGAGCAGCGCACCGCCGATCTGATGAAGGAAGTCGCCGCGCGCGAAAAGGCCCAGGAGCAGTTGCGGCAGGCGCAGAAGATGGAGACCATCGGCCAGCTCACCGGCGGCGTCGCGCATGATTTCAACAATCTGTTGATGGCGGTGATGGGCAATCTCGACCTGTTGCGCAAGCGCATCCCCGACGATCCGCGGCTGCACCGCCTGATCGACGGCGCGCTGCAGGGCGCCGAGCGCGGCGCGTCGCTGACGCAGCGCCTGTTGGCGTTCGCACGGCAGCAGGATCTGCGTGCGGTGCCGGTCGATCTGCGCGGCCTGATCCAGGGCATGATCGATCTGTTGGAACGCTCTTTGGGACCGCGCGTCGCGCTGCGGCTCGATCTGCCGGAAGCCCTGCCGCCGGCGCGCGTCGACGCCAACCAGCTCGAGCTTGCCATTCTCAACCTCGCGATCAATGCCCGCGACGCCATGCCGGACGGCGGCTCGATCGACATCAGGGTCGCCGAATGCCAGGCCAGCAGCGATCCGGCGCTGCAGTCCGGCCGCTACCTGAAACTGTCGGTCGTCGATACCGGCAAGGGCATGACGCCCGAGATTCTGAAGCGCGCGGTCGAGCCGTTTTTCTCTTCGAAGCCGCTCGGCAAGGGCACCGGCCTCGGCCTGTCGATGGTGCATGGACTGGCGGTGCAGCTCGGCGGTGCGCTGCAGCTGTCGAGCGCGGTGGCGCAGGGCACCACCGCGACGCTGATCCTACCCGTGGCGACATCAGCTCCCGAGGTCGACAGTCCGGCGCAGAAATCGCACAAGGTCAACCGCTCGGCAGTGATCCTGTTCGTCGACGACGATCCCCTGATCGCGCTGTCGACCACGGAAATGCTGGAGGATCTCGGCCACCACGTGATCGGCGCCAGTTCCGGCCTGCATGCGCTCGACATCATCAGGAGCGGCCGGCCGATCGACCTGATGATGACCGATCACGTGATGCCCGGCATGACCGGCATCGAGCTCGCGGCGGCCTCACGCGAATTGCGGCCGTCATTGCCGATCCTGCTCGCGACCGGTTATGCCGAACTGCCCGAAGGCGCCCAGCTCGACCTGCCGCGGCTGGCGAAGCCCTATCACCAGGACCAGCTGCGCGACCGGCTCGATCAGTTGCTGGGGTGAGGGCGACCCGGGCGCTGGCTTGATAGCGTTGAGTCCCGGGGAGAGGTGGGCTCACGCACCCTCGGTTGTCATTGCGAGCAGCGAAGCGGACGAAGCAATCCGTACCTGCGATGTTGTCGTGGATTGTTTCGCGTCGCTCGCAAAGACGAAAGAAGCGCTACCCGACCATTCGGTCGCGGCCGGCCCAGAAGCCGGCCTTCAGCACTTTCTTGTCGACCTTGCCGACGCCGGTCATCGGCAGCTCGGTGACGAATTTGATGTGCTTGGGCGCGTGCGCGGAGCCTTTGCGGGCTTTCACCAGGCTGATCAATTCCTCGGCGTTCGGTTGGGTGCCCTCGCGCGCGACCACGATCGCGGTGACGGCCTCGCCCCATTTGTCGTCGGGTACGCCGACCACGGCAACCATCGCGACGTCGGCGTGCTGCGACAGCACGTCCTCCACCTCGCGCGGGAAGATGTTGAAGCCGCCGCTGACGATCATGTCCTTCTTGCGGTCGAGGATGAACATGTAGCCGCGCTCGTCCGAGCGCGCGATGTCGCCGGTATGCAGCCAGCCGTTCTTCAGGGTTTCCGCGGTCTGTTCCGGCCGCTTCCAGTATTCGGCCATCACATGCGGCGCGCGCACGCAGATCTCGCCGGCTTCGCCGGTTGCGACCTCCTGGTCGTCGTCGTCGAGGATTTTCACCTCGCAGGCGGCGATCGGGAAACCGCAGGACAAAAACAGTTCCGGCGTCTTCGGATCGTGGTCCGCCTTGCGCAGCACCGAAACCGGATAGCATTCGGTCTGGCCGTAGAGCTGCGAGAACACCGGGCCGATCCGATTCATGCCCTCGACCAGCCGGCTCGGCGACATCGCGGACGCGCCGTAGAGCAGAAGTTCGAGCGAGGACAGATCGGTCCTGTCGAGCGCCGGATGGTCCAGCAGCACATAGATCATGGTCGGCACGAACAGCGTAAAATTGATCCGTTCGCGCGCGATGGTCGCAAACACCGCCTCCGGATCGAAACCCTTCAGCATGTGCACGGTGCCGCCGCGCATCAGCGCCGGCAGCACCTTGGTGCCGGCGACGTGGCTGATCGGCGCCACCGTGAGATAGCGCGGAATGTCGGGGATTTCGAAGTCGGCGAGGATGGCGCCGGCGAAACCGCTGGCTTCGCGATGATAGCGCAGCGCGCCCTTGGATTTGCCGGTGGTGCCGCCAGTGTAATTCAGCGTCGAGATGTCGTCGGGGCCGGCGAAACAGCGCGGGCTGGCCGCGCCTGCCTCTTCGACCGCGGCCAAGAGATCGGCGCCGTAACTGGCGGGACCGAGCGTGAACACGGTCTTCAGCTTGGGGGATTTGCTGGCGAGGTCGCCGCCGCGATCGCGGAAGGTGGCGGCGTCGATCACCAGCATCGCGGCGTCGGAATCCTCGATCTGGAACAGCTGGTCCTCGAGCGAGCCCAGCGGATGCAGCCAGGTGATCGCCAGTCGTGAAAGTTGCGCGGCAACGCCGGCGCACCAGCTGTCGGCGCGGTTGGCGGTGAGGAAGGCGACGCGAGCGCCGGGCGCAAGGTTAAGCCGCATAAATACACTCTGCATGCGCCCGATCAATTCGGTGGCGCCGGCATAGGTGATCGATCCGCCCGGCCAGCTGAACGCCGTCCGTGACGGATAGCGCGCCAGCGCCCGCAGGGTCTGCTCGCATGCCGTCGGAAACGCATAGAGCGGATGGCTCATTGTGTTCTCCCGCCTGTTTTGCTTTGGCCTCTGTCGTGCCAATGTTGCGGCAACGCTAGCACATCGAAATCGGAGTGCGGAACTGCAAACCCCGTCAGACCAGAAAACAGCCGACCCCTTAGGCCGCTTCCGCGACCGTCTCAGCCTGCCGCTGATCGCGGCGCCGATGTTTTTGGTCTCGGGCGTCGACCTCGTGGTGGCGGCCTGCCGCAACGGCGTGATCGGATCGTTCCCGACGGTGAATTGCCGCAGCCCCGAACAGCTCGATGGCTGGCTCGGCGAGATCGAACAACGATTGCAGCGGCATTCGGAAAACAGTCAAAAGCCTGCCGCGCCGGTCTGCCCGAACCTGATCGTGCACCGCTCCAACGCGCGGCTCGATGCGGACCTGCAGGTCCTGCTGCGGCACAAACCCGAGATCGTCATCACCTCGGTCGGATCGCCGGCGCCGGTTCTCGCGCCGCTGCATGATGCAGGCGCGCTGGTGCTCGCCGACGTCGCCTCGATCCGCCATGCCGAGCGCGCGGTGGCGGCCGGCGCCGACGGTCTGGTGCTGCTGACGGCGGGGGCGGGCGGTCAGACCGGCTGGCTTAATCCCTTCGTATTCGTCCGCGCCGTGCGCGCGTTCTTCGACGGGCCGATCGTGCTGGCGGGCGGGATCAGCGACGGCCACAGCCTGCGCGCGGCCGAGGCGCTCGGCTGCGATCTCGCCTACATGGGCACCAAATTCATCGCCACGGAAGAGAGCATGGCGGACCCACGCTACAAGGCGATGCTGGTCAAGAGCAGCGCCGACGATATCCTTTTGACCACCGCCTTCACCGGCCTGCAGACCAACATGCTGCGGCCATCGATCGCCGCCGCCGGCCTCGACCCCGACAACCTGCCGCCTCGCGGCGCGATCGATATCGCAGAGGATATCGACGTCGGCGCGCGCGAGAGACGCCCGGCGCGCTGGCGCGACATCTGGAGCGCGGGGCATTCGACCTCAGGCGTCACCGCGGTGCTGCCGGTCGAGGAACTGGTCGCGCGCACCATCGCCGAATACCGCGCCGCAAAAGCCCGATAGCATAGCTGCCTTCCGACAAAGCGCTTTCAAGCGGCCGATCGCGCCGCTAGAACCGCGTCCAACCCCAGATTTTCCCGACCTTCGAAGGACAGACCATGCCCGCCTACCGCTCCAGGACCACCACCCACGGCCGCAACATGGCGGGCGCCCGCGGCCTCTGGCGCGCCACCGGCATGAAGAACGAGGATTTCGGCAAGCCGATCATCGCCGTGGTCAACTCGTTTACCCAGTTCGTGCCTGGGCACGTCCATCTCAAGGACCTCGGCCAATTGGTCGCGCGCGAGATCGAGAAGGCCGGCGGCGTCGCCAAGGAGTTCAACACCATCGCGGTCGACGACGGCATCGCCATGGGGCACGACGGCATGCTCTACAGCCTGCCGTCGCGCGAAATCATCGCCGACAGTGTCGAGTATATGGTCAACGCCCATTGCGCCGACGCCATGGTGTGCATCTCCAACTGCGACAAGATCACGCCGGGCATGCTGATGGCGGCGTTGCGGATCAACATTCCGACCGTGTTCGTCTCGGGCGGGCCGATGGAGTCCGGCAAGGTCAACCTCAAGGGCAAGATCCGATCGGTCGATCTGATCGACGCCATGGTCGCGGCGGCCGACTCCACCGTCAGCGACGCCGATGTCGAGGTCATCGAACGCTCGGCCTGTCCGACCTGCGGCTCCTGCTCGGGCATGTTCACCGCAAACTCCATGAACTGCCTGACCGAGGCGCTGGGCCTGGCGCTCCCGGGCAATGGCTCGGTGCTGGCGACCCATGCCGATCGCAAGGGGCTGTTCGTCGAAGCCGGTCACCTGATCGTCGATCTGGCGCGCCGCTATTACGAACAGGACGACGAGACGGCGCTGCCGCGCACGATCGCAAGCTTCAAGGCGTTCGAGAACGCCATGACGCTGGATATCGCGATGGGCGGCTCGACCAACACGGTGCTGCATCTGTTGGCCGCCGCCTATGAAGGCGAAATACCCTTCACCATGCAGGACATCGACCGGCTGTCCCGCCGGGTGCCGGTGCTTTGCAAGGTGGCGCCGTCGGTGCCGGACGTGCACCTTGAGGACGTTCACCGCGCCGGCGGCGTGATGGCCATTCTCGGCGAACTCGACCGCGCCGGTCTGATCAATCGCGGGCTGCCGATGGTGCACAGCACCTCGATCGAGGACGCGCTGGACCGCTGGGATATCAAGCGCACCAGGAGCGAGAGTGTTCGCAAGTTCTTCATGGCGGCGCCGGGCAACGTGCCGACCCAGGTGGCTTTCAGCCAGGAACGCCGGTTCGCGGAGCTCGATACCGACCGCGCGACGGGCTGTGTCCGCGACCTCGAGCATGCCTATTCGAAGGACGGCGGCCTCGCCGTACTGTCGGGAAATCTCGCGGTGGACGGCTGCATCGTGAAGACCGCGGGTGTCGACGAGAGCATCCTGAAATTCGAGGGGCCGGCGCGGATTTTCGAAAGTCAGGACGCCGCGGTCGAAGGCATCCTCGGCGGCAGGATCAAGGCCGGCGATGTCGTCGTGGTCCGCTACGAGGGACCGCGCGGCGGTCCGGGCATGCAGGAGATGCTGTATCCAACCAGCTACCTCAAATCGAAGGGACTGGGAAAAGTGTGCGCCCTGATCACGGACGGCCGCTTCTCCGGCGGCTCCTCGGGGCTCTCGATCGGGCATATTTCACCGGAAGCGGCCGAAGGCGGCCTGATCGGGCTGGTCGAGGACGGCGACCGCATCCGGATCGACATTCCCGCCCGCTCCATCAGCCTGCTGGTCGACGACGCGATCCTGGCGCAACGCCGGGAAGCCATGCTGGGCCGCAAGACGGAAGCCTGGAAGCCCGCGAAACGAAGCCGCAAGGTGTCGATGGCGCTCAAGGCCTATGCGGCGCTGACCACCAGTGCCGCGCGCGGTGCGGTCCGCGTCGTCCGGGACTAGCCGATACCTTCGGCCCAAATGGCACCCTCGGCCCCGCGCCGGTGGTTGTACGGATGGTCTTTAAGACGCCATTAACCATCTCCCTTCAAGAATCGGGTCCAGGGCCGGCCGTCGCTCAAGGCGGCTGGCCGGTCTGCAGACCGCCCTTCGAGGGTATGCGACATGGACTCTGAGACGCTATTTGCGAAAATCCCTGCCACGATCGACGAGATCAGGGCCCGGGTCGCCTATGCGCTGGAGCGGCATCCGCTGTGCCGCAACGTCGAATTCGACATCGTCAGCATGCCCCGCACCAGCAAGAGCAACTGGACCATCAGCCTACGCTCGGTCGCGCCGGATGCGCTGTGGGAGGCCTCCGATATCGTCGCCGACATCCAGGAGGCGTACGACCTGTTGATCGCGGCCTGATTTTTCCCCGCCTAAAGCGTTGACTTGTCACATTGTTTTTCCTGGCCGTGGTTAGGCCTTAATTAATGCCCGATTGTCGGTAAAGTGATCAGGGTCGAAGGCCCGGAACGGAGAGTTGCTTGACGAAAGCCATGACCATCATCGCGCTGGCCTGTCTCATCGTCGTTGGCGCGGCCGCCACCAGCATTCTTGGCCGCGACAGCGTGCCGTCGGCCCGGGCGGATATGGCTGCCTCCATCGTCATAAGTCCGGTCGCCAATCGGGAAAGCAAGCAGGACAAGCTCGCGGTGACGCGATTGGCGCTCGCCTCGTTCGATCCGCCGCAGACCGCAAGCCTGAGCGAGCCCTTGCGGCAGGCCTATGCATCCGCAGTACCCGCCGACATCGAGATGCCGAAGTTCGCGGCCCCGACGGCCGAGCCGTCGGTGCAGGTCGTGCCGCCGAAGCCGAAGGCCGCCGCCAAGCCGGCGCCGCAGAAGTCTTACACGCTGCTCAGCGATGAGCAGATCGCCGGCATCAAGGAACGCTTGAGGCTCTCCTCCGACCAGGAATATTACTGGCCGGCGGTGGAAACCGCGCTGCGCGCCGTGGCCCGGAAGATCCACGCCAGCCGCCGTGGCGATGCGCACACGACCGGCGTGCCGCCGATCGATCCCGACGCCGCTGAGGTTCAGCAGCTGAAATCCGCCGCGATGCCGCTTCTGTTCCAGCTCCGCGAAGACCAGAAGCAGGAAGTGCGTTCGCTCGCGCGCTTGATCGGCCTGGAAAGGGTCGCCGCGCAGATTTGAGGCGGCTTCGCAATCGAAAAAGTCGCCGCCGATGGCTTGAAGCAAGAGGCGGCTCGATCAGCCAGAAGCCGGACGATGCCACGGCCTACTACAAACCACGGCAATTCCCGTCTCGAAACCGGCGTTTCGGCGCATACGCTGAAATAATCGCGCCTACGTGCTCTGACGCTGTGCGAGGACGACGACAGTCGTGCCTGGCTTCACCCGGTCAAAGAGATCGATGACATCCTCGTTGGTCATGCGGATGCAACCGGATGATATGGCTTGGCCGATATATTCCGGCTGGTTGGTGCCGTGGATGCGGTACAGGGTGTCCTTGTTGCCCTCGTAAAGGTAGAGCGCTCGCGCACCCAGCGGATTAGCCGGGCCTCCGGGAACGCGTGCCGGGTAGGGGCCGAGCCGCGCCTGAATCTCCGGCGTCGGGATCCAATCAGGCCATTCAGCCATGCGACCGACCTTGGCGACACCGGAGAACGCCATCGCTTCCTCCCCCACCGCCACGCCGTAGCGGATAGCCTTGCCTCCCGGCAGGACGTAGTAGAGATAACGCGCGTCGGTATCGACCAGGATCGTGCCCGGCGCCTCCTTGCGCGAATAGTCGACGAAATGCCGGCGGAAGGACTCTGGTATGGTCGCCTGCGCATAAGGCGCGTGCGACAGCAAGAGCCGGTCCCTTGGGGTTAGACTGGCATCCGACGACGGTGCGAGCGTCGCCTGCATGCAACCGCCCAGCATGAAGCCGAGCAGCGCGACGAGCAAGAACGGGAGCCCGTATCTCGGCACCGCCAGCCCTCCAAAGCGTTACGTCGCTTCATTTGCTTCTCGAAAAGTGCAGAAATCAAGGCATCGCGAGGCAACCCGCTAAAGGTCGGCCGCCCGTCTACGCCGCAGTGCCGATCGGTCCGAAGAAACGGCGTGCACTCGCAGGTGGGCACATCACGCCGCGAGGCCCCGCGCGTTCGTCTTGGCGTCATGGCGAGGAGCGTAGCGACGAGGCAATCCAGCTTTCATTCCTGATGTACGATGGATTGCTTCGCCTGGCCTGTCCTCGGGCGCGCATTGGCGCGACCCGTTGGCTCGCAATGACGGTTTGAGAACCGCTTGCGTCCTTGCTGTTCAGTCGGCCTGCCGGGCCGAAGCTTCAGCGAAGGCGGATGGTGCCCCTGGCCGGAATCGAACCAGCACTCCTTGCGGAACTCGATTTTGAGTCGAGCGCGTCTACCAATTCCGCCACAGGGGCTTTCGCATATCGGCCGGAAAGCCGGAGGTCGCGAAACCGGCGGAATATAGCGGTCGGGGAGGGCCGGTCAACCCGCAGCGATCCGGGATATCCCGAAGACATAAGGTGCCGCTGATCTGGATCGGCTTCGCCCGGCCGCGCGCGTGACAGCAGGGGCGGATGCGCGGTCCGGTGCCGAGCCGTTTCACTGTGTCATCGCGCTGACAAAACACCGTCCTGTGATCGCGCCTGCCTCGACAGGGCCGGACGCGCAGGTTAGGACGCCTTCGCACAGGAGATCGCCGTGACCTCAGATATCGTTGCAAACCCCTCGCATGCGCGCGGCGACGCCAGCCCGGCGCTGACGGCGGCGCTCGCGATCACGGTGATCGCGGCCGCGACCCTGGCGGGGGCGTGGTTCATTCAGCTGGTGCTGGGCATCCAGCCGTGTGAACTCTGCCTCGCTCAGCGCTACGCCTATTATCTGGTGGTGCCGCTTGCCGCACTGATCGCGATCGCCGCGGCAAAGGATGCGCCGCGTGGCGCGCTGGTGGCGGGCCTTGCCGTCGTCGCGCTCGCAACGCTCGGCAATTCCGGGCTCGCCGCCTATCACTCCGGCGTGGAATGGGGATTCTGGCCGGGGCCGACCGCCTGCACCGGCCCGGTCGGGAATCTCGGTAACGCCGGCGATCTGCTGTCGCGGCTCGACACCGTCAAGGTGGTCCGCTGCGACGAAGTGCAGTGGAAGTTTCTCGGCCTGTCGCTGGCCGGCTACGACGTGCTGATCTCGCTTCTGATGGCCGCGATCGCGGCCCGGGGCGTCGTCAGGTCCGCCAAGAGAAGCTAATCGTCGAACCTAATCGCCGGATCTAATCGTCGACATCTTCCTGCGGCCGTCCGAACAGATGGACGATGCCGGGCGTCGCGATGGTGACAAAGACAAAACGCGACAGATGATGCGCGCCGACGAAGATCGGGTCGATGTGCAGTGTCAGGGCCAGCGCCAGCATGGCGTCCATGGCGCCCGGCGCGAAGGCGACGATGACGTCGGCGAACCGCACATGGGTGGTCAGCGCGATCAACGCGACGAAAACCGCCGAAATCGCGATGGCGATGGCGAACGACCCCAGCGCCGCATTGATATGGCTGAACAGGGTCTTCGGCTTCATCCGCGCAAAGCGCGAACCGATCAGCGCGCCGATGCCGATCAGCGCGATCGCCCGCAGCCAAGGCGGCAGGGTGCCCTCGATCACGCCGGTGCCATGCAGCACGCTAGAGCCGATCATCGCGCCGAACATCCAGCTTGCCGGAAACTTGATCAGTCGCAGCAACAGCGCGACCGCGACCGAGGCCGCGATCAGCTCGGCGAGCTCGATCGGCGAGGCGATCGCCGTCACGGCCGCGGGCGGGGATGACGGCGCGATCCCGGTCAGCGCCAGCAACATCGGCAGCGCCGCGGTGAGGATGATCACGCGCATCGTCTGCACCACCGCGATCCCCGACACGTCGGCACCGCGCTCGATGGCGAGCATCGTGATCTGTGACAGGGCGCCGGGGCTTCCGGCCAGGAATGCCGAGGTGCGGTCCCAGCCATGGACGCGCTGCAGATAGAGGCTCGAGCCGAAGGTCGAGCAGAAGGTGGCCAGCGCCAGCAGCCCGATGGTCAGGGGATAGGCGCCCATGTGTTGCAGGAGTTGCCGCGACACCAGCGAGCCCAGCGAAATCCCGAGCAGCACCAGCACGGTCTGGGTCAGGTGCGCCGGCACCACCAGCGGCCTGCCTGCGATCGCCGCGATGCCGACCGCGATCATGGCGCCTGAAATCAGCCCGCCCGGAAGATGCGCCAGCAGAAACAGCGCGCCTCCAGCGGTGCCGATCACGAGCGTTTCGAGCACATTGAGGATTTTGGCGCGGGTGGGGATGGCAAAGGCCATCGATGCGGGGATCAGGCTCACGCCGCCTTATGACAAATTCGTGCACGAGGGACAAATGCGCCAGCGCGATGCAGCAATGCGCGGGTTCGGGCCGGCCGTCGTCATCATGGCGATGGCGGCTTTTGAACCGCCGCCAGCCCAGGTACAGGCCGCCTTGCCCCGGGCTCAAATTAACGAGCCTGTGCTGATCGAGCCGCTGCCGCTCTTGTTTCAGTTGCGCGAAGACCAGAAGCGCGAAGTGCGTTCGCTCGCGCGCATCATAGGCGTCGAAAAAGTCGCCCCGATGATCTGATCGGCGCAAGTACTTATGCCGAATACCGGCCAGTCTCGCGCGCCCAGTCCAGATGGCCGCGAATCCAGCACTTCAGCATCCGCACATACGAGCGGACGTCCGCATCGGTCAGGTCGAGGGACGGAAGCTGCGCGACATCTCCCAGGAAGTCGCGGACCTCATTGTCATGGAGCGCCACCGCCTGTTGGACCGCTTCCGAAACCGTCAGCCCGCGTTCGTTCATCAGGACCATCACCAGATTGTGGATTTCTCCGTGTAGGACCTCCTTTTCGTAAGTGAACAGGTCATTGGCCCAGCCCACGATGTTGCTGGCGCGGGTGGCCAATCGCCGTAGAACCGGGTGCGTACGGGTATCGTTGGACAGGCTGAACCCATCCAGCAGTTCCGCCAGGGCAAACATTACCTTGAGGCCGACGGTGACCTCGCGGAGCCGCAAATACGAGGCAACGTCCGGAATACGGTCGCGCTCGCGGTTCCGAGCTTCGATCGCGAAACCTTCGAACAGCTCCTCCAGCTGGTCGACGAAGCGCGTGACATGGCTGGACGGCGCGAGCGCCAATAGGCGTTGCCGGAGATCCAGCATTGCCGATCCGAACGGTCCGTTGCGCGGACAATCCGTTCCGCTACGAAACAGGTTGAGCAATTCCAGCAGATCGCTCTCCACCTCGGTGGCGTATCGTTGCTTCTCGATATGGTCATCAAGGGTGCAAAACAGTACCAGCCAATCGGCCGCCCATTGCAGCCCGTGCGGCATCGCCGTCGGAAACGCGCGGGCCGCAAGCCAGCCTGTTCTGGCTTTTTCAGCCGACATTGCGCGCTGCTCGGTTTCCAGCAACCCCTGCGACCGCGCCCAACGGATGGAGTTTTCATGAGCCAATGATGCTCCCGGATGAACCTCCGGTTCGAAGGGACAGTAAAGCAATGGTATGGCCATGGCATTCTTATCGATCGTGTGAGGGAGCGAGGCTGACGTGGTCCAGTTCGGCAGGTAACCGGAATTCGACTGTCTCTTCGCGGCCCGGCAGCAGCGATAAGGAAACCGGTCCTACCCGCAGCAACGCTTCGATGACACCATTGACCAGCGCCTCCGGGGTCGGTGCGCCCGCGGTGATGCCAACGGCCATGGCATTCTGGAGCCAGGCGGGGTTCATCTCGCTTCCGTTGGCAACGAGGTAGCTGGGAACGCCGAGTTCGGCACCAATCTCGCGAAGCCGGTTGGCATTCGAACTGTTTGAGGCGCCCACAACGAGGATCACATCGACGATCTTGCAGAGGGCACGCAGCCCGGCCTGGCGGTTTTGGGTCGCGTAGCAGATGTCGCGGGTATGCGGTCCCTCGATATCGGGAAATCGAGCTTTGAGCGCGGCGATGATCTCCCGGGTGTCGTCCACGCTCAATGTCGTCTGCGTGACGTAGGCGAGCGGGGTATCGTCTGGCAGGTCGAGTGCCGCAACGTCTTCGACGCGCTGCACCAGGGTCATGGGGCTATCGACTTGTCCCATCGTTCCGACTACTTCGGGATGATTTTCATGTCCGATCAGGATCAGCGAGCGGCCCTTTGAGGCATAACGCCTGGCATGATGATGTACCTTGGTCACGAGCGGGCAGGTCGCATCGAGTACCTGCAAACCGCGGGCGGCGGCTTCCCTCTCGACATGCCTTGCAACGCCATGCGCGCTGAAAACGGTTGGCGCGTTCGCCGGGATCTCATCCAGCTCCTCGACAAAGACGGCGCCCTTCGCCTTCAGGCATTCGACGACATGCTTGTTGTGAACGATTTCGTGACGCACATATACCGGCGCGCCATAGCGCTCGATTGCGCGTTCAACGATCTCGATGGCGCGCACGACGCCTGCGCAGAAGCCACGGGGTTGAGCCAGCACGACCTGCATGACACGGCGGCCCGGCAGGGGGCGTCCGGATATTGCCGGCGGCGGTTCCAGGAGCTGCATCTCTGACATCGTTCCTTGCCTTTCACTCCAGCCCCGATCCAGCCCGTGCCGACTTGGGCTCGAGCTCGCAGCGCCAGGCATTATTGCGACATGGATATTCCGGGATCGACGCTGTCAGAAGCGCCGCGCGATCGCATCAATCGAACGGTTGGTGTGAGACAAGGAGCTGTTGGTGAATCGATGGTATTGCTAACGGATCGTGCATCCGTTCCGGATAATTTCGTTTTCAGTCGAGAAAACGACATCGCCGGATAGAGGAGGGGCCTCTGAATGAGCTGCTGGCGTGCGCCGATGGTTGGTCGCATTGCAAAGGGTGCCGCTGCTCGCGCTCGATCGGTTGAATCGACACATCCGTAGGAAGAAGGGCCTTGGTGCCCCAGTGGACGGTCTGGCGATGTTCTCAGATCGGGCGGTCGGGTCCGCCATTGCGCTTCTTTTGGACGAGAAGGGCGCCTTCGCCGACAGCCGGGTCCCTTCGTGCCGTGTCGATACTTCTGTCCTTTGCTCGCATATTTTATCGATTCCTTGCCTGATTAACCGACCATGGAAAGAGGCAAGCGACGAACCATGTTAATCGAATGCACTCCGCCAGGTGGCGGGAGGCGTTCCGATTTGGCGCACGAAAACGCGCGACAGGTGACTCTGATCGAAGAAGCCGCAAGCAACTGCGATCTGGCTTAGCGGCATCTTGGGGTCCGCCATCAGGCGCTGCGCCAAAGCAATGCGGCGCTGCAGAACCCATCGATGGGTCGACACTCCCAAAGCGGCTTTGAAGCCTCGGCCCAGCGAGCTTATGGAAGCGTTGCCGGCAGTAGCGATGTCGGCGAGGCCGATATCGCTACTCAAGTTGGCCTCGATATATTCCAGGGCACGGCTGAGCTGGTGGCTGGTGAGTCCTTGTTGATCCGGAAATCTTCTTGCGTGGAACACGCCGTATGTTTCGGCAATGTGATCTCGCACCGCGAGAAACAAGTGATCCAGATATAACTGCCTGATCTCGTTCGGCCGCTCCAATGCGGGAAGCATGGCCTGCGCGACATGCAACATCACCGGATCATAGCAGATCTGTTGGATGTCGAACTTCAAATCTAGGAAAGTGTGCCCCCGATCTGCCGCGAAGTCTTGGAAACCACTACGCGGCAGAAACAAGTTAAGATTGTCGTACGGATCCTTTAGGTCAGCAACCCATGACTCGCGTAGGTCGTAGATATTGAGCGCGCCGGGCTTGCTACCGGGCCTCACTTTCGGACGACCATCATGAAATACGTTTGTTGGCCCAAGCGGCCGCATCTCGACCGATATCATGAATCGATCGGCGAGAGGCGTTGGTTCGAGTAATCCCAAGCACGTACCGTCGTCCTTGTATCGGCTGAAGAAAAGCGGCCGTCCCCACCGGGCCGGTGCGGATACGGTGCTTTCGACCTCTGGACGCTTGGCACTTTCGAAGCCTGGTCGGTCGAAACGCCCGCTCGTTTGTCGATCGGTGCTTATCTGTCGACCCCTACCGATTTATCCAAACAAAAGACGAAAATGTACAAGAGCTATCGTGGGAGAGTTTGCAATATATCACCGTAAGTGAAGGGCGCAAAGCATCCGCGGGCTCGCTCTCGGACGCTTTTCAATTGAGCACGGACAACCGAATGCAGAACCAAGTGGAGAGCCCAAGATACGCTGCCTACAAGGCCGTCAGGCCTTACTTCGACCTGGTCCGGGGGGCGCTAGGCAACTTGGTCGATGGCGAGCACTTTTTCGACATCGTCTCTGAGGACATCGTCTACGAAGTCCTCTACGACTTCCCGGGCTGGCCCCGCATTGTCCGGGGGCGCGCCGATCTGATGGCTCAGTTCGCCGGCTACGGCGACAACATCAAGCTCCAGGCTGCGGACAAGCTGATCACCCACAAGACGGACGATGGTCGTGTCGTCGTAATCGAGTATGAAGTCCATGGGACCATCCTCGCGACAGGTGTGAAGTATAACAATCGCTTCGCCTCAATCATAAGGATTGAAAGTCGGAAAATCTTGCACTGGAGAGACTACATGGACTCTCTTGCGGCATGGAACGCGCTGACGGCGGGCGTTCGCTAAAACATCGGCATTCCGCAAAATGTCGGGAGACTTTCTATGAAGCAAATACTCATGATTGAGGTGAGCCCCAGGGGGAAGGACTCAGCAAGTCGATCCGTAACCGATACGCTCGCCGCACGGTTGACCGGGCTCCATCCGTCAGCAAAGCTTATTCGCCGTGACCTGGCCTCCGAGGATCTGCCCCACCTGGATGATATTACGCTCCGGGCGATCTCGACGAGGGATCCGGCCGAAGCGGAGAGGTTGAAAAAGGCGGCGCGCCAGTCGGATCGCCTGACCGACGAGTTGTTGGAATCCGAACTTCTTGTGATTGCAACGCCTATGTGGAACTTCGGGATCCCTTCCGCACTCAAAGCCTGGATTGACCTGATCGTGCGGCCGGGTAGGACCTTCCGGTACTCCGATGGCGGTGTCGTCGGCCTGGCGAAGGACAAGAAAGCAGTCCTGGTCATTGCTTCAGGCGGAGTTTTTACAGAAGGCCCATGGCTCCCATGGGATTTTGTTGAACCCTACCTGCGGCAAATATTGGGCTTCATTGGCATAGTGGATGTGCAGACTGTTCGAGCCGAGGGGATGAATCTTCCCTTGTTGGCTGCCGAGGTCGTGCCAAAGGCGAACAAGGCTGTCGGCGAGCTTGCTCTATGAGCGCTGCGCTAACCAATGAGAAAGCTTAAACGAGAAACACAGACCTCTTCAACTCCATTACCGCGTCCCGACGCGAGGTCGTCGTCGGCGGTACAGTCGCGGCGCTCGCGTCAGTTACGCCGCGTGTCGCGGTAGCCGAAAGTACAGCAATTCCCTCCTCCGACCGAAGCAAAGGAGCCCATGTTATGGAAAAGATGACCACGAAGGACGGCGTCGAAATCTTCTACAAAGATTGGGGCCGCGGCCAACCAATCGTCTTTCACCACGGCTGGCCGCTCAGTTCCGACGACTGGGACACCCAAATGCTGTTCTTCCTTCAGCACGACTATCGCGTCGTTGGATTCGATCGCCGCGGTCATGGTCGCTCAAGTCAGGTGGCGGAGGGTCACGACATGGACCATTACGCCGCCGACGCCGCCGCCATCGTCGAGCACCTCGATCTGCGTGATGCCGTCCATATCGGCCACTCCACAGGAGGTGGCGTCGTGGTCCGCTATGTTGCACGTCACGGCAAGGGCCGGGTCGCCAAAGCCGTGTTGATGTCGGCCGTCACGCCGATCATGGTGAGGACGCCGAGTAATCCGGACGGCCTGCCGATTGATGTCTTCGACGGCCTCCGCAAAGGATTGGCGGCAAACCGGGCACAGTTCTATCGCGACGTTCCATCGGGTCCGTTCTATGGCTTCAACCGCGCTGGCGCGAAGCCGCTAGAGGGCGTGATCGAGAATTGGTGGCGACAGGGCATGATGGGCGGAGCAAAAGCCCATTACGATGGTATCAAGGCGTTCTCCGAGACGGACCAAACGGAAGACCTGAAGAACATTGAAGTGCCGACGCTTGTGATGCACGGCGACGACGATCAGATAGTTCCGTACAAGGACGCCGCGTTGCTGGCGATCAAACTGCTGAGGAATGGCACGCTGAAAATCTATCCCGGTTTCCCGCACGGCATGCTCACCACCAATGCCGACGTAATCAATCAGGATATCCTCGCCTTCATTCGCAGCTAACAGGTGTTTTGGAGGTCTCCGGCGGTGGAGAAAATCCACTCGCACAAGTGTCAACTCTGTCCGGAGGTAGCGATGGTTTTGTTGTCTCGCTTCTTTTTCCGCAAACGTGCGATCTCGCTGGTGGCGACGGCCTTGGTTGCGGCGACGTCAGTCGCCTTGGCGCAGTTGCCGGCCGAGTTTGTTGCGGATCGACCCGGCTATTGCGACGAGCAGCCGTTTCTGGCGGAGAACGACGCCGCCATGAACAAGATGATGTCGGACATGGCGATCAGGCCGACCGGCGATGTCGACCGCGATTTCGTCGCGATGATGGTGCCGCATCACCAGGGCGCGATCGATATGGCCCAGGCCGTGCTTCGATACGGCCACAACGAGCAGCTTCGTCGCCTGGCGCAGGAAATCGTCGTGACCCAGCAGCAGGAAATCGCCGCCATGCGTCTTGCGGTCGGCGAAGAATTGCCGCCGTCAGTGGCGTCCCCGACGCAGCCGGGTGCAGCGACCGCATCGCAGCCCAACCCGATGTCTTCCTACATGAGTTCTCACGACGCGATGTCGCACCATTCAATGAACATGAAATAGGGGCAGAACATGAAGCGTGGCCTTTTGAAGTTGTTTTTTCTTGCAAGCGTTTGTCTGATGGGACAGCCGGCGGCCTGGGCCGGCCAAGCGCCCGGCGCGGCGTCCGACCCGGATATTCTGGTCAGTCACCGCGACCGGGTTTATTCGGCGGAGCAATTCTCCAACACCGTCTCGGTGACTGATCCCGTCGACAACAAGCTGGTCGGCGTTATCAGGCTCGGTGACCCGCAGCCGGGCAATTTCAGTCCGCTCTACAAGGGACAGGTCCTGGTCCACGGAATGGGTTTCTCGCCGGACCACAAGACCGTCGCCGTGGTTTCGATCGGCAGCAACTCCGTCACCTTCATCGATACGGCGACCAACGCGGCCAAGCACACCACCTATGTTGGTCGTTCCCCGCATGAGGCATTCTTCACGCCCGACGGCAAGGAGGTTTGGGTCACCGTTCGCGGCGAAGACTATATCGCTGTGCTCGATGGCCAGAATTTTGAGGAGAAGTCGCGCATCAAGGTGCCAGCCGGACCTGGTATGCAAAGTTTCTCACCGGACGGCAAATACGGCTATGTCTGCTCCTCGTTCAATCCAGAGACGGTCGTCATCACCGTTGCGGACCACCAAATCGTCGGTCACGTCAAGCAGGACAGCCCGTTCTGTCCGAACGTCGCCGCCACGCCCGATGGCAAGCAGGTCTGGTTCACGCTGAAAGACATCGGCAGGACCGAGGTGTTCGACGCAAAACCGCCGTTCTCGGTACTGAAATCGATCGACACAGGGCCGATCACCAACCACGTCAATTTCGCCCACAACGCCAACGGTACCTTTGCTTACGTCACGGTAGGCGGACTGAACGAGGTCAAGGTATTTCGTACCGATGACTTCTCGCAAGTCGCCACGATACCGGTCGGCAAGCTGCCGCATGGTGTCTGGCCATCCGGCGACGGCAGCCGGGTTTATGTCGGGTTGGAAAATGCCGACGGCATGGCCGCGATCGATACCCTCACCAACAAGCTGATCGCGACCAGCCCGGTCGGTCAGGCGCCGCAGGCGATCATCTATGTTCCGAACGCGGTGCCAGAGGGCGACGGCACGCAGGGACTGCAACCGCTCGGCGTCGCCGGCCAGACCGCTCATCTTTCGCTCGGCGCGGCAGCGGGCCGCAGAACGGTCGGTGATGCCGGCCGGATTGTCGGCGAGGAAAAGGCTCCCACCAGCGTCTCGCTGTTCGATCAGGGCTTGATCCAGGTGCTGCAGGCGTCCGTGACTGGCCTTGAGCCCAAGCATGCCTACATTCTCGCGCTCTCGCATGAGCGGGATGGCGAGAGCCCGTTGGAGCCGCTGGCCGCCTTCATGACCAGTCCCGCAGGCTCAGCGATCGTCAATGCAACCGGTGCGATCCGGCAGGTGGTGCAGGGCGAGGACAAGATCGAGCGACGTTATCTGGTGATCGCGGAGGGCCATGCCGACAAGCTGGGTCCTGTGGTGCAGGTGCAATTGAAATAGCGAAGAATGGAAACGCGTTCAGGCGGGCTGCGGTCAATAGCGTCAGTTATGCCCTTCGGGCGATATGCGATAGAGAGTTCGCTTCCGGTTGTGAGCGGGTTCGATTGCGATGCGATAGCTGCGATCTTTAGCGAAAATTATCTTGTATTGTCAATGATGTAAGCTGTACTGGCCGGAATCGAACCAGCACTCCTTGCGGAACTCGATTTGCGTGCGGGTCGCCCTCCCCCGTGCAGGGGGGAGGGCGAGGCAAGTATTACGTCTTCGGCTTGGCGGCGGCGTCCTTCGCGGCCTTCTTGCATTCGGACATGAACTTCTTGCGCTCCTTGCCGTGGACGCCCTTGGTATCGGCTTCCTTCGAGCATTCGAGCGATTCCGCGCTCCGCGGCTTCTCGGCCTTCTTTTCCGCGGGCGCCGCCTTTGCGGCCGGCGCAGGGGTCGCCGGCGCGGTAGTCTGCGCGAACGCCGAACTGATCAGGAACAGGGACGCGAAGGCGGTCGCGGCCACGCGGGAAGAGATATTCATCATGGGAGCACCTCGGGTTGAAGAGGGCCGCAACCTCGCGCCGCAATGCTGAACCGTGGATGAATGAAGCGGCCGAGGCCTGCATTTTCGCCGCACGATATTTTGGAGCCGTGCGGGTTCGCTCCGTTGTCACCCGCCGTCGCTGCGCTAGGATGGGGGACTTGCCGATCGTTACGCCCCAGGGAGTCCAAAGATGACAATTCAAGCAAAATTATTGTGCACTCTTGCGGTGACAGGTTTTGCCGCGTTCGTCGCGACCGCGCCGGCGCAGGCCCTGACCACGCAGGAATGCAGTGCGAAATACCAGGCCGCCAAGACCGCCGGCACGCTCAATGGCCAGAAGTGGAATGATTTCCGCAAAGCCCAATGCGGGGCTGACGCCGCCGCGGCGCCCGTCGCCGCGCCGGCTGCTGCGCCGGCCGCACCCGCGGCGCCGAAGGAGGCCGAAGCCAAGCCGAAGAAGGAAGCGGCTCCGGCCGCTGCGCCTGCCGGCCCGGCAGTATTCCCGACGGCCGTGGATCCGAAATATGCAAAGGAAACCGCCGGCAAGGCCCGCATGCATACCTGCGTCGATCAATACAACGCCAACAAGGCCACCAACGGCAATGGCGGCATGAAGTGGATCGAGAAGGGCGGCGGCTATTACAGCGAGTGTAACAAGAAGCTGAAGGGCTGAGCGCTCTCCATCTCTTTTGTTTGGCGCGTTTCTTCACGCGAACCGGCTTCCACCCCGCATCAAGTGCGGAGCATGCTTCGCTTGAAAACGCCATGCAGATGGGCGCGGCCGGATGAAGTCATCTTTCGGCTGCGCTTAAGTCTACTCGTCGAGCAGTTTTTCGGCCGATTTCGCGATCAGCTGCGCGCGCTTGCGCGGACCGCGTTCGAGAAACAACAGGCTCTGGCCGAAGATGAAGCAATAAAACAGGAAAGCCTGCGCGTCGGCCTCCTCGGGCGCAAGACCGGTGGCGCGATAGAGCTGCCCGACATTCTTCAGCCGCGCCGCATCGACGCTGGCGACCGCCAGCGCCGCCGCCTCGTCGGACCGGGCCCATTGCCGGATCGCCAGTTCGACCGCCATGCCCTCGGTATTCATGCGCTCCGAATAAAGCTGGATCAGCGCCCTCAGGCGCCCGCGCGCGCTGGCGCCGTCCAGGCTGGTCTGCTGCTCGATCGCGGCGATGCGACCCATGCACCAGTGTCGCAGCATGCCCTCGAGCAGCGCCGCGCGATCCCTGAAGCGCCGGTAGAAGCCGCCCTTGGTGACGCCGAGGTGCTTCGCCAACACCTCGACCCGCACCCCCTCGACGCCGGATCTCGCGAGTTCCCTGAACCCGGCCTCGATCCAGGCGTCGCCTTTGCCATCGGTCATTTGTCCACGCCTCACCGACTCTTGATACGGTGCCGTATTGCTAGCCCGCCGGGATCCTGATACGCTACCGTATCAAGAATCGAGGGCGGGAGCGATCGATGGAATCGGCAGCCACCTATTGCGGCACGGTCTATCCGTGGCAGTGCGACCATGTCGGCCACATGAACATCATGTGGTATGTCGGCAAGTTCGACGAGGCCAACTGGAATCTGTTCGCGCGGATCGGTCTGACGCCGACTTACTTGCGCCAATCCAACCGCGGCATGGCCGCGGTGCAGCAGAACATCACCTACACGCGCGAATTGGTGGCCGGCGATATCGTCGAGATCAAGAGCAGGCTGCTGGAGATCCGCGAAAAATCCATCCGCTTCCTGCACGAGATGCGCAACGCCGAAACCGGCGAGATCGCCTCCACTTGCGAAATTACCGGCGTTCACATGGACCGGCAGGCGCGCAGGGCTGCCCCCTTCGAAGACGTGATCCGAAGGACGGCCGCAAGACTGCTCGCCTTTCCCGAACCGGTCAGCGCGTGAGACCAGGCGTGCCGCGCTTCGAGCCCAAGAACCCGGATTATCTGAAGGTCGCGACCGCGACCTTCGAGCGGCAGCAGGCAATGCGGGCGCTCGGCATCTCGATCGCCCGGCTCGAACCGGGCGAGGTCGACCTGTCGATGCCGTATTCGGCGGACTTTACCCAGCAGAACGGATTCGTTCATGCGGGGATCATCACCGCGGGGCTCGACAGCGCCTGCGGCATCGCCGCCTTTACGCTGATGCCACAGGGTTCCGACGTCCTGACGGTGGAATTCAAGACCAACCTGTTGGCACCGGCGAAGGGCGATCGATTTGCATTTCGTGCTCACGTCGTAAAACCCGGTCGTACCCTGACGGTGTGCGAGGCCCGCGCCCTTGCCGAAACAGGCGGAGTTGAAACCCTGATCGCGACCATGACCGGAACCCTGATGGCGTTGCCGCGGCGCGGCTGATGAGGTCACCGCGGGCTGCTCAGGCCGGCGATTGACAAGCGCGCGCCGGGACCGCCTGATGCGCGAATTCTCCGCGCACGGGCCGTTCGATGATCGCAAGCCTCAGCCTGCGCGGCCTTTCGCTGCCGCTGCCGGGCCCGGTGGTCGGTCTCCTGCTTTTACTGCTGCTGTTGGTGGCGCGCGACCGGTTTACCATTCTCGCGCGCGGACCCCTACAAGGCGGCGGCGTGGAGAATGCCAGCCGCGGCCCGCCGATCCGTCGCTGACGGCAGTCGCGGTCATCCTCACCGGCATCATGGGCGCGATGATCGTTACGCCCCTGATGAACCGGATAGGGACCAGGGATCTCCGTGCCCGCGGATTCGCGGTCGGGATCGCGGCGCACGGCATCGGCACCGCGCGGGCCTTTCAGGTCGACGCGGTCGCGGGCGTGTTCGCCAGCATCGCCATGAGCCTCAACGCGCTCGTGACGTCGCTGCTGGTGCCGCTGGCGGTGACGCTTCTGGTGCGCTGATATCAATTGCAGTTTTGCGATAACGCCGTCATAGAGTTTTGCAGAAGATCCCGCTGGAGGCCCCTCGTGCAAGTGATGTTCCCGACTTGATAATTTCAGTGACGCAGGGCGCGCTCGGGCTGGCATCGGGAACGCTGGTCGGGTTTTCGCTGGGGCTGGTCGGCGGCGGCGGATCGGTCCTCGCGGTGCCGCTGATGGTCTATGTGGTCGGCGTGCCCGATCCCCATGTGGCGATCGGAACCAGCGCGATCGCGGTGGCCACCAACGCCGCGTTCAATCTGTCGAATCATGCGCGCGGCGGTACGGTGAAATGGTCATGCGCGCTGACCTTCGCGGCCGCCGGAATCATCGGCGCGTTTGTGGGGTCGATCTTCGGCAAGATGCTCGACGGCCAGAAGCTGCTGGCGCTGTTTGCGCTGGTGATGCTGGTCATCGCGGCACTGATGCTGAAGACGCGGGCGCGGGCCGGACTCCCCGACGTGCAGATGAACTGGTCCAACATGCCCGCGATTGTCGGGCTGGGGCTTGCGACCGGGACCCTGTCCGGCTTCTTCGGCATCGGCGGCGGATTCCTGATCGTACCGGCGCTGATGCTGGCGACGGGAATGTCGATCATGAACGCAGTCTCATCGTCGCTGGTCGCGGTCACGGCTTTCGGGTTGACCACTGCCGCCAGTTACGCCTGGTCCGGGCTGGTCTCATGGGGGCTGGCGGGATTGTTCATCACGGGCGGCATCGCCGGCGGATTGATAGGCACCCGGTTGGCGCGGCTTTTGGCGGCGCGGCGCGGGGCGCTGAATACCGTATTTGCCGCTGTCATTATCGCGGTGGCGCTCTATATGTTGGTGCGCAGTTTGACCCCCATTCTGACGGGTCCGTCCTGAGAGACCGCCGGGAGACCAAGATGAAAAAATCGATCGATCCGGCGCGGCCGTATCAAGGGCGCAGCCGGCGCGAGACGCTCGGTCTGCTCGGCGCCGGCGCTGTCATGCTCGGTCTCCAGATCGCGCCACGCCCGGCGCTGGCGCAAGACAATGACGAGACGGTGCTCACCGAGGCGCTGGTATTGCGCGATCCGGACATTCCGGTGGCGGGCAATCCCAAGGGCGACATCACGATCGTCGAATATTTCGACTATCAGTGTCCGTATTGCCGCAAGCTCGAACCCGAATTGCAGCAGGTGGTGCATGACGACGGCAAGGTCAGGCTGGTGCAGAAGGACTGGCCGATTCTCGGGCCGGTTTCGGTCGTCGCCGCGCGGATGGCGCTGGCCTGCAAATACCAGGATAAATATCTCGGGGCACATGACGCCCTGATCGGCGTTAATTCGAAACTGACCGAGCCGCGCATCAGCGAGCTGCTCGCGGGCGCCGGAATCGATGTCGATCGCGCCAAGCGCGACCTCGATACCAACGCCAAAGCGATCGACACTATCCTGGCGCGCAACAACGATCAGGCCACCGCGTTCGGCTTCAACGGCACGCCGTCCTTCATCATCGGTAAATTCCGGGTGCCGGGCGTTCTCACCATGGAGCAGTTCGCCATGGCCATTGCCGATGCGCGGAAGGCCGCCAAGAAGAAATAGCTGAGAAATAGGCGCAGCAAAACGCCCTCGCCTTGGGCGAGGGCGCAGACGTTTGGGGTATATTTCGCCGATTACTTCGACGACAGCCGGATCCAGTCGTCATGCGCGCGCGTCTTCAGCGCGTGCCAGTCGGTGGCGGCGACGTCCCAGTTCACGATGGTGCGATTGGCTTGCGCCACCTGGCCGTTCGCGACCGTCGAGGTCTGCATCGAGTCGTAAGCGTAGACGCCCGCGACCAATAGCAGCGCCCCCAAGATCATTCCCAGAAAAACCCGCATGGCAAACCTCCGGTGAGAGCACGAACAACGTGCTTCAGCGCGAATGGTTCCATGCCCAGGAAATCGCCAGCCGTTGAGCCCTGCGCGGGCTTGAAAGAACTGTTGCCAGTGCATCAATGTGTGAGAATGCCCATTTGCCCGCGAGGAGAAAACATGACCGACAAGACCAGCAAGGTAGCGATCGTGACCGGCGCCTCGCGCGGCATCGGCGCTGCGGTGGCGGAGCGGCTCGCGGCGGACGGTTTCACGGTCGTCGTCAACTACTCCGGCGATGTCAAATCCGCCGAGGCGCTGGCCCGGAAGATCGAGGGCAAAGGCGGCCGGGCGCTCACCGCCAAGGCCGACGTCAGCGATCCCAACGCCGTGCGCGGCTTGTTCGACGCGGCGGAAGCCACGCTCGGCGGGGTCGACGTGCTCGTCAATAATGCCGGGATCATGAGGCTTGCCAAAATCGCCGACAGCGACGATGCGCTGTTCGACCAGCAGATCGCGGTCAACCTCAAGGGCAGTTTCAATGCGATGCGCGAGGCCGGCAAGCGGCTGCGCGACGGCGGCCGAATCGTGAATTTCTCGACCAGCGTGGTCGGGACCAGGCTGGAGACTTACGGCGTCTATGCCGCCACCAAATCGGCGATCGAGACGATGACGGCGATCCTGTCGAAGGAGATGCGCGGCCGCCACATCACCGTCAACGCCGTCGCGCCGGGCCCGACCTCGACCGACCTGTTCCTCGACGGCAAGTCGCCGGAGCTGATCGATCGTCTGGCCAAGATGAATCCGCTGGAGCGGCTGGCCACGCCGCAGGATATCGCCTCCGTCGTCGCATTCCTGGTCGGCCCCGACGGCGGCTGGGTCAACGGCCAGGTGCTGCGCGCCAATGGCGGCATGGTGTGATCATCATCGCTCGCCGCCCAGCCAGTTCAGGATCGGCGCGTTCATCTCGCGGGGATAGCAATGGCTGAGATCGTCGAGCTCCCGGTAGGTGACGTCGGCGCCGGCCGCCGATAGGGCGTCCCGCGTTTGCCGCGCCACCTGCACCGGAAACATCCAGTCGAGCCGGCCGTGCACGAGATAGACCGGCAGGCCGCGCAATCTCTCCGCATCCGCCATCTCCGCCATCAGCGGATGGAACGTGGCGGCGACCGGCGCCAGGTGGGTGAAGGGCGAGGCGCTCCCGAGTCCGGTGACGTAGCAGAAGGTGCCGCCGTCGCTCATTCCGGTCAGCAGCAGTCTTGCCGGATCCACGTTCCAGCGGCTGCGCACGGCATCGAGAATGCGACTGAGGTTTGCGGTGTCGGCGTCTTCCCCCATCAAGGCCCAGGTGCTCCCGGTCGCGGTCGGCGCGACCAGGATGGCGCCAAGACTGCGCGCGTCGCGCAGCCAGCTCCACAGGAAGCCGCGGCCGTTGCCGCTGCCGCCATGCAGCGCCATCACCAGCGGCCAGGCGCGGTCGGGCGTGTAATATTCCGGCACATAGAGCGAGAAGCCGCCACGGCTGCCGGGTTCATTGTTGTTGTGAAGGATGCCGGTGTTTTCGTTTGCGGGTTCCGTGAAGCGCGCCAGCAGTCCGGCATCCTCGCGCAGGCCGGGATCGAGAAAGAAGCTGCTCACCGGCGGCAGTCTTGCCGTGAGGGGATAAAGCGCCTCCTGCGCGCGGGGGGCGTGGCGCAGCGCCCGAAACACGGCGATCAGATCCCCGTTGCCGTGCTGGACCGCGCGCAATCCCGCAAAGGCGGCCAGCGCCGCATCGCTCGCGGTTTCGAGCGAGGACCTGAGCCCGGCGAACTGCTCCGGCCAGCCGGAGAGCCGCGGACGGACGGCCTGCAAGGACTGATCCGGCTCGCCCGCGGCCTCCATGACAGCTGCGAATTCCGGCGGATTCAGATGGCGGGCGACGAAGGAGAGCGCTTCGAGCGATTGCAACAGCGGCGGCAGCACGGCCACGATATCGTCGACCACGGCCTCGCTCATCGCCCGTCTCCGCTCGCGCGCTCCCTCGCGATAATTCTAGAGCGCCAACTCGGGACAAACCAGGGCGTTTGTCCCGGGATCGCGCACTAATGCAGCCGCGGGCCCTTCAGCAGCTTGCCGCGGTCGGTCGAGGTCAGCGTTACGTCGAAGGTGACGCCGTCATGGTAGACGGTCAATGGCACGTCGACGCCCGCCGGTCCGAGCGCCCAGAGTTTCCGGTAGAAGGCGCTTTGACTCGATATCTTCTCGCCCTTCACCGCCAGGATGACGTCGCCGGCCTTGAGCTCGGCGCGTGCCGCGGGGCCCTTGGCGGAGATGCCGATCACCACCACCCTGTTGTCGATCTCGGTCGAGTACATTCCGAGCCATGGCCGGGAAGGCCTGTTGACGCGGCCGAACTTGCGCAAATCGTCGAGCACCGGCGTCAGGAGATCGATCGGCACGATCATGTTGACATGCTCGGCCTTGCCTTCGCGCTCGCGCTCGAGCTGGAGCGAGCCGATGCCGATCAACTCGCCGCGGGTCGAGATCAGCCCGGTGCCGCCCCAGTTGGGATGCGCCGGATAGGTGAAGATCGCCTCGTCCAGCAGATATTCCCAGTAACCCGCGAACTCCTGCTTGGCGGCGATCTGGCACGCGACCGATCGGGTGCGCCCGCCGGCGCCGCCCACCACGACGCGGTCGCCGATCTGGGCGGAGCGGGAGGAACCAAGCGGCAGCGGATCGAGATCGATGTGGCCAAGCGCCTGCACCAGGCCGAAGCCGCTCTCGAAATCGAATCCGAGCGCATGGCCTTCCACGACGCGGCCGTCGCCGAGATGCAGCCAGACCGATTCAGCCTCGGTGATCAAATAGCCGATGGTCAGCACCAGCCCGTCATCGATCACGACGCCATTGCCTGCGCGCTCGGTGCCCAGCGTCTCCGCGCTGAAGGCGTCGCCGGGGATAATCGAATGCAGCCCGACCACCGAGGAAAGCACGCGATCGAGATCGAAACTGTAGTCGCCGGGGCGGGGCTGATACGCCGGCGGCACTTTCCATTCAGTCAAAGAGGGCATGGAGAATCTCCTGGCCTTTGGCCGCGCCGCAACTTCGCAGGTTTGAGAATTGCGGCGCGCGAAATCGATGACGATCTTATGTCGCAAACGGCCGTCGCGAAAGTCTCGATGATCCGGACTCACACACATTCCCCGCGCCGCCCGCCGGGTTTTGGAGCCGAATACCGTTTCGTATAACAGTGGTTACCGGATGCGGATGATCTCGGCTTCGCCGGCGCCGGCGGCAACGACATCGCCGGCGCGCTTGCCGAACATCGCGCGCGCCAGCGGCGAGACATGGGAGATCGTACCCAGGGCGGGATCGGCCTCGTCCTCGCCGACAATCCGGAACGTCTGCTCCCTTCCGTCATCGCGCAGGATGGTCACGGATGTGCCGAACCGGACTTCTGAAAAGTCCGAGGGGGCGGGGACCACGCGCGCCGTCGCCCGCCGCACGGTCCAATAGCGAAGGTCTCTGCCTGCCGCCGCAAGCGCGGCGCGATCGGCCGTCGCCTGCGCCTGGGCGTAGGCTTCGCCGGCTTCCGCGAGCGCCCGTTCGATCTGCGCGAGGCCGGTTTCGGTGACATCGTTGGGATGCTCCGAGACCGGCCGGTCCGGCAGATCTTCGAGGTAATCGGCGTCCTGTTCTCTTACGAAGGCTCTGCTCATCGGGGGTGACCAAATAGGTTGCGAACGAACAGGGAAAGGAACAATCATCGGACGGTTCCGTTCCCTGGCCGAGGCGGCGCCGAGCCTGGCCAAACCGAAGCGAGTCCAGCGCCATGACCGATCCCTTCGACCTCACGCGCTTTGTCGATGCACAGGCGCCGGTCTATCCGCATGTTGTCTCGGAACTGCGCCAGGGCCGGAAGCAAAGTCACTGGATGTGGTTCATTTTCCCTCAACTGGCCGGTCTCGGGCATAGCGCGATGGCGCAACGGTATGCGCTTTCCTCTCGCGACGAGGCGCTGGCCTATCTCGGGCACTCCATTTTGGGGCCGAGACTCCGGGAATGCACGGCGCTCGTAAATGCGGTCGAGGGCCGTACCATCCGGGAAATTCTCGGCAGCCCCGACGACCTTAAATTTCGTTCTTCGATGACATTGTTCGCCGCGGTATCTCCTGAGCCGGAATTCGCCGCGGCGATCGGGAAATTCTACGGCGGCACACCGGACCACAAGACGCTGGAGCTGATCGGCGGCTGATCCGACGAAACGCCCGGCTTCGAAAGCGCGCGCAGATGAAGATATCGACTGAAGCCGCCTTGGCGCCGGCCGCACGGCTGGTGCTCCGGCGGGTGCTAGGCGGTGTCCGGCGAAGCTGATAACGATCTCACTCTCACAGGGATCAGGGGCAGGTGGATGGACAACCGTAGTGACATTTGGCGTGGCGTCGACACGATCAAAGCGCGTTTCGTCGCCCTGAGCGACCGGGTCTGGGCGATGCCCGAAGTGTGCTACACCGAAGCGCGTTCCTCCGCCGAACATCTGGCCGAGCTGCGCCATCAGGGTTTCCGCATCACGGAGAATGTCGCAGCCATTCCCACGGCCCTGACGGGCGAGTGGGGTGAGGGCGGCCCCGTCATCGCCTTCCTCGGTGAATACGACGCGCTGCCTGGTCTGAGCCAGGAGGCTGACGTGGCGGAGCCCCGCCCGCTGGAAGCGGGCGGCCATGGCCATGGCTGCGGCCACAATTTGCTCGGCTCGGCCGCGTTGCTCGCCGCCACCGCCGTGAAGGACTGGCTTGCCGCCCACAAGGTGCCCGGGCGCGTGCGCTATTACGGATGCCCCGCCGAGGAGGGTGGTGCTGCGAAAGCCTTCATGGTGCGCGCAGGCGCCTTCGATGACGTCGACGTCGCGTTGACCTGGCACCCGTCCAGCTTCTGGGAGGTGGTGGTAACGCCTTCGCTGGCCAACACGCGCGCCGATTTCATCTTCACCGGCCGCACCTCGCATGCCGCTGCCTCCCCGCATCTGGGCCGCAGCGCGCTGGACGCGGTGGAGCTGATGAATGTCGGCGTGAACTACATGCGCGAGCACATGCCGAGCGACGCCCGCGTCCACTATGCCCTGCTCGACGCCGGCGGCATTGCGCCCAATGTGGTGCAGGCCCATGCCCGCGTGCGCTATTCGATCCGCGCCCGCGACCTGCCCGGAATGAACGAGCTGGTGGAGCGTGTCCACAAGATCGCGCAGGGGGCGGCGCTGATGACCGAAACCAGGATGGAGATGCGGATCATTTCCGCCGTCTCCAATGTCCTGCCCAACACGCCTCTGGAGCAAATGCTGCACAGGGTCATGGAGGAGCTCGGTCCCCCGCATTTCGACGAGGCCGACAAGGATTTCGCCACCAAGATCCGCGCGACGCTGACCGAGAAGGACATCGCCACCGTCTATCACACCATCGGCATGGACCCCACCGACCGCCCGCTGGCCGATTTCCTGGTTCCGCTCGACGCCAGGCGCAACCCGCTGATCGGCTCGACCGATGTGGGCGACGTGAGCTGGGTGGTCCCAACCGTACAGGTCCACGCCCCGACGGTCGCGATCGGCACCCCGCTCCACACCTGGCAGGTGGTGGCGCAGGGCAAGAGCCCGGCTGCCCACAAGGCCATGGTACAGGCCGCCAAGGCGATGGCGGGACTCGGCGTCAAGGCGCTGACCGAGCCGGATCTGATCGCCGCCGCCAAGGCCGACTTGCGAAAGCGCACCGCCCGCACGCCCTATGTCAGCCCGTTGCCGGACAATGTCGCGCCCCCGCTGGACATGTCCCTGACCTGATCCCGGTGTGGCTTTATGACGTGACTTTGCGACGTGAGTTGGCGATCAAATTTTCAGCAACCCAGGACGCGCTGGAACGGGCTTTGCCGCATAGATACCGATGGACTGCCGAAATGGTGTGCGCCATAGCGGTCTTTTGCCCAATCAACAACCAGAAAACCTGCGGCGCCCCCGCCGCAAGAAGTTGACGTGCGGGGCGTTCGGTGTGCCATCTTCTCTGGGACACTTTTTCTCAAAACACTTGGCGCGGGCGCCTCTCAAGGCCGCCTGCGACCCCACGAGAACCGGACGAGGTGACCATGCTGGATAATGAACTGCGAACCATGATCGACGGGGTGAAGGACGGCCGCATGGATCGCCGCGCCTTCATTCAGCGCATGATCGGTCTCGGCCTCACCGCTCCCATGGCCACGCAACTTCTTGCCATCGGCGGCGTGGCCATGGCCCAGAGCCCGTCACCCTACACGCCGACCAAGCGCGGCGGGGGCGGCCCGCTGAAGCTGCTCTGGTGGCAGGGGCCGACCCTGCTCAATCCGCATTTCGCCACCGGCACCAAGGACCAGGATGCTTCGCGCATCTTCTACGAGCCTTTCGCGAGCTGGGACGTGGACGGAAACCTCAATGCCATCCTCGCGGCCGAAATTCCGTCGATCCAGAACGGCGGCCTGTCCGCCGACGCCAAGTCGGTGACCTGGAAACTCAAGCCCGGCGTCAAATGGCATGACGGAAAACCCTGCACCGCCGACGACGTCGTGTTCACCTGGGACTACGTCCGCGATCCCGCCACCGCGGCGGTCAGCGTCGGCGTCTACCGCGACCTCACCGTGGAAAAGGTGGATGATCTGACGGTCCGCGTCCTGTTCGACAAGCCGACCCCGTTCTGGGCCAGTCCCTTCGTCGGGGCCTATGGCTGCATCCTGCCGAAACATCTGTTCGCCGACTACAAGGGCGCCAAGTCCCGCGAAGCCTCGGCCAACCTGGCGCCGGTCGGCACCGGCCCCTACAAGTTTATCGAGTTCAAGCCGGGCGATCTCATCCGAGCCGAGCTCAACCCCGACTACCACATGCCGAACCGCCCCTACTTCGACACGTTCGAATTGAAGGGCGGCGGCGACGCCGTCTCCGCGGCGCGCGCCATCATCCAGACCGGCGAATATGATTATTCCTGGAACATGCAGGTGGAGGATGAGGTCTTGCTGCGCCTCGAAAAGGGCGGCAAGGGCAGGACGATCTACGCGGTCGGCGGCGACATCGAGTTCATCGCCGTCAATTTCACCGACCCCAGTACCGAGGTCGACGGCGAGCGGTCTTCGATGAAGACCAGGCATCCGATCTTGTCCGATTCCGTCGTGCGCAAGGCGCTTGCGCTGCTGGTCGACCGGGAATCCATCCAGAAAGCCATTTACGGCCGTGCCGGACGCGTCACCGCCAATTACCTCAACGGGCCCGAGAAGTTCGTCTCCAAGAACACCTCGTGGGAATTCAGCGTCGAAAAGGCGGCCAGGCTGCTTGATGAAGCCGGATGGAAGCCGGGCGCGGACGGCGTCCGCGAGAAGGACGGCAAGAAGCTGAAACTGCTTTACCAGACCTCGATCAACGGCCCGCGCCAGAAGACGCAGGCGATCGTCAAGCAGGCCATGCAGAAAGCCGGAATCGACGTGGAGCTGAAATCGGTCGTGGCCTCGGTGTTCTTTTCCTCCGATGTGGCCAATCCCGACACCTACGCCAAATTCTACGCCGACATCGAGATGTTCCAGATCCCGATGACCCAGCCCGATCCCGCCCAGCACATGCGCCGCTATCATTCGCGCTACGTGGCCACCAAGGAGAACAAGTGGCAGGGCACGAATTTCCCGCGCTGGGTCAATGCGGAGTACGATGCGGCCGTTGACGCCGCCGAGAACGAAATCGATCCGGTCAAGCGCGCCGCCCTCTACATCAAGTGCAACGATCTGCTTTGGCAGGAAAATGCGTTCATCCCCGTCATGCATCGCATCAAGGTCGGCGCCAGCGCCAACTCCCTGCGCCCGGTGATGAGCGGCTGGGCCAACGATCTGGACAATCTGCAGGACTGGTATCGGGAGACGTGAGGACGGGGCGCCGACCGAGTGTTCCCTCATGAACCAGTACATCCTGCGTCGCCTGCTGATCGCCATTCCAAGCCTGCTCGGCATTTCGCTGGTTCTGTTCACCGTGCTCGCGCTTGCGCCCGGTGATCCCTTTTCGGAACTGGCGACCAATCCGAACGTGCCACCCGAGGTGGGTCTCGCGCTTCGGGCCAAGTTCGGCCTCGACGATCCGATCTATCTTCGCTACCTGCATTGGCTCGTCGCCATGGCGCAGGGCGACTGGGGCTTTTCCTTTGTCAGCCGGATGAACGTGGACACGCTGATCCTGCAGCGGCTGCCGACCACGCTCTACGTGATCGGCTCGGCGCAGCTGCTGGCGCTTCTGATTGCGATTCCGGTCGGCGTCTATGCAGCCACCAGGCCCTATTCGCTGTTCGACCAGGTCGCCAACACGCTCGCCTTCATCGGTTTTTCGCTGCCGACCTTCTTCACCGGCATCCTGTTCATCCTGATCTTTTCGGTAAAGCTGGACTGGCTGCCTTTCGTCTATTCGACCGACATCAAGGGGACCGGCATCGTCTGGCTCGGCCAACAGATCAGGCAGGCGATCATGCCCGTCATGGTGCTCGGCCTGTTTCAGGCGGCTTCGATGACCCGCTTCGTGCGCTCGGCCATGCTGGACGTGATCCGCCTCGATTACGTCACCACTGCCCGTTCCAAGGGCCTGGGGCAGGCCAGGGTCATCGTCAGGCATGTGATGCGCAACGCCATGATTCCGGTCGTCACCCTGATCGCGCTGCAGATTCCCGCCGTGTTCGGCGGCGCCATCGTCACCGAGCAGATCTTCCGCATTCCCGGCATCGGCTCGCTGCTGATTTCCTCCATTCTCTCCAACGACACGCCGGTGGTGATGGCGGTGACCTTCGTCTTCGCGTGCCTGGTGGTGCTCTTCAACCTGATCGCGGACATACTGTATGGCTGGCTTGATCCTCGCATCTCCCTCCGCTGAGCGGCGCACTTTTTCGCCCTGGCGCGAGACCTGGCGTCGCTATCGCCGCCACAAGCTCGCCTTGGTCAGCGGGGTGCTGCTGCTTGTGCTGGTCGCGGCTGTCGTGTTCGGCCCCTTTCTGTGGCGCGTCCCCATCGACGGGATCGATTTCAGCGCGCACCTCGAGGGGCCTTCGCTCGCCCATCCCTTCGGCACCGACGATCTGGGTCAGGATATCCTCGCCCGTATGATCTATGGCGGACGCATCTCGCTCGCCGTCGGCCTTGCAGCGATGACGGTCTCGGTGATCGTCGGCACGCTGATCGGCGCGCTCGCCGGCATGTCGCGCGGCGCGCTGGGTCATGGGCTGATGTGGCTCACGGATCTCTTCCTCTCGCTGCCGCAATTGCCGCTGCTGCTTCTTCTCATCTATTTGTTCCGCGACGGGCTCAAGGCCGTGTTCGGCCCCGAGGGCGGCATCTTCATCCTGATCGTGCTGGTGATCGGCGGACTGCGCTGGATGCCGGTCGCCCGCCTGGTGCGCGCCCAGTTCCTCTCGCTGCGCGAGAAAGAGTTCGTCGAAGCCGCGCGCGCGCTCGGCGCCAGTCCGATGCGGCAGGTGGTCCGCCACATCCTTCCCAACGCGCTCGGACCGGTGATCATTGCGGGCACGATCGATGTCGCCGCCGCCATCATCGCTGAATCGACGCTATCCTTTCTCGGTCTCGGCTTTCCGCCGGATACCCCGACCTGGGGACGCCTGCTGTATGACGCCAAGGACTATCTCGACATCGCCGCGCACTGGGCGCTGTTTCCGGGCGGCGCCATCTTCATCGCGGTGGTGGCCATCAATTTCATCGGCGACGGGTTGCGCGACGCGCTCGATGCGCGACGGGTGATCTGATGGCGCCGTTGCTCGAGATAAAAGGCCTGAAGACCCACTTTGCCACCGACGACGGCATTGTGAGGGCGGTCGACGGCGTGGATATCACCATCAACCGGGGCGAGACGCTCTGCGTGGTCGGCGAGTCCGGCTGCGGCAAAACCGTCACGGCGATGTCGATCCTGCAGCTGATCGCGATGCCGCCGGGCCGCATTGTCGAAGGCCAGATCATCTTCGAGGGCCGCGACCTCGTGCCGCTCACCAGCCCCCAACTGGACGAGGTCCGCTCCAAGGAGATCGGCTTCATCTTCCAGGAGCCCATGACCTCGCTCAACCCGGTCTTGACCGTCGGCGAGCAGATCGCGGAAACCCTGCGCGTCCATGAACGCCTGCCGCAGAAGCAGGCGCTCGCCAGGACGATCGAGATGCTGAAACTGGTGCAGATTCCCAATGCGGAAGGGCGCGTGCATGATTATCCGCATCAGTTCTCGGGCGGCATGCGCCAGCGCGTCATGATCGCCATGGCGCTGGCCTGCCAGCCCAAGCTCGTCATCGCCGACGAGCCCACCACCGCGCTCGACGTGACCATCCAGGCGCAAATCCTCGATTTGCTGCAGGACATGAAGGAGCGTTTCGGCATGGCGGTGATGCTGATCACCCATGCGATGGGCGTGGTGGCCGAAACCGCGCAGCGCGTCGTGGTGATGTACGCCGGCAAAGTCGTCGAGGAAGCCGCCGTCGACAGGCTGTTCGAAAACCCCAGCCACCCCTATACGCAGGGCCTGATCCGCTCCATTCCGCGCATCGACCTGGCCAGCCAACACAAAACGCGGCTGGAGGTCATCGCCGGGTCCGTGCCGATCCTGATCAATCCCGCCCCCGGTTGCCGGTTCGCGCCGCGCTGCCGCTACGCGATGAGCGTGTGCAGGGAACGGGAGCCGGTCCTGCGCGAGATCGCCGCTTCCCATCGCATGGCCTGCCATCTCGGAGAGGCGCCATGAACGAATCCTTGATGCGCGGGCCCCCGAGCAGCGAACCCTTGCTGCGCGTCACCGATCTCACCAAGTATTTTCCCGTGCTCGGCGGCCTGTTGTCGCGTGAGGTCGGGCGCGTTCATGCGGTGGACGGCGTGTCGTTTTCCGTCAATCGCGGCGAGACGCTGGGACTGGTCGGCGAATCCGGCTGCGGCAAGTCCACCACCGGTCGCTGCATCCTGCGCCTCATCGAGCCCAGTTCAGGCGAGGTCGTGTTTGCCGGGCAGGACGTGCTGGGTCTCGGCGGCAACGACTTGCGCGCCTTGCGGCGCAGGATGCAGCTCGTGTTCCAGGACCCTTTCGCCTCGCTTAATCCGCGCATGACCGTGGGCGCGATCATCGGTGAAGCCCTGACGATCCACAAGCTCGGCGCCTCGGCAAGGGAACGGGAGCAGCGTGTCGCGAGCCTGCTGGTCAAGGTCGGGCTGAAGGGCGAGCACATGCGCCGCTACCCGCATGAATTTTCCGGCGGCCAGCGCCAGCGCATCGTGATCGCCCGCGCGCTCGCGGTGGAGCCCGAACTCATCGTCTGCGACGAGCCGGTGTCGGCGCTCGATGTGTCGATTCAGGCGCAGGTGATCAATCTTCTGGAAGATCTGCAGAGCGAATTGAATCTCACTTATCTGTTCGTGGCTCACGATCTTTCGGTGGTGGAGCATATCTCCGACCGCGTGGCGGTGATGTATCTCGGCCGCATCGTCGAACTGGCCAAGGCAAACGATCTCTACCGCAATCCGCAACACCCCTACACCCAGGCGCTGCTCTCCGCCGTGCCGGTGCCGGACCCGAAGGTGAAGCGCAAGCGGATCCGCTTGCAAGGCGATGTGCCGAGCCCGATGAACCCGCCGCAAGGCTGCCATTTTCACACGCGCTGCCCGATGGCCGAGCCACGCTGCCGTGAAATCGCGCCTGAACTGAAGCAGGGAAGCGACGGGCATTTCGTGGCCTGCCACTTGGCGTGATGTGGAGCCGACGAAAACGACCTTGCGATCGACAAGCGCTTTGAAACCTGCCGTCAAGCGTGATGGTAGCTCAGTAATGGTGGTGGCGTCAGACCGTCTCACGATCGTCTGAGTTCCACTGGCGTCAGGTTTTCCCGTGCTGTTGCCGAAACGCGACAGTTGCAAGTCGTCGCTGTGATACCCTCCGGTGAGCGCCAGCCGTCTGAAGCATGCTTCGTCCGGTTGGTTAGTGGGGGACCACGCAATGAACCAGTGCTTGCGTTCGCTGTCTTGTTTCCTGATCTTGGCTGTGCTCGCCGTATGTTCGACTGACGCCGCAGCACGAGCCAGCCACAAGCTTCAGCAGGCCAGGAAGCCGCATCAGCAGCCGCATGAGGCGACACGCGTGCGGCACGACCGCCATGCCGTCCTCAGGAAAGCCGGTCATTCGAAGAAGCACGAGGCGGCGGCGAAGCCGACGCGGGCGGGCGACGTGCCGCGTCCTTCCGTGGACGCATCCGCGCTGTCGGGTGATCTCGCGGCGGTAAGGAATGCGATCGATCTGGCGCGCAAGGCCAAGACAAGCGACGCGACCGCCATCCAGAAGACAATCGGCGACCCGGCGGCGCGGAAACTCGTTGAATGGTTCATCCTGCGCCATCCCGAGACCAATTCGAACTTCGGCCGATACGCGGCGTTCATGGCCGATAATCCGGGTTGGCCGAGCATGGCGCAGATGCGCAAGCGGGCCGAAGCGCAGCTATGGCAGGAACGCGGCGACGCCGCCACCGTTCATGGTTTCATGGGCGATCAGCCGACGAGCGCCAAGGGTCGCTTCGCGCTCGCGCGGGTGCTGCTCGCCGAAGGCAACCGTGACGGTGCGGCAAGCCTGGTTCGCCGAGCCTGGCGGTCGGATGAATTGTCGGAGCGTTCCGAGACCGATGCGATGGAGCTATTCCACGACCTGCTGACGCGCGAGGACCATCGTGCGCGAATGGACAAGCGCATCGGCGCCAAGGATCTTGCGGGCGCCAGGCGCGTCGCGCAGCGGCTCGGCAGCGACGAGCTTGCGATCGTGAAGGCCTGTGCCGCGGGGAGCGCCGACAAGGCGCTCGATTTGCTCAACGAGGTTCCGGCCGAGGCCCGCGGCGATCTCGGCTACACGCTTTGCCGGATGCGCTGGATGGTGCGTCACGACCGGATCGATGACGCCACCCGTCTTGTGCTGTCGGCAGCCCCGGAGACAATGGCGCTGCAGGATACCGACGAATGG
>NZ_JADGRI010000282.1 GCF_017881085.1 Bradyrhizobium sp.
TGGCGGAGCTCGGGCTGGCCGACGCGCTTGCTGCGCTGATGCGGCTGTGGCGGGAAGCCCATCCCGGTGTCGAGATCAAGACCTCGATTTCGCCGTCACTGGGCTCGCGCGGCGAGACGGCGGAACTGACGATCTATCGCATCATTCAGGAAGCCCTCACCAACGTCTTCCGACATGCCGGTGCGACCCATGTCGATATCCGTGTCGAGCCGGCGGCAACCCGGGCCGCGGGAGCCGCCGAGACGGAGGCGATCATGGTCAGCGTACGCGACAACGGCGCCGGCCTGCCGGCCGATCACAAGCAGGGGTTCGGCATCCTCGGCATGCGCGAGCGAGTGTTGGCCTTGGGCGGCAGCATGACCGTGGCGTCGACGAACCACGGCGTCACCGTGGAAGCCCTGGTGCCCTGCGGAATTCGACAATCCCAGGTGCTTCAACCGAGCTAAAATCACGACGGGCCACCGGGATTTTTTCCCGATCGCGCGACCTAACTTTCCCGATGTCGATCGGGCGGCGATCCCCTAGCATCCCCCCAGCCAGCCGGCCGAAAGAGCCGCAGCGGAATGGGGTGGGACAGGTGGGCGCTCGATCGCTACTTATCGCGACGATATCGATCGTGCCGATATCGCTCGGCATGTTTTCGGGGCGCGATTTTGCTCATGCCCAAGAGGAGCCGGAAGCCCAGAAGCTGCCGCCGATTGTCGTGACCGGCACGAAACCCGGCGTCAAACGTGGTCGCACCGACAATGCCACCCGCACCGCCCGGACAATACCCAGGCTCGTGGTCTACCCGACCACGCCCATTTCCGGCGCGGGCATCAATCCCGATAAGATCCCGGCGAGCCTCAACCTCGTCGACGCCAGTCAGATCAAGGACACCGGTTCGCTGAACATCGGCGACGCCTTGCAAAAATACGTGCCAGGGATCGTCGTCAATGAGGTTGCCGGAAATCCCTTCCAGCCCAACGTGCAGTTTCGCGGCTTCGTCGCCTCCCCTGTGGCCGGCACCCCTCAGGGGCTCGCGGTCTACCAGAACGGGGTGCGGGTCAACGAAGCGTTCGGCGACACCGTCAACTGGGATCTGATCCCGACCGCCGCGATCAGATCAGTCACCGTAGTGACCAACAATCCCGCTTTCGGCCTGAATGCGCTGGGTGGGGCCGTCAACGTGCAGATGAAGGACGGCTTCAACTATCACGGCGCCGAGATCGATACGATGGGCGGCTCGTTCGGACGCATCCAGAGTTCGGCACAGTGGGGCAAGCAGGTCGATAATTTTGCCGTCTATGGTGCGCTCGAAGGCTTGCATGATGACGGATTTCGCAATTTTTCAGCATCGGACGTTCGCCGTTTCTACGGGGATGTCGGTTACAAAAACGACAGCAGCGAGTTCCATCTCAACATGGGCGCGGCCGATAACCATTTCGGCGCGACCGCGACCGCGCCTGTCGAGTTGCTCCAGCCATATTGGGGGGCTTCCTATACCTCGCCACAGATCACGGAAAACCGCGTCGGCTATGTCAATCTGACCGGAAAGGTCGAGGCGACGCCGACTTGGACCATTGACGGCTCCGCGCATGTGCGGGTCTTCGATCAAAAGATGCTCGATGCCAATCCGACCGGCACCCAGCCCTGCGCGGCCGACTCGACGCTGCTTTGCTTCGGCGACGGCAGCACGCCGGCAAATGGCCTGAATGGAGCCCAGCTCGCCAATCCCTTCAATCCCGGAGCGGTTCTGGGAGAGAGTGACCGAACCACGACCCATTCGACCACGACCGGCCTGTCGTTGCAGGCAACCAATACCGATCAGCTGTTCGGTCACGACAATCATTTCGTGGTCGGAACCAGCTTCGACTCCAGCGTCACCCGCTTCACGGCCAGCGCGGAGCTGGGGACCATCGGTCCGAACTTTGTCGTCAGCGGCAGCGGAATATTTCTCGGCCAATCCGGCGATCCCGTTTCGATCGGTCCGGTCGCGCTTCGTGCCACCAGTCAATATACCGGTCTTTACGCGCTGGACACCTTTGACGTCACCAACGCGTTTTCGATCACGGCGGGTGGCCGGTTCAATGTCGCCAACATCAGGCTGGAAGACCAGATCGGCAGTGCGCTGAACGGCCAGGATACCTACACGCGCTTCAATCCGATCGTCGGCGCAACCTATAAAATCACGTCAGGTTTGACGGCGTATGCCGGCTATTCCGAAGCCAACCGTGCGCCGACCCCGCTGGAGCTGGGCTGCGCCGATCCGGCGCATCCCTGCATCATCGCGGCCTTCCTGGTCTCCGATCCGCCACTGAAGCAGGTCGTGTCCCGAACCGTGGAAGCCGGCCTGCGCGGCACCAGGGACCTCAACATCGGCACGCTCGGATGGAAGCTTGGAGCTTTCAGTGCAACCAACACCGACGATATCCTCGCCATTCCGAGTCCCGTCCTGCAGGGATTCGGCTATTTCCAGAACGTCGGCTCGACCCGCCGCCAGGGCATCGAGGCCGAAGTCAGTCTCAAGTCGAGCACGCTGCAGCTCTATGCCAGCTATGCGCTAGTGGACGCGCGATTCCTCGATTCGCTTCAGGTCGGTTCCAACAGTCCCTTCGCCGACGTCAACGGCAACGTCCAGATCCTTCCGGGCAATCGGATTCCGGCGATTCCGCGCAACCGGATCAAGGCCGGCTTCGACTATTCGGTCACCGACGCGTTCAAGATCGGCGGCGACGCCCTGTTCGTCGACAGTCAATACTTCGTCGGCGACGAATCCAACCAGGCCCAGCGACTGTCGTCCTATGCGGTTTTCAACCTGCACGCCTCGTATCAGATCGACAAGACCTTCCAGATCTACGCCCGTGCCGACAATATCTTCGATAACCGCTACGCGACCTATGGCACCTTCTTCGATACCGGCGCCGTCCCCAATTTCGCCAATGGCGGCGCGCCGTTCACCGATCCGCGCTCGATCAGCCCGGCGCGCCCGCGGGCTTTCTACGCCGGCGTGAAAGCCACCTTCTGAAGTTCCGGCAGCAGCTCTTTTTCAGCCGCCCGGATTATTGCGGCGGGCCAAGAAGCCGCGCGCCGGATCATAGGCCAGGATCGCACCAAACAGAAACGCGACGGTACAGCCGACAACGACCGCCAGCGAGACCCACGCGACCTGCTCATAGAGCGCAAAGCGGATCAGCTCGGTCGCATGCGTGAAGGGATTGGCTTCACAGATATAATACAGCAGCGGACTGGATTCCTTGACACGCCATAGCGGGTAGAGCGCCGAGGATGCAAAGAACATCGGGAAAATGACAAAATTCATGACGCCGGCAAAATTCTCGAGCTGCTTGATCAGCGACGAGATCAGCATTCCCAGGGCTCCGAGCATGAATCCGCTGAGCAGCAGCGCCGGCAGCAGCGCCAGATAGCCCAGCGGCGGCGCCTCGATTTCCCAGAACCAGGCGATCAGCAGGAAGGCGTAGGCCTGCAGCACGGATACCAGCGTGCCCGCCAGGAGTTTCGAGGCGAGCAGCCACCAGCGTGGGAACGGGCTGACGAGAAGCGTGCGCATGCCGCCGGTTTCGCGGTCATAGACCATGGTGAGCGACGATTGCATGCCGTTGAAAAGCTGTATCATCGCGATCAGCCCGGGGGTGATGTAGACCTCATAGAGGACGTAGGTCTCGTAGGGCGGGATGATCGAGACGCCGAGCACCTGACGAAATCCGGCGGCAAAAATGAAAAGCCAGACCAGCGGGCGCACCAGCGCGGAGACGAAGCGTTCGCGCTGGTGGATGAAGCGCAGGGCTTCGCGCCAGACGATGCCCTTGAGGCAGATGAAATATTGCGCCGGCGAAAAATGGTGCATGTCGGTGGCTTCCGAGATGGCGGTCATCTGGCGGCTTCCAGTTCGCTCTGGTCGGCAGCCCCGGTCAGCCGGTTGAACGCGTCGCGCAGATCGGCGCCGCCGGATCCGCGGACGACCTCGCCGAGCGCACCGTGGGAGAGAACCCTGCCCTTGTGCAGGACCACCACGTCGTCGCCGCTACTTGCTTCATCGATCAGATGCGTCGCCCAGAGCACGCCGATACCCTCCACCGTCGACAGCCGGCGAACATGATCGAGAATGTCGGCGCGCGCCTTGATATCGAGGCCGACCGTCGGTTCGTCCAGCAGAAGCAGGCGGGGCTGGTGCAGCAGCGCTCGCGCAATCTCGATGCGGCGCATCTGCCCGATCGAGAGATTGCCGACCCGATCCTGACTGCGATCGGCCATCGCCACGCGATCCAGGACCTGCGCGATCAGATCCCTGGCCCGGCTGCTGGCGATGCCGTGCAGCGCGGCGTGATACATCAGGTTCTGGCGCACCGAGATGTCGATATCGAGCGCGCGGGACTGAAAGACCACGCCAAGCTTGCTTAGGGCCGCACCCGGTTCGCTCCCAACGTCGTGGCCGAAGATGCGGATTTGACCCGATCGTATCGCATAGAGGCGTGTGATCAGCGAAAACAGCGTCGACTTCCCGGCGCCGTTCAATCCCAACAACACGGTAAAGGACGACTGCTTGACCGTCAGGCTGACATCGTCCAGCGCCGCCACCCTCGGACCGTAGCGATGGCTGACGTGGTCGATCTCAAGGGCGGGGGTCTGAGCAGGTTCGAATGGCGTCATCACCATTCCCGAAAGTCCCGTTCCGGTCCGCAAGACCGACAGGCAGATATTTCGGAACCCGGTGCGCCGTACCGTCGAGCGCCGATGAAATACGTCACGCTGGTCATTCCGACGCGCAGGCCTTTGGGTTCAATGTCGGCGATTTAGCCTGCCGCGCTGCCCGCGGCAAGCTTCACCGTCCCAAGCTTGACCCGGATTGGCGATCCTGACAAATTATTTGAGCTGGCACACGCAATCTCCGAACCTTGCATGTTCGTGTTGCAGCGCATCGAACGTTCGGCATTCCATTGATGAGAGATGGCATAGGCCAGGGCTTCGTCGCCCGTGTCGGGCGCGGGGGCGGCAGCGCGAAAGGCGTGAAGATGGCTTGCTTGACCAACTTGTTCCGATCAAGCGCCCTTCTCGCGGCCTCGATCGTCGCCGCGACGGCGAGCGCAAGAGCCGACGATCTCAATGACTATCCGACGTCGGCGCGCGCTGAGTATGTTTTCGCCTGCATGAAGGCCAACGGTGAAACGCAGGAACTCCTGCAAAAATGTTCCTGTTCCATCGACGTGATTGCGTCGATCATCCCCTACGAGCGTTACGTGACCACCGAGACAATCCTTTCGATGTCGCAGGTCACCGGGCCCATCGGTTCCGAATTTCGATCGACCGAGCAAGCCAAGCTTGCGGTGCAGGATTTCCGCCGGGCGCAGGCGGAAGCGGAAGTGCGCTGCTTTTAATCCGACTTTCCTTATGACGTTTAGGGCGAAGTGGACACCGGTTCGCGAAGAAAACGCATCAAACAGAAGAAATAAAGGCTCGGTTCTGATTCCATCGGAACCGATTAGGTTCAGGCTGTGCCGCTACAGCATCGATTTCTCGATCGACCACTCGTCCCTGAACATTTCCTTGCTGGTATCGACGGCTTCGACGCGAAACTTGCCGGCACCATTGGGCCTGTAGTTGAACCGGATGTTCGGATCTTCCGATATCGCGATTCCGCCGTCCATCGCTACGACAAGGTCGTCGCCCTGCCAGATCTTGAGGTCCTCGATGAAGAACGGCGGTATGTAGAGCCGCGTCACCTGGTCCATCTGCAGGCCCGAGTTCTGTGGGTGGCGCAGCATGACCTGGGCTTCGGGCGACGTACCGGAACCGGGCGGGAACGTGCGGAACTTCATCTGCCCGAGCATCGCCTTGGTGGCGTCGCTGTTGGACGCGGCCGGCGCCGAGCAGCCGCCCGACGCCTTTACGAAAGCCTTGACACCATAGAGCTGGCCATCGCTGAGTTCGGCGACGAGGCGTACATACGAGTAGCTGTTGACCCGGACCCGCGTCGAGATCGAGGTCACGCCGGAACGCGGGCCGATCGTAAACGTGCCGGCGACCGGCGCGGGATTTTCGTCGATGACAAGCGTCAGGGATTTGAGCGTGCGCTTGTCGTCACCGGCGAAGTCAACCCGCATCCCGATCGGCACGATGGCGGAATCCTCCGCTCGCTTGGGCGCATCGAGCACCACCAGGCCGGAGCCATCGAGGATGGGACGGTTCTTGAAGATATCGCCCTTGATGCTGTTCCAGGTTTCCTCCGAAGGCTGATCCTGGCCGGCACCGGCAGCCTGTGCATACGCCGCCGCCGGCGCTGCGAGAAAAATCGCGGCCATCAAGGCCGGAACGATCACTCTGGAAAAAATCGACATGATCGAATTCCCTTTCCAAGCAGAGGGAAACTTATCTGAAATGGCTACGGGCAGCAAGCTGCGCCGCCGAGCGGAGATCATCATTCCCATTCAAGTTCACCGAACGCTGCGATGACGTTGCGCGAACTGTACTCGTCGAACAATTTCCACCGCGCCTGTTCGCCTCTGCCGGCCTCCCGGGCCGCCTCGGTCAGTGGTATCCCTTTGCGGATGAGGCCCCTCACCTCCGTGACAAGGCTTTCGAAATAGCGTTGCTCGTCCTTGACGGCGCCCCGCCAGTCGCTGACGATGGGGCCATGTCCGGGAACAACGCGTGCCGCGGGAGTGCGCTGCAGCACGTCGAGATCGGCGAGAAAGCCCCGAATGCTGCCATCGAGCACCGGAACATGCTCGACGAACAGAAGATCGCCCGCGAACAGGGTAGAACTTGCATTGTCGAAGACCGTCAGGTCATTGTCGGTATGTCCGGGCGGCCAGGCCTTGAGCGTTAATGTTCGCCGGCCGAGATCGATCTGCATTTCGTCGTCGACGAGCAGCGTGGGCGGAACAATCCTAACTTCGCCGATCAGTGCATCGCCGAGCGGCCCGCGAAATGCCTTCAGGTAAAACTCGCCCCGCGCCGCCAGCGCGCGCGGCAAATTCCTGTGCCCAACAAAGATGGTTCCCTCGCCTGCGAACGCGGCGTTGCCAAAGATATGGTCGGGATGAATGTGGGTATTGACGACATAGCGAACCGGCTTCGGCGTGACCGCGCGGATCGCGGCAAGCAGGCGCGCGCCTTCGCGCGCGCTGCCGCCGGTATCGATGACCGCA
>NZ_JADGRI010000053.1 GCF_017881085.1 Bradyrhizobium sp.
AGCCGGTCTCGTCGGCGCTGCCGATCGGCGACCAGTCATTGGTCACTTCATGATCGTCCCACTGCGCGAACATCGGCACCTCCGCGTTGAAGGCGCGCAGGTTCTCGTCGAGCAGATTGTATTTGTAGTTGCCGCGGAACTGCGCGAGGCTGTGCGCCACCACGGATTTCTCTTCTGTCACGATATTGCGCCAGATGTTGCCATCAGGCAGCTTCAGCTCGGACGGCACCGGGCAATCGGCGTAGACGTGATCGCCGGAATGAATGAAGAAATCGGGGCGGTTTTCCAGCATGGTCCGGTAGGTGCGCATGCCGCCGCGCGAGGGATCAATGCCCCATCCCTGCCCCGCGGTATCGCCCGACCAGACGAACGATATCGAATTCTTGTCTGTCGGCGCGGTGCGGAAATGTCCGACCTGTGTTTCGCCTGGAATGCCGGAGATGTCTTCGAACTTCACCCGGTAGAAGATATCCTGCCCCGGCGGAAGACCCTCGAGCAAAATCTTGGAAGTAAAGTCACGCTCCGGTAGCGCGTCCGCGGCCGCAGCGCCAAGGATAGTGACAAAACTTTCGAGCGTCGAATACTCCACCCGCATGCGCGCGGGCCGGTCGGCCCTCGCCCACACCATGGCGCTGCGCATCGACACATCGCCCGATTGGATTCCGCATGTGATCAGTGGACGGTCCGCAGCCCGGCTGAGATAGGGTCTTGTCAGACTGCCCAGCCCCGCGAGCGCCAGGGTGGAGGCGGAGCGGACCAGGAGATGCCGACGGGTCAGGCCGTGCTTGCCGCGTGTCGCAATCGCCATTGGTGGCCACCCCGTCGAATCGCGACGGAGGTTGCCTGCTCAATTTGACTCCCGGCCGAAGCTTTTGCGACGGGTGTGTGACTCTTGAGGCCGTCATTGCGAGCGAAGCGAAGCAATCCATTCTTCCCTTGCGTGGCCAGATGGATTGCTTCGTCACTTCGCTCCTCGCAATGACGAGAAGAAACAGCCTCGCACTATCGCCCTAGCGCTTCCAGTTGCAGATGCCGCCCGACTTGCAGGGCCAGACCTGAACCCGCGTATCGAACGCCTGGGCGTCGAGCGGATTGCCGTGGCGATGGGCGACTTTCGTGCGTGGCACAACGCGCGGCTTCTCGACGCGCACCTGCGGCTCCTCGACGGGCAAATCGGCCATGCGTGGGCTTTGCGTGTGGAGCCTGGGCTCGGCGGTCGGCTCCGCACGGGCCTGCGGGTTCTCGCTCTCGCGATCGTCCCTCGCCTGCACTGGAACCGGCTCGAATTCGGCCGTCGGCCCGAGCCGCTTCGGCGAGAGCACTGCCCTGAAAAGGTCGAGGCCGAGGAACTGGTCGGGGCGATACTCGCCGGCGATCGATACCCCGCTCCATCCCAGAAGCACGGCGCAGGTAACGGCGATGAAAGCATTTTTCAGGGCCATCAAGGCCTCCCGAAATTCGAACGGCAACGACGCTCTATCTAATTAGCTGGCTCGCGCAATTCCAGCCGGCGCTGCCTGCAAGGTTACCCGTCTGTTCGGAGACCAGACTGCAATTTTCATGTTTTTGTTCCGGAAGTGGGAACCGTCGCGACTCGTAGCTCACGCCGCGGTCGGCTGTCGCGACGATCGATCCCTCCTTGGCCCTGCCAAACCTTGATCCTCGTCAATCCGCAGCGGCGAGGATCGGATACCCAGAAAACAATTGGCGCTGGCGATCCTGACGGAGCCGACGTGAAGGCTGTGTCCTGCCCCGCGGCCTATCCAAACAAGCGCATTAGAATAGACATTTTAAACATCACTTATTGACACTTTGGCATCATTACTTATGATGCAGCAGTGATGTTTGATGGGGATTAGGTCCCGGGGCAGACTCATGTTCACAGCGGCACAATTGCGGGCGGCCAGGGTGCTTCTCGGCATCGACCAGCGCCAGCTCGCGGAGATGTCCGGGCTTTCGGTGCCGACCATTCAGCGCATGGAGGCCTCCGAAACCATGGTGCGCGGCAATGTCGATTCACTGGTCAAGCTGATCGCGGCCTTCGACGCGGCCGGAATCGAGATGATCGACGAAGGCGCGGCCAGCACCGCGCAGGGGCGCGGCGTCCGGCTGAAGAACCCAGCGGTCAAGATCATTCCGGGCGCGCGCGCATGAACTCGGCCGTCGTCATCTCTCCCGTCGCCTTGCAGATGTCCGGTGTCGCAGCCTTGCTGGTGACCGCCATTCTCGCGATCGCGCTCAGCCGCAGCGAGCGCGCCACCGCGGTCATCTACGGCGCCACGCTGGCGATTTGCGCGGCCGCGCTGTTCGGCGCGCTGCGCGCGTTGCTCGGCGACGCCGCCAACTCCTCAACCCTCATTTTGCCGGTCGGATTGCCCTGGCTCGGCGCGCATTTCCGGCTCGATGCGCTGGCCTCGTTCTTCCTCGTCGTCGTCAATCTCGGCGGGGCGGCGGCAAGCCTGTATGGCCTCGGCTACGGCCATCACGAGCCATCGCCCCACCGGGTGCTCCCCTTCTTCCCGGCCTTTCTGGCCGGCATGAATCTCGTGGTGCTGGCGGACGACGCGTTCTCCTATCTCTTGTGTTGGGAATTCATGTCGCTGGCGTCCTGGGCGCTGGTCATGGCGCACCACCGCGAACCCGGCAACGCCAAGGCAGGCTATGTCTATCTGGTGATGGCGAGCTTCGGCACCCTTTCGCTGCTGCTGGCCTTCGGTCTGCTGGCGGGACCGGCGGGCGATTACGGATTTGCCGCCATCCGCGCGGCGGCGCATACGCCCTATGTGGCGGCGCTGGTGCTGATCCTGATGCTGCTCGGCGCCGGCTCGAAGGCCGGCCTGGTGCCGCTGCACGTCTGGCTGCCGCTCGCCCATCCGGCGGCGCCCAGCCATGTCTCGGCGCTGATGAGCGGCGTCATGACCAAGGTCGCGATCTACGGCTTTATCCGGGTCGTGTTCGACCTGCTGGGGCCGCCCAATTGGTCGGCGAGCGTGATCGTGCTCTTCCTCGGCAGCATCACCGCCGTATTGGGAATTCTCTACGCCATGATGGAGAACGACCTCAAGCGCCTGCTCGCCTACTCCACGATCGAGAACATCGGCATCATCTTCGTCAGCCTCGGCCTGGCGCTGGCATTTCAGGCCAACGGCCTGAAGCTCGCGGCGGCGCTTGCCTTCACCGCCGCGCTGTTTCACGTGCTCAACCACTCCTTCTTCAAGAGCCTGCTGTTCTTCGGCGCCGGCGCGGTGCTGAATTCGACCGGCGAGCGCGACATGGACAAGCTCGGCGGCCTCATCCATCGCATGCCTTTCACCAGCTTCGCCGTTCTGGTCGGCTGCGTCGCCATCTCGGCGCTGCCGCCGTTCAACGGCTTCGTTTCGGAATGGCTGATGTTCCAGGCCGTGCTGCAAAGCCCGGACCTGCCGCAATGGGCATTGAAGATCATGGTGCCGGCGGTCGGCGCGATGCTGGCGCTGGCCGCGGCGCTGGCGGCGGCAACTTTCGTCAAGGCCTACGGCGTGACCTTTCTCGGCCGGCCGCGCAGCACGGCGGCAGAAACCGCCAATGAGGTCGATCGATACTCGCTTGCGGCGATGTTCATCCTGGCCGTGCTGTGCCTGCTCGGCGGAATCCTGCCGGGACTGGTGATCGATGCGCTCTCGCCCGTCGCCGTCGAAATCCTCGGCGGCCGGATGCCGATCCAGGCCAACGAGGCCTGGCTGTCGATCGCGCCGATCGCGGAGAGCCGCAGTTCCTACAACGGGTTGCTGGTGATGATGTTCATCGCGATCTCCGCGTCGCTCACCGTCTTCTTCATTCACCGCTTCGCCTCGCATGCGCTGCGGCGCGGGCCCGCCTGGGGCTGCGGCTTTTCCGATGCCGTGCCGGCGGCGCAATATTCGGGCGCGAGCTTCGCCCAGCCGATCCGCCGCGTGTTCGGCACGATGGTGTTCCACGCCCGCGATCATGTCGAGATGCCGCCCCCCGGCGATATCCGGCCGGCGCGGCTCAGAATCGAGCTGCACGATCTGATCTGGGAGGGCATGTACGCGCCGATCGCGGGCGCGGTCGCCGTCTCCTCGGAATGGCTCAATCAGCTGCAGTTCCTGACCATCCGCCGTTATCTCAGCCTCGTCTTCGCCACCCTCGTCACGCTGCTGCTGGTGCTCGCGATATGGTCGTAGTCTCCGACATCCTCGTGCAAAGCATTCAGATGCTGCTGGTGCTGGTGCTCGCGCCGCTCCTGACCGGCTTCGTGCGCAAGGTCAAGGCGCGGCTGGTACGGCGCCAGGGGCCTTCGGTCTTTCAGCCGTATCGCGATCTGTTGCGGCTGTTGCGCAAGGAAGTGGTGCTCGCCGACAACGCCTCGTGGCTGTTCCGGGTGACGCCCTATGTGACCTTTGCCGCGATCTGGGTTGCCGCGGCGCTGGTGCCGACGTTTGCCACCGGCCTGTTGTTCAACTGGACCGCGGACCTGATCGCCATCGTCGCGCTGCTCGGCAGCGCCCGCTTCTTTCTGGCGCTCGCCGGCATGGATGTCGGCACCAGTTTCGGCGGCATCGGCTCCAGCCGCGAAGTCATGATCGCCGCCCTTGCGGAGCCCGCGATGCTGCTGATGGTGTTCTGCGTGGCGCTGGTCGCGGGCTCGACCCAGCTTTCGACGGTCGCGGACTTCCTGGCCTCGTCCTATGTCGGATTGCGGGTGTCGCTGGGGATGGCGCTGGTCTCGCTGGTCATGGTGGCGCTCGCGGAGAACGCGCGAATTCCGGTCGACAATCCCGCAACCCACCTCGAACTCACCATGGTGCATGAGGCGATGGTGCTGGAATATTCGGGGCGTCATCTCGCAATGATCGAATTCGGCGCCTTCCTGAAACTCCTGCTCTATATCTCGCTGATCGCCTGCGTGTTCTTCCCCTGGAAGATCGCCGTGTTCGGCACCGGGCCTTTGGCTTACGCCATCGGCGCCGCCATCTACCTCGTCAAGCTCGCGGTCGCAGGCTTCCTGCTCGCGATGTTCGAGACGGCGACGGCGAAGATGCGGGTGTTCCGCGTTCCGCAATTCCTCGGCGCGGCCCTGATGCTGGGCCTGCTCGGGACGCTCTTGCTGTTCGTGTCGAGGAGTTTCTGATGCAGATGCACAGCCTCTCCTTCGATGTCTCCCATACGCTGGCCGGCGGGCTGGTCCTGATCAGCTTCCTGATGCTGTACCAGGACCGGCTCTATTCCCTGCTCAACGTCTTCGCGCTGCACGCCCTGGTGCTCGCACTTTCGGTCGCCTGGCAGGCCTTCATCCAGGATGCGCCGCATCTCTACGTCACCGCTGTTATTGCGCTGGTGTTCAAGGCGATCGTCATCCCGGTGGCGCTGCACCGCATCGTCAAGCAACTCGGGATTCACCGCGACATCGAGGCCGCCGTCGGGATCGGCCCGACCATGCTGGCCGGGATGGGGCTCGTCGCGCTCTCGATGGTCTTGATGCTGCGGGTCACCGCGGAAGCCGATCCGCTGGCGCGCGAGGACCTCGCCTTCGCGCTGTCGGTGGTGCTGCTCGGACTTCTTGTCATGGTGACGCGCCGCAACGCCGTCAGCCAGGTGGTGGGCTTCATGTCGCTGGAGAACGGGCTGGTGCTGGCGGCGACCGGCGCCAAGGGCATGCCGCTGGTGGTCGAGATCAGCGTGGCCTTCTCGATCCTGATCGCCTTCATCGTGATCGGCATCTTCCTGTTCCGGATCCGCGAACGCTTCGATTCCGTCGATGTCTCCGCTCTCGACGACTACCGGGGCGAACACCGATGAATATGCCTTCCTTCGATCCCGTCGCGGCGGTGCTGCTGATACCGATCGGCTCGGCGGCGCTCTTGGCCGCGCTGCCGGGCTACCGGCTCACGGCGCGGCTGAACGTGGTGGCGAGTCTCGCGACATTCCTGTCGGCGCTCTCGCTGTTGGTGATCGAACGCCCGCAGCCGGGGCCCTATGTGCTGGTCGACGACCTCAACATCGTCTTCATCGTGCTCAATACCTTCGTGGGATTCACCACCTCCATCTTCAGCGCGAGCTACATCGCCCACGAACTCGACAGCGGGCGGTTGACGCCGGTCTACCTGCGCTTCTACCACGCCATGTACCAGACCATGATGTTCGGCATGAATCTGGCGTTCGTGTCGAACAATATCGGCCTGATGTGGGTGGCGGTGGAAATCGCAACCCTGACCACGGTGCTGATGGTCGGCATCTACCGCACCCACGCCGCGCTGGAGGCGGCGTGGAAATATTTCATTCTCGGCAGCGTCGGCATTGCGTTCGCACTGTTCGGCACCATCCTGGTTTACATGGCGGCGCGGCCGGTGGTCGGCGAAGGCCAGGACGGCATGGTCTGGACGATTCTGATCCAGCATGCGGCGAAGTTCGATCCCGCTCTGCTCAACGTCGCCTTCATCTTCCTGTTCCTCGGCTACGGCACCAAGGTTGGGCTGGCGCCGCTGCACGCCTGGCTGCCGGACGCGCATGCCGAAGGCCCGACCCCGATATCGGCTGTGCTGTCGGGCCTCTTGCTCAACGTCGCGCTCTACGCGCTGCTGCGCTTCAAGATCCTGCTCGCCGCCGCTCCCGACGCGATCGCGCCTGGGCCATTGATGGTGACAATGGGGCTGGTCTCGCTGGTGTTCGCCGCCTTCATGCTCTACCGCCGCCGCGACATCAAACGGCTGTTCGCCTATTCCTCGATCGAGCACATGGGCATCATCGTGTTCGCGTTCGGCATGGGCGGCCCGCTCGCCAATTTCGCGGGGCTCCTGCACATGGTGATGCACAGCCTGACCAAGTCGGCGATCTTCTACGCCGTCGGCCATATCTCGCAGATCAAGGGCACGCAGCGGATCCACAGGATCAGAGGCCTCACGGTGACGCATCCGGCGCTCGGCTGGGGACTGGTGGTGGGCGTGGTCGCGATCGCGGGATTGCCGCCGCTCGGCATCTTCATGAGCGAATTCCTGGTCGTGAGCTCGACCTTCGCGCGCCAGCCCTTGCTCGCGATCGTGCTGGTGTTCGGCCTGTTGCTGGCCTTCGGCGCCTTGACGTTGCGCCTGACCACCGTCGCCTTCGGCAAGCCGCGCGGCAGCACGGCCTCGGCGGAAGCCTCCTACGTGCCGATGTTTGCCCATCTCGCTTTGGTTCTATGCGCGGGCATCTATCTTCCCGCGCCGCTCGTCGCCTGGTTCCAGCATGTGGCCCGCCTCCTTGGATAGGATGAACAGGATATGCCGTCGCTGATCGATCGCATTCTGGAAGGCCGCGAGATCCGGCAACGCAGTCCCTGGCCGCGCGCCGAGGTCGGTGCGCACCTCTGGAGATTTGTGGCCAACGAGCTGGCACAGGGGCGTCTCGGCCTGCTTGGCCTTTGGGGCGAACCCTCGATGGTGCATATGGCGATCATGGATGGTGACACCGCGGAAATCGCAATCGTCAGCCTGGATTGCCCCGATCGCGTTTATCCCTCCGTCGGCGTGCACCACCCGCCGGCGCTTCGCCTGGAGCGCACCGCCCGCGATCTGTTCGGCCTGGTCGCGGAAGGCCTGCCGGACACCCGTCCCTGGCTCGATCACGACAATTGGGACGTGCGCTTTCCGCTTGGAGAGCGCATCGACGCGTTGCCGACATCATCGCCTTATCGCTTCCTGCCGGTCGAGGGCGACAGCGTGCACCAGATCGCGGTCGGTCCCGTGCACGCCGGCATCATCGAGCCCGGACATTTCCGGTTCACCGCCAGCGGCGAGACCGTGGTGCGGCTGGAGCAGCGGCTCGGATATGTCCACAAGGGCATCGAAGGGCTGATGACCGGCGCCACTCTCGAGCGCGCGGTTGAGCTCGCCGGGCGAGTATCGGGCGACAGCACCGTCGCCTATGCTTACGCGTTCTCGAAGGCCGCCGAGGCGGCGCTGGGACTTGTCGCGCCCGATCGCGCGGTCTGGCTGCGCGCGCTGCTCGCCGAACTGGAGCGGCTTGCCAACCATCTCGGCGATATCGGCGCCATCTGCAACGACGCTTCCTTCGCGCTGATGCACGCCCATACCAGCGTGCTGCGCGAAACCGTGCTGCGCGCGGCCAATACCGCCTTCGGCCATCGCCTGATGCGCGACGTCATCGTGCCCGGCGGCGTCGCCCGCGACATCAACGATAGCGGGCGCGAGGCCATCCACGCGGCGCTGGACAATATCCGCTTGCGCTTTCCGGCCCTGGTCGAACTCTACGACAACACCGCTTCGCTGCAGGATCGCACCGTCGATACCGGCGTGCTCAAGCCCGCATTGGCCAGGCAATATGCCGCTGGAGGCTATATCGGCCGCGCCTCGGGGCGATCCTTCGACGCGCGCCGGACCCTCGCCTGTCCGCCTTATGACGACCTGCGTTTCGATGTGCCGGTGCTGACCGAAGGCGACGTCAGCGCGCGGGTCTGGATCAGGGTGCGCGAGGTCGAGCAAAGTCTTTCGCTGATCGACCAGATCCTGGACCGGCTTCCGGAAGGCGCGCTGCGCGCCCAGGTCCGGCCGCGCAAGGAGGCGCGCGAAGGCATGGTCCAGGAAGGCATGGCGATAACAGAGGGCTTCCGCGGCGACGTCCTGGTCTGGCTGCGGCTGCGCGATGACCGGATCGAACGCTGCCATTTGCGCGACCCCTCGTGGTTTCAATGGCCGCTGCTGGAAGCCGCCATCGAAGGCAACATCGTGGCGGACTTTCCGCTTTGCAACAAGTCGTTCAACTGTTCGTACTCGGGTGTGGATCTTTAGGAATATGCCGGAGAAACCGTCATTGCGAGCTTCGCTTCCTCCTCGCTCATTGAACTACGGCGGACGTGCCACTCCTCGCACTGACGTTTAAGGACAACAGAGATGCGCAAGCTGCTGTTTCAAAGCCTGTTTCGTTCGCCCTTCACCGAACCGGCGCCGTCGGCGGACGACGCCGCGGTGACGGAGCTCGCAACCTCGCTCGGCCGCGCGGCGCGGCGGCGGCTCGGCCGCAGCCTCTCGATCCGCGAGGTCGACGCCGGCTCATGCAACGGATGCGAGCTGGAGATCCACGCGCTCAACAACGCCTATTACGATGTCGAACGTTTCGGCCTGCGCTTCGTCGCCTCGCCGCGCCATGCCGATGTCCTGATGGTGACCGGTCCCGTGACCAGGAACATGCGCGAGGCGCTGAAGCTCACCTATGATGCCGTCCCCGGCCCCAAATGGGTGGTCGCGGTCGGAGACTGCGGGCGGGACGGCGGTTGCTTTGCCGGCAGCTACGCGGTCGTCGGCGGCGTCGCCGAGGTGATCCCGGTCGACCTGCATATTCCGGGCTGCCCGCCGACGCCGACCGCCATGCTGCAAGGCCTGCTGGCGCTGCTCGAACGGGTCGACAGCGCGGCTTCGGGTTAGGCCCGCGTTTCGTTGCGCGGCGCCAAAATGCAGAGCGATGCAAGTTCGACGTTCACTTGCGGTGTACTTGCTGCGCTGCACTGATCTTTGCCGCACTCCATTTATGTTGCGCAGAGTTTATATTGCGCAGAGTTTGATCCGCATCAACGCCGGCTCTTTCGGCGGAGAAATGATGACTTTAATCGAGCTGGCACGGGAAACCAGGCATGTGGAGGGAGACATGAGTTCGCTCGCCATCAAGGGAAACGGGCTTCGGTCAAAGCTGCTCTGGACCGCAGTGATCGCGCTCGGTGCGGTTTCGTTCGGGATCGTCGCGCTGAGCCGAGGCGAGAGCGTGAACGCGGCATGGCTCGTCATCGCCTCGGTATGCATCTACTTCATCGCCTACCGCTTTTACGCGCTGTTCATCGCCGAAAAGGTACTGGGCGTCGACCCTGAGCGGCAGACCCCTGCCTACCAGCACAATGACGGCCTCGACTACGTGCCGACCAACCGCTACGTGCTGTTCGGTCACCACTTTGCGGCAATTGCCGGCGCCGGCCCCCTGGTCGGTCCGGTGCTCGCCGCCCAGATGGGCTATCTGCCCGGCACGCTGTGGATTCTCGCTGGCGTCGTCTTCGCCGGCGCGGTGCAGGATCTGACTGTGCTCTTCCTGTCCACGCGGCGTGACGGCCGCTCGCTCGGCGACATGGTGCGCTCCGAAATGGGGCCGGTCGCCGGCGGCATTGCGCTCGTCGGCGTCTTGCTGATCATGGTCATCCTGCTCGCCGTGCTGGCGCTGGTAGTGGTCAAGGCGCTGGTCGGCAGCCCATGGGGCACCTTTACGGTATTCTGCACCATTCCAATTGCAATGCTGATGGGCGTCTACGCCCGCTTCATCCGGATCGGCCGCATCGCGGAGATGTCGGTTATTGGCATTGTGCTGCTGCTTGCAGCGCTGATCTACGGCCGGACCGTGTCGGAAAACCCGGCGATCGCAACATGGTTTGATCTGCGCGGCGAGACGCTGGCGCTGATCATCATCGGCTATGGCTTCGTCGCCTCGGTGTTGCCGGTGTGGCTGCTGCTGGCGCCACGGGACTATCTGTCGACCTTCCTCAAGGTTGGTACCATGGCCCTGCTCGCGGTCGGCATCATCCTGGTGCAGCCGGAGCTGAAAATGCCCGCGGTTACCAGGTTCATCGACGGCACCGGCCCGGTGTGGTCGGGCAGCTTGTTCCCGTTCCTGTTCATCACCATCGCCTGTGGCTCGGTGTCCGGCTTCCATTCGCTGATTGCCTCGGGCACGACCCCGAAAATGATAGAGAACGAGAACCAGCTCCGCCTCATCGGGTATGGTGCCATGCTGACGGAATCGTTCGTCGCCATCATGGCGATGATCGGCGCGACCGTGATCGAGCCCGGAATCTATTTCGCCATCAACAGCCCGGGGGCGCTGATCGGCACCACCGCCGCGCAGGCGGCGCAGGTGATCACCGGCTGGGGCTTCACCGTCACCCCCGACATGCTCAGCCAGATCGCCCAGGACGTCGGAGAGAAGACGCTGCTGTCGCGCACCGGCGGCGCCCCGACACTCGCAGTTGGCATGGCACACATCCTGTCCGGTATGTTCGGCGGCCGCGTTCTGATGGGGCTCTGGTACCACTTCGCCATCCTGTTCGAGGCGCTGTTCATCCTCACCACCGTCGACGCCGGCACCCGCGTCGCTCGGTTCATGATCCAGGATATGGTCGGCAGCGTGGTGCCATCGTTCCGGAAGACCGAGTCGTGGGGAAACAACCTGGTGGGGTCGGCGCTGGCGGTCGGCGCCTGGGGCTACTTCCTCTACCAGGGCGTCATCGATCCAATGGGCGGCATCAACACGCTCTGGCCGCTGTTCGGCATCTCCAACCAGATGCTGGCGGGGATCGCGCTCATCCTGTGCACGGTCGTACTGTTCAAGATGAAGCGCCAGCGTTACGCCTGGGTTACGATCGTGCCTACCTTTTGGCTCCTGGTATGCACGCTGACGGCGGGGTGGCAGAAAATCTTCAGCGCCGAACCGACAATCGGCTTCGTTGCCCACGCACGGGTGTTCGGCGACGCCGCCGCGGCGGGCAAGATCCTGGCGCCGGCAAAAACGATGGCGGAGATGAACCGCGTCATCGTCAACGATTACGTCGACGCCACACTGTCCGCGCTGTTCGTCATGGTGGTGCTGGCAATGATAATCTACGGTGTCATCGCCATACGGCGGGCATTGGGCGATCCGACGATCACCGCCATCGAGATCGGTCTGCCTGCGACCATCCCGGGAGCGAAACTTGCCTGACATCATGACGATGAAGGAATGGACGATACGCACCGCGCGTCTGATGGTCGGCATTCCCGACTACCAGACCTACGTGGAGCATCGCCGGCAGACGCATCCGGACGCGCCAATCATGAGTTACGAGGAATTCTTCGTGGAGCGGCAGAACGCCCGCTACGCTGTCGGCAAGGGACGCTTCCGCGGCTGCTGTTGAGCGCAAAATTCACCCGCCTCATCATCGGGGGTACACCGGCCTCAGGCGAGCAGCCCGTCAAGCGCATCGAAGAGCGCACGGCCCGCTAGAATCGCAACGATTCAGCGCGCCCGCTCCAGCGCCCGCGAAGAAGAGGATTTTGGCTTTGTTTTCGGCTTCGGTTTGCTGACATGCTCGCGCAGTCGCACGCCCCTTCCCCCGGTCGTGCTTGCAACGCCGGGATTGATCAGCTCGATCCCCGCATCATCAAGCGCCGCCACCAGCTTCATCAGCGAATCGACGTTGCCGCGGACGACGCCGTCGCTGGCCTCCATGCGCTGGATGGTCGGCACCGAGAGGTCCGCGAGCTCGGCCATTTGCCGCTGATCGATGTTCAGGAGCGCACGCGCGGCCCTGAGCTGATTGGCGGTGATCATGCAGTTGATTTCTCCGGTTCAGGCTCGGCCGGTCCGGTCGCGGACATTGGCATCCGGCATGTTACATGATAAGAGATGTTTGATACATACTATTTAATGCATGGTGGCTGCTGTGCGGCTGTTGGGGCGATATCAGGGCAGGAACGGCGAGATCGAAATCGTCGAATGCTCGCAGTCGGGCACCCGCATCTACTTTGAACAGGGCGTGCGGCAGAGCCAGGCCACGCCTGACGGCGAGAGCGTGTTCACCTATGTCAAGCTGATGGATGAGCTGCTGTCACGCTCGGCAAGCGTCCTCGTCCTGGGATGCGGCGGCGGCAATCTCGCCACCCGGCTGACCCATCTCGGGAAGAATCTGACGATCATCGACAACAATCCGATCAGCTTCGTGATCGCGCAGAAATTCTTCGCCCTGCCCGACGATCTCGCCTGCATCGTCTCCGATTTCCGCAAGTTCATTTTTCAGGACGACGCGTTTTACGACGCCATCGCCATCGACGTCGGCGGCCCCGGCTTTCAGTTCGACGAGGAGTTCGACGTCGAGACCTGCGAGGCGATCCGCGCCCGCCTGCAGCCGGGCGGCCGCATCGTCATGAATGTGACGGTACCCAACGATATCGATCCGACGGTCGATCGGATCGCCGCGCGGCTCGCCGGCGACAATTTGCGGGTATGGATCGTCGACGAGCAGGGCATCGAGGACCGCAATGCGATCATCGCCTGCGTGCCGGAACGGCAGTTGAACGCGCGTTCGGCGCTGCAGGCGGTGATGGGCAACACGTCGGAACGCTGGTCGATCCGGCGCGGGCGACTGCGCAGCCGCGACCTGGCCTGCGGATCGTGGACTCCTGCAGACGACTAAACCCCCTGATCCGGGCTTTTGCGCGTTTCTTGCGCCGATCGCCCATAATTTCCGCAGCCGCTGCCTAATTGCTGGCACCGGCGCATCCAACTTTTTGTGCGTCCCGGGACAAGCCCAAAACCGGCAAGCGACCGTAGGCTTCCTTCGAACTTGGAACATGGCGCCGCCATGGCAATTTCGAAGGAGAGAAACAGATGCACAGGCAATCTTCCACCGAGGCCCGGGCGCGGCATTCCGCCGTGATCTCCGGATTGCGCAGTGCCGCGCTTGCTACGTTCCTCCTGGCGACGATCTGGGCGCCGACCTCCGCCAGCGCCGCCGCCCCCGCGGGCTGCGCGGCGTTGCAGACCAAATATCCGCAGTTCAAGGGCAAGCAGCTCGTCAACGCGATCAACCCGCACACGCCGGGCTATGAAGCGATCGACCCGAAAGACCCGAACAAATATGTCGGCTTCGATATCGACCTCGGCGAGGCGATCGGCGAGTGCCTCGGCTTCACGCTGACCTACAAGCCCGTGACGTTCGCGGCGCTGCTGACGACACTGGCGAGCGGACAGGCCGACATCGTGATTTCCGACATCTACGCCACGGAAGAGCGCGCCAAGGCGGCCGACTTCATCACCTATTCGAAGGTGTTCGACGGCGTTCTGGTCGCCAAGGGCAATCCGAAGAAGATCACCGGCATCAATATCTCGATGTGCGGCGCGGCGGCGGCCGAGAACACCGGCTACGTCGAAGTCCCGCTGGTGCAGGCGCTGGCGCCCGAGTGCAAGAAAGAAGGAAAGCCCGAACCGACCCTGCAGCTCTATGACAACAACGCCAACTGCATCCAGGCGATCCTCGCCGGCCGTGCCGACACCTATGTCAACGACGTCAACACCGTCGATCAGGCGGTGAAGGCCAATCCCGACAAGCTGGAGAAGGCGATCGCGGTGACCATCCCCTATTCGGTCGGCATCGCCGTTCCCAAGGACAAGCCCGATTTCCGCGACGCCGTGATGGCCGCGCTGATCGAGGTCCAGAAGGCCGGCACCCACAAGGCCCTGCTCGCGAAGTGGGAACTCGACCCCAACAACTTCAAAGAGCCCGACATTCTCTCGGTCAAGTAATGTCGCTTTTTGTCCACTATCTCAGCCTGCCGTACCTGATCGAGGGCATCTGGTTCACCGTCGCGGTGACCGCCCTTGGCCTCGCCGGCGGGCTGATCCTCGGCCTCGTGCTGGCGGCGATGCAGCTCAGCCGTTTTGCGGTGCTGGCTGCACTCGCCCGGGGCTACACGGTGATCTTCCGCGGTACGCCGCTGATCCTGCAGATGGTGTTCGCCTACGACGCGCTGCCCCAGATCGGCCTGAAACTCTCCGCGATCGGCGCTGCCGGTCTCGCCCTCGCCGCCAATGAAGCGCCCTTCATCGCCGAGATGCTGCGCGCGGGTGTGCTCGGCGTCGACGGCGGACAGGTGCTGGCCGGCCAGGCGCTGGGCATGACGCCTTCATTGCTGATGCGCCGCATCATCGCGCCGCAGGCCATCCGCACCATGATTCCCGCCTTCGGCAACGAGACCGTCAGCGCGCTGAAGAATTCGTCGCTCGCCAGCGTGATCTCCGTGCAGGAGCTGACACTGCGAAGCACCCAGCTTGCGTCCTCGACTTTCGATTTCTTCTCGATCTTCTTCGCCTCCGGCCTGATCTACCTCGTGCTCACCAGTTTGGTCAGCGTGATCCAGCTGTTCGTGGAGCGGGCGCTCGATCTCGATCGCGTCACGCCGCAGGGGCGCCTCTCCATCTTCCTGCCCTGGCGCCGCGTCGACCTGCAGACCAAACTGGCCGAACCGGCGGCGCTCCTCCCCCCGCCGCACAGCCTGCTGCCGGAGATGACGGCGCCACGCCCTACCTCCCGGAGCGACCGCGCCAAACACGCCGCGATGGTCCAGCGCAACAATGTCGCCGTCGAGGTGACCGGTCTTCGCAAGAGCTACGGCGCGCAGACCGTGCTCAACGGCGTCGATTTGACCGTCCGCGTCGGCGAGGTCGTGGCGCTGCTCGGCCCCAGCGGATCCGGCAAGAGCACGCTGCTGCGCTGCATCAACCATCTGGAGAACTGGGATTCCGGCATGGTGCGCGTCGGCGGCCGCCGTCTCGGGCATAGCGACGACGGCAGGAAGCTGTCGCCGCGCGCCATCGCCAACGAGCGCGCCAGCGTCGGTGTCGGCATGGTGTTCCAGCAGTTCAACCTGTTCAGCCATCTGACCGCCCGGGAGAATGTCGCCGGTCCCTTGCGCTGGGTGCACGGCCTGACCCGCACCGACGCCGACCGCCGCGCCCGGGAACTGCTCGAACGCGTCGGTTTGAGCCACCGCGCCGACGCCCTGCCGCGCCATCTGTCCGGCGGCCAGCAGCAGCGGGTCGCCATCGCGCGGGCGCTCGCGCCCAATCCGAGCGTGCTGCTGCTCGACGAGCCGACGTCCGCGCTCGATCCCGAACTCGTCAACGAGGTGCTGGAGGTGATCCGGCGGCTGGCGGTCGATGACGGGCTGACCATGATCATCTCGACGCACCAGATCCGCTTCGCCGATGAAGTCGCCGACCGCGTCGCGTTCCTTTCCGGCGGCTCGATCATCGAACAGGGGCCGGCGCACGAAATCCTCAGCAATCCGCAACATCCGGCCACGGCGCGCTTCCTCAGCGTGATGGAGGCCGACAAGGCGCCGGAGAGCACGTCATGACCGGCCGGCCGACACTTCCCTTTCCTGAAGAGGCATTCGCATGAAGCACCACACGCTGCCGGTATCGCCGGCTTCCGTTCACTGGGGATATTTCAGCAAGAAGGTCACGCCGGCCCTGACGCTGCGCTCGGGCGACCGCGCCACCATCGAGACGCTGACCCATCACGCCAACGACGATTACGAGCGGATGATCGCCGACGATCCCGGCGCCGAAAGCGTATTCCACTGGACGCGCGAGCATAAAGCCGTCGTCCGCCGCGGCGCCGGGCCGACCGAAGGCCCGTTCATCCGCGGCTCCGGCGAAGGCCTCGGCGTTCACCTCCTGACCGGGCCGGTGGCGATCGAGAATGCGGAACCGGGCGACGTGCTGGAAGTCCGCATCCTGGATGTGCGGCCCCGTCCCGCCTGTCACGCCTGCCATGCCGGCCGCTGCTTCGGTTCCAACGCCTCGGCGAACTGGGGTTTTCACTACCACGACCTGATCGAGGAGCCGAAGCCGCGCGAGGTCATCACCATTTTCGAACTCGACACGACGGGCGAGCCGTTCGCGAAGGCGGTCTACAACTATGTCTGGACGCCTCAGACCGACCCGGACGGCATCGTACATGCCACGATCGATTATCCGGGCGTGCGGGTCGATCACGCAACCATCCGCAAGCGCGAGAATATCCTTTCCCGTGTCAAGGTGCCGGCGCGGCTGCATTTCGGCACCATGGGGCTGGCGCCTTCGGAATCCGATTTCGTCAGCTCGATCCCGCCGAGCTACACCGGCGGCAATATCGACGACTGGCGCATCGGCAAAGGCGCAAGGATGTATTACCCGGTCGCGGTATCAGGCGCGTTCTTCTCCGTGGGAGACCCGCACGCGGCGCAAGGCGACAGCGAGCTCGGCGGCACCGCCATCGAAACGTCGCTGACCGGCGACTTCGAATTCGTCCTGCACAAGAAGGCGGATCTCGGCGGCACGGTGCTGGAGGGACTGTCGCATCCGATGCTGGAGAACGACAGCGCATGGTCGGTGTACGGCTTCACCTACCCGAACTACCTCGCCGAACTCGGCGCCGGCGCGCAGACCGAAATCGCCAACCATTCGAGCCTCGACCGCGCGATGCGCGACGCGTTTCGCAAGCTGCGCCGGTTCCTGATGACGGTGCATCGCCTGAGCGAGGATGAAGCGATTTCACTGATGTCGGTGGGCGCCGATTTCGGTGTCACCCAGGTGGTCGACGCCAATTGGGGCGTACACGGCACGATCCGCAAGAACATCTTCAGGTGCGACTGACGCGCCCGGTGATGGAACCTCGGGACCTCGGAGCCGGACCAAGGGTTGTAGACCTCACGGGGATATCCGGGAGTTGCATCTCGTGGCCGCCGCGGCAAGATGTCCCGCGGTATTGGCACGGAGGTTGCTTCGATTTCCCTGTTTGGGGTCGATCCATGAGCTTCCGCCCATTCACCAGCGAATCCTATTCCGAAAGCGACCGGCTGGAGGCGTGGCGTGACGTCTTGAGCGCGGTCGGCCTGCAGCCATCGGCGGGATCGACCGTTCACACCGGGCACGCCACGGCGTCGCGCCGCAACGCCGAGGGCGTGGTGCTGGCCAGGCTCGCGGCGGGATCGCAGGCGGTGTCGCCGCGGCCGCATCCGGCCGGCGACATGCCGATCATGCTGCTGCCGACCGAGGACGGTGTCACGTTGCGGACCAGCACCGGCCACCAGATCATTTCGATCGGGCACTTGCTGCTGTTGCCGCGCAAGGGTGACTGGAGCGTGTCGTTCCAGCGCGACATGCGCGCCATCGTCCTGTCGGTGACGTCGGATGCATTCGGCAGCCGCAAGGTCACTGGGCCAGTATTCGATGAAGTTCGCGTGCTGGCTCCCACCGGTTTCACCGAGGTGTTCTCGCGCACGCTGGAATCGGCCGCGCGAAATCTCGAGATGCTGTCGGACAGCGAATGGGCGGCGGTCGCCCAAAGCCTCGCCGATCTGCTGCCGACCTTCGTGCGGCAGCTGATGCCGGCGACGGATGCCGGCGCCACCGCGACGCGGGCGGCGATCCTTCACCGCCTCTGCCAGACCATCGAGCGCCGGCTTGATGATCCCGATCTCACGCCGGCGCGGGTGGCGGACGCCGAAGGAATATCCGAGCGATACCTGCAAAAGCTGTTCGAGGGCTCGGGAAGCAGCTTTACCCATTACGTGCGCGAACGCCGGCTGCAGCGGGCCTCGGCGGAATTGTCCAGTCCGGCGGAGGCGCATCACTCGATCTCGGAAATCGCCTATCGCAACGGTTTTAACGATTCCGCGCATTTCAGCCGGGCGTTTCGCCATCGCTTCGGACTGTCGCCGCGCGAATTCCGTCAGCAGGAACTCGAGCGCAGCTCAGCCTCCTCCGCGGTGACCGGCCAGCGCGGCTGGCCGCAGCAGGCGCTGGCGCAGCTGCGCAGCCATTATCCGCTGGCCGGCGCGGAACGCAGCGCCGAAGCCGCGCCGGCCGACAAGACGCCCTGTTGCGCCGAAGGCGAGCGGCTCCACCATCATCTCTCGGTGGAAGCAGCCCACGTGCATTGGGGATATTTCTCGCGGTCGATGCCGCCGCAGATCGAAATCAATTCGGGCGAGACCATCACGATCGAAACCCTGACGCAGCATGCCTCGGACGATCCCGAGCGCATGATCAAGGGCGATTCCGGCGCCGAAAGCGTGTTCCACTGGACGCGCGAGGCGAAAAACGTCGACCGGCGCGGCGCCGGCCCGATGGATGCCTCCGTCTACGGCCGTGGCGCGGGCGAAGGGTTCGGCGTTCACATCTGTACCGGGCCCGTGGCCGTGAAGGACGCGCAGCCCGGGGACGTGCTCGAAGTGCGCATCCTCGACATCGTGCCGCGCGCCTCGCGCAATCCCGATTTCGAAGGCCAGGTGTTCGGCTCCAGCGTCGCGGCCTGGTGGGGATATCACTACAACGAGCTGCTCGCCGAGCCGAACCCGCGCGAGGCCGTGACGATCTACGAGATTTTTGCCGGACGCGAAGGCGATCACGACGAAACGCCGCATGCGCGCGCGCTTTATTCCTATCGCTGGGAGCCGCAGACCGATCCGTTCGGCGTGGTTCACGCGACCTATGATTATCCGGGCGTGCCGGTTCGCCCGGGTTCGGTCAAGCGCAGGCACAACGTGCTCGACGGCATCCGTATTCCCTTGCGTCCGCATTTCGGCGTGATCGCGGTGGCGCCGCGCGAGGTGGATTTCGTCGATTCGATTCCGCCGTCCTATTTCGGCGGCAATCTCGACAATTGGCGGCTCGGCAAGGGATCGACGGTCTATCTGCCGGTCTCGGTGCCGGGCGCGCTGCTCTCGGTCGGCGATCCCCATGCGACCCAGGGCGACGGCGAACTCGGCGGCACCGCGATCGAATGCTCGATGACCGGAACGTTCCAGCTCATCCTGCACAAGAAGGCGGATCTGGCCGGCCGCGTCTTCGCCGATCTGACCTATCCCTTGATCGAGACCGGGACCGAATGGGTGTTGACCGGCTTCAGCCATCCGAACTATCTCGCCGAGTTCGGCGCCAAGGGCCAGAGCGAGGTCTATGCCACCTCCTCGCTCGATCTCGCGATGAAGGACGCCTTTCGCAAGATGCGGCGCTTCCTGATGAACATCAAAGGCCTGAGCGAAGACGAGGCGATTGCGCTGATGTCGGCCGCGGTCGACTTCGGCGTCACGCAAGTGGTGGACGGCAATTGGGGCGTGCACGCCATCCTGAGCAAGCGCCTGTTCGACAGCGCACCGCGCTCTTAAACTACCGAGGCATGCCTTGAAATTCCACATGATCGCAGGCGGCCCGAGACCGGTGGCGCCGTTCAGCCATGCCGTCGAGACCGACGGTTTTGTCTTTGTCACCGGCCAGATGCCGGACACGCCGGATGCGCCCGGCAAGCTGCCCGACGGCATCGAGGCGCAGACCCGCGCCGTGATGGAAAACCTGCGGCTGGTGCTGGCCGGGCTCGACCTCGGCTTCGAACACATCGTGATGGCGCGGATCTATCTGACGCGTTTCAAAGAGGACTACGCGGCGATGAACGCGACCTATCGCAGCTATTTTGCGGCCGACCGCCTGCCGGCCCGCACCTGCGTGGGTGTGACGGTCCTTGCCTATGAGGCGCTGATCGAAATCGATTTGGTTTGTCGAAGGCCGGCTTAATTTGCTTTCAGAAAGAGCCTTGCCGTCGCAGCAGCTGAGCCCGGACAGCCGCCGGCACGCGCGCCGTTCGGCTCTCTCTAAAACTATGAAACTGCTGAGATATTCGCATATTGGTCGGAGTGACAGGATTCGAAGCTGCGACCCCGGCGTCCCGAACGCGGGTTTTCCCGAAAAACACCGCTGCCACCGGCTATCCTTATCCGAGGCTTTCTGCAGGACGGCAGAGCGCGGGCACGGAAATCGCTGCTCTCGTCCAAGATATCGATGCGCGGTGTCCCAGCTTTAAGTCCCTGAAGGGACGAGACTCCCAATTCTGGGTCGCCAATTGCCTTTGGGATCATAGAGAAAGCGAAAAGGCAATTGCAAAGGACAACTTAGTCCAGCTGATGCGGTTGGCTCATCAAGAAGGCCGATCAATTCTGTTTGAGCCGGCGGAAGTTCTCCTCCTTGAGCTTCGAGCAATGGCGAAAACTGCAGGCAGCGCCAAGTGGCTTCCGGACCCGCTGAAGAAGATTATCACGCGTGAAGAAGTGCGCGCCTGGTGGGAAGAGCGCATTACCGAAATGTTAGACGGAGCGTCGACGCGCTCCGGCGGAAAGCTTGCCACGAAATTGACCGAGGCTGGACTTCCGGCAGAGATGACAGCTCTGGCCGCCGCGCTCCGACGGGATTATGCGTCAGAAGCACGTGCATCCCGCTACCTCGATGCCAGCGACGTCGATCAGCTCCAACGGCGGGTTCGGTCAGAGGTCGCCACCCTTCGGGCAAAATATCTCGCCGGTGAACTGGACCTCGATCCCGTTCAATTTCATTCGCTCTGCGTTAGCCGAATGGACGACCTCAACACTGAACGCGACGATACGGAAGAGGACCGATCAGCATTCTTAAAGGGCTGCCTCTACGACATCACCGACCGGTGTCTCCTTCGATTCACTAGGCGGGTGCTATGAGATCACTTAATAGAGTGGGAGCACAGCCCGTTAGCCTGCCACTGGCTGCCGACGACATCGTCAAGG
>NZ_JADGRI010000054.1 GCF_017881085.1 Bradyrhizobium sp.
CACCGACTTCTTCTTGGAGATCATCAGCTCCTTCACCGCCTTGCGGGCGAGTGTCGAAAGCTCACGCTCCAGATTACGCACGCCCGCTTCGCGGGTGTAGCGGCGTATCATCAGGAGCAGCGCATCGTCGTCGATCGACCATTCCTTGGAATCCAGGCCATGCTTGGAGATCGCGTTCGGGATCAGATGCTTGCGCGCGATCTCGACCTTCTCGTTCTCGGTGTAGCCCGCGATCCGGATGATCTCCATGCGGTCCATCAGCGGTCCCGGAATATTCAGCGTATTCGCGGTCGTGATGAACATCACGTTGGACAGATCGTAATCGACCTCGAGATAGTGATCGTTGAAGGTCGAGTTCTGCTCGGGGTCGAGGACCTCAAGCAGCGCCGACGATGGATCGCCGCGGAAATCGGCGCCCATCTTGTCGATCTCGTCCAGCAGGAACAGCGGATTCGAGGTCTTCGCCTTGCGCATCGACTGGATGATCTTGCCGGGCATCGAGCCGATATAGGTGCGGCGATGACCGCGGATCTCGGCCTCGTCGCGCACGCCGCCGAGCGACACGCGCACGAACTCACGGCCGGTCGCCTTCGCGATCGACTTGCCGAGCGAGGTCTTGCCGACGCCGGGAGGGCCGACCAGGCACAGGATCGGTCCGGTCAGCTTGTTGGCGCGCGACTGCACCGCGAGATACTCGACGATGCGGTCCTTGACCTTCTCGAGCCCGTAGTGATCGTTGTCGAGCACCGCTTGCGCGGCGACCAGGTCCTTCTTGACCTTGGACTTCTTGTTCCACGGGATCGACAGCAGCCAGTCGAGATAGTTGCGCACGACGGTCGCTTCCGCGGACATCGGCGACATCTGGCGCAGCTTCTTCAACTCGTGCTGCGCCTTCTCGCGGGCTTCCTTCGAGAGCTTGGTCTTGGCGATCTTCTCTTCCAGATCGGCCAGCTCGTCGCGGCCTTCGTCGTCGCCGAGCTCCTTCTGGATCGCCTTCATCTGCTCGTTGAGATAATATTCGCGCTGGGTCTTCTCCATCTGGCGCTTGACGCGCGAGCGGATGCGCTTCTCGACCTGCAGCACCGAGATCTCGCTCTCCATCAGCCCGAGCACCTTCTCAAGGCGCGCGGTCACCGACAGCGTCTCCAGGATGCCCTGGCGATCGGCGATCTTGACGGCGAGATGCGAAGCGACGGTGTCGCCGAGCTTGGCGAAATCGGTGATCGCCTGAACCACGCCGACGACTTCGGCGGAGATCTTCTTGTTCAGTTTCACGTAGCTTTCGAAGTCGGACACCACCGAGCGCGCCAGGGCTTCGGCCTCGACGGACTTGGCATCGGTGTCAGCCAGCGCAATTGCGGTCGCTTCGTAATACTCCGACCGGTCGGTGTATTTCTGCACGCGCGCGCGCTCGAGCCCTTCCACCAGCACCTTGACGGTGCCGTCGGGCAATTTGAGCAGCTGCAGGACGCTGGCAAGCGTGCCGGTTTCATAGATCGAATCCGGGCTCGGATCATCGTCCGACGCGTTTTTCTGCGTCGCGAGCATGATCAAGGCGTCGTTCTTCATCACTTCTTCGAGGGCGCGGATCGATTTCTCGCGGCCGACGAACAGCGGCACGATCATGTGCGGGAAGACGACGATGTCGCGAAGCGGCAGCACCGGGTAAGCGTGGCTTTCGCCGTGGACGATAGATGGCCGGGGTTTCGGGGTCGTCATGGCCTATTCCTTTTGTTGTGCCCCCTTGCACGCAGTCCGCTCGTTTGCGCAACCGCCACAAGGTGCCGGGATGTTCCGGGATCGATGGCCGCAAGCGGCCGACATTTCCGGATCGTTACGGCGACGAATCTTGAGGGTGTTTTTTCATCGCCGACAGCATTAGGTGGCTATCGACCATGGGGGTGTCAAGTGATTGAAAAAGGCCTGCCAGCCGGGCCTAACACGCAGGTAATGCGACGCAAACGCGGCCGCCGAAAGGCTCGGCAGCCGTCACCTTTTGCACACCTCAACTCACCCGCAGCCGGCGCGATCAGGCGCTGGCGCTGCTCTCGACGGCGCGATCGGAACGATCGGCGTAGATGTAGAGCGGGCGAGCCGTGCCCTCGACCACTTCGCGCGAGATCACGACCTCTTCGACGCCTTCCAGACCCGGAAGATCGAACATGGTCTCGAGCAGGATGCTTTCGAGGATCGAACGCAGGCCGCGCGCGCCGGTCTTGCGCTCGATCGCCTTGCGGGCAACCGCGCCAAGCGCCTCGTCGGCGAAGGTCAGCTCGATATTCTCCATCTCGAACAGCCGCTGGTACTGCTTCACCAGCGCGTTCTTAGGATCGGTCAGAATCTTCTTCAGCGAGACCTCGTCGAGATCCTCCAGGGTCGCGACCACCGGGAGGCGGCCGACGAATTCGGGGATCAGGCCGTACTTCAGGAGATCCTCGGGCTCGACGTGACGGAAGATTTCACCGGTGCGGCGGTCTTCCGGCGCCAGCACCTGGGCTGCGAAGCCGATCGAGGTCGAGCGTCCGCGCGCGGAGATGATCTTCTCCAGCCCGGAGAACGCGCCGCCGCAGATGAACAGGATGTTGGTGGTATCGACCTGCAGGAACTCCTGCTGCGGATGCTTGCGGCCGCCCTGCGGAGGAACCGAGGCCACCGTGCCTTCCATGATCTTCAACAGCGCCTGCTGCACGCCCTCGCCCGACACGTCGCGGGTGATTGAGGGATTGTCGGACTTGCGGCTGATCTTGTCGATTTCGTCGATATAGACGATGCCGCGCTGCGCCCGCTCGACGTTATAGTCGGCCGACTGCAACAGCTTCAGGATGATGTTCTCGACGTCCTCACCGACATAGCCGGCTTCGGTCAGCGTCGTCGCATCCGCCATCGTGAACGGCACATCGAGAATCCGCGCCAGCGTCTGCGCGAGCAGCGTCTTGCCCGAACCGGTCGGACCGATCAGCAAGATGTTCGACTTCGCAAGCTCGACGTCGTTGTGCTTGGTCTGGTGATTGAGGCGCTTGTAGTGATTGTGCACCGCGACCGACAGCACCTTCTTGGCGTGGCTCTGGCCGATCACGTAGTCGTCGAGGACCTTGCAGATTTCCTTCGGGGTCGGAATACCGTCGCGCGACTTCACAAGCGAGGATTTGTTCTCCTCGCGGATGATATCCATGCACAGTTCGACGCATTCGTCGCAGATGAATACCGTGGGTCCCGCGATAAGTTTGCGGACTTCATGCTGGCTCTTGCCGCAGAACGAGCAATAAAGCGTGTTCTTGGAGTCGCTCGTGCCGACCTTACTCATTCTTCTCTCCGTCCGCCGTTCGATCCCGTCCGCTCAATCGACCTATTCCGGTACATGCCGGCTCATAGTTCTAGATAGAGCAAATTCCGTACCAAAAAAGACCCTACACTCCCGATGCCGCACGAATAGCGGCTTACTCGAATCTCCTGCGACCTTAGCCGATCTCACCTAGCCAACCATGGTCGCACCCGACTATCAAGAATTCGCTAATCGGCCGACCAACCGATACCCGTGACAATACCGTGATTTGCGGCGTTCGTACGAGCCAAACCTGCCGAAATCAGCCGAGCGTTGCGCGATTGTCACGCTGCCAAATGAGCACGAAAGCGGAACCTTCTGCCCGTGCGAGGGCATAATAGTCCCGCCGCGGCCGGAATCGCCTGACGCAACGGTCTGTTAACGTCGCCGCCGCGGGTGCGCTCCGTGGTCTTACGGGGTCTTCACAGGGGCCGGCTCTTCCGTGCGCTTGTCGATCACCTTGTCGACAATCCCGAAGTCGCGGGCCATCTCGGCGGTCAGGAACTTGTCGCGTTCCAGCGCATCCTCGATCGCTTTATAGGTCTGGCCGGTATGCTTCACGTAGATCTCGTTGAGCCGCTTCTTCAGGTTCAGGATTTCCTGGGCGTGCAGCATGATGTCGGTGGCCTGGCCCTGAAAGCCGCCGGAGGGCTGGTGCACCATGATGCGCGAGTTCGGTAGCGAGAAGCGCATGTCCTTGTGGCCGGCGGCCAGCAGCAGCGAGCCCATCGAGGCCGCCTGTCCGGTGCACAGCGTCGACACCGGCGGACGGATGAACTGCATGGTGTCGTAGATCGCAAGGCCCGATGTCACCACGCCGCCGGGCGAATTGATGTACATCGAGATTTCCTTCTTCGGATTCTCGGCTTCGAGAAACAACAGCTGCGCGACCACTAGCGTTGACATGCCATCCTCGACCGGTCCGGTCAGGAAGATGATGCGCTCTTTCAGAAGGCGCGAGAAAATATCGTACGCGCGTTCGCCGCGATTGGTCTGCTCGACCACCATCGGCACGAGTTGCATGTAGGTTTCGACCGGATCGCGCATTAGTCACCCAAGGGTTGGTAGATAGAGGGTTAGCAGACGGTTGGCGGAGACGAACATCCATTGGCAAGGCAGGACTGGCCGGAATTGCCAGGCACGGACGAACGTCCCGTAATGCAGGACTTACTTAAAGACAGGGCTCACAGATATGAGCCAATTCCCCGGTGGCAAGCCCGGGCAAATAGCGGGGTTGATCTGCCGCAGTTGAAGCTGATTCGGACGGCCGGGCATAGCGACGGATGCCGCTGCCCGGCCCCTTTCGCTTCTCAACCTTAATGGCACCCTGACGCGTTTCAGGCGGCGCTCTTCTCCGCCTCATCCTCCTTGTAGAGGTCCTCGCGCGTCACCTTCTTCTCGGTCACGTTGGCGAGTTCAAGGATGAAATCGACCACCTTGTCCTCATAGATCGGCGCACGAAGCTGGGCCAGCGCATTGGCGTTGCTGCGATAGTAGTCCCAGACCTCCTTCTCGCGACCCGGCATCTGGCGCGCGCGCTCGATCACCGCGCGGCTGACCTCGTCGTCGGTGACCGTGATCTTGTTCTTCTCGCCGATCTCCGACAGCACCAGGCCGAGCCGCACCCGCCGATCGGCGATCTTGTGGTATTCTTCCTTTGCCGCCTCTTCCGTGGTGCCTTCATCGGCAAAGGTCTTGCCGCTCGATTCCATCTCGGCCTTGATCGAGTTCCACATCAGGTTGAACTCCTCCTCGACCAGCGACGGCGGCGCCTCGAAGCGGTGGGTCTCGTCGAGGCGATCGAGCAGCGTGCGCTTGACCCGCTGGCGCGTGGTGCCTGCGTATTCCGCCGACAGCCGCTCGCGCGCGGCTTCCTTCAGCTTGTCGAGCGATTCCAGTCCGAGCGTCTTGGCGAACTCGTCATCGATCCTGGCTTCCTGCGGCGCTTCGACCAAGGTCGCCGTGGTTTCGAATTCGGCCGGCTGTCCGGCCAGCTTTTCGCTGGCGTAGTTCTTCGGGAACGAAACCTTCAGGGTGCGGGTCTCGCCCTGGGCGATGCCGATCAGCTGTTCCTCGAAGCCGGGGATGAAGCTGTTGGAACCGATCGTGACCTGGATGTTTTCGCCGGTGCCGCCGTCGAACGGCACACCGTCGATGGTGCCCTTGAACGAGATCGTGACCCGATCCCCGCTCTCGGCCTTGGCGCCCTCTCCCTTCGCGGCATAGGCCCTGTTGCCGTCCGCTATCCGCTTGATCGCCTCATCGACGTCAGTGTCCGACACCTCGGCGACCGGCTTCTCGACCGTAAAGCTCTTGAAATCGGCGAGCGCAATCGCGGGCACGACCTCGATCGAAACCGTATAAGTGAGATCGGATTTTCCGGCGAGGATATCCTCGACGGCTTTTTCTTCCGTCGGCATGGTGATCTTGGGCTCGGTCGCGAGCCGGAAGCCGCGTTCGGTGAAGATCTGCGAATTGGTATCGCGGATGGTCTGGTCGATGGTCTCCGCCATCACCGAGCGGCCATAGACCTTCTTGAGGTGGCTCACCGGCACCTTGCCCGGGCGGAAGCCGTTGAGACGGACCTTGTCCTTCATATCCACGAGACGCGCGTCCGCCTTGGCATCGAGGTCCGATGCGGGAACGCTGATCTGGAATTCGTGCTTCAATCCCTCGGCGAGGGTTTCTGTAACCTGCATGGCGTCAATCTTCTTCCGCTTTCGTCCGCACCTCGCGGCGCGGACATTTGTCAATCTGGTCGACGCGCGGCGTCAAAGCCTGCGTCGGTGGTTCGGCGGACCCATTTCTCTGCGGGCAGGTTGCCCCTTCGAAAAACAGGCCCTCCAGCAATCATCATGCAAACGCTGTCAGCGCTTGGTGCGGGCGGAGGGACTCGAACCCCCACAACTTTCGTCACTGGAACCTAAATCCAGCGCGTCTACCAATTCCGCCACGCCCGCTGATAGCATCATGTCCGGCCGCGATGCCGCGGGCGGCGGGCTTATAACATGAGCCCACCGGTTCGCAGCAAAAAAATGGCCGATTCAGACCTCCCGGGACGTACCCGCGGTCGCTGGACATATCCAGCGGAAAATGGTCCGCATCGACCCATGGCAGATCGAATTTTTCGGCTGGACCGCCGCGAGCTTTTGGCCGGATTGGGCGCTACGGCGGCCCTCGGTGCGGCCGTGCCGGACATCGCGGCCGCCCAAAACCGCCTGTCCCTGAAATTGCAGGCCAAAGCCAGCACCATCGCCCTGCGTCCGGGACAATCGCAGACCCCAATATGGTCGCTCCAGGGCTCGCCGCCAGACCCCGGTTTGCGCTTCCGGCGCGGCGACGAGCTCGAAATCGCGCTTCAGAACGACCTGCCGGCGGCCACGGTGCTGAACTGGCACGGGCTCGACGGGGTCGCCGGAGCCGAACCGCTGGCGGCGCGGCCATCCCTCGCGGCGGGGGCCAGGGAAACCCTCAAGGAAAACCTATTGATGCGTCACGCTGGCACCTTCCTGTGCGACATTACGCTCCTCGGCGACGGCGCAGCATGGCCCGCCCGGGGGTTGCCGCTGGTCGTTGCCGAAAGCGAGCCAGTCGCCATCGACCGCGACGAGGTGTTTCTGATCGAGGATTGGCGGCTCCGCCCGGACGGAACCGCGATCGCGCCCGGCGTCGATCCCAGGGACACGACGCCCCTTTACACCGTCAACGGGCTGACGATGCCGGATATCACCGTGCGCGCCCAGGGGCGGCTGCGGCTCCGCTTCATCAATGGCTGCCAACGGGCTGTCATTGCGGTGAAAATGGACGGGTACGAGGTCCGGGTCATGGCCCTCGACAGCCAGCCGGCCGAGCCCTTCCCCGCGCGCAACAGTGCGATCGTGCTGGCGCCGGGAGGCCGGGCCGACGCCTTCGTCGACGCGCCTGCCGCGGGTTCCGCTTCACCCATCCTGCTGCATGACGGCAAGGAGGCCCGGCCGATCGCCCGGCTGGTCGTCTCCAGGGAGCCGCCGCTGCGGGACGCAGCCCTGCCCGCCGCGCCCCCGCTGCCGTCCAACGGCCTGCCGGCCCAGCTCGACCTCAGACGCGCCTTACGCTTTGAGGTAACGCTGGGCGGGCCGCAAGGCGACTGGATGCGGCCAGCGGAATTCGCCGCATCTGCGGCCCCCGCGTTCCGCGCCAAGGCCGGCCGCGTGGTGGTGCTGGCGCTGACCAACCTCGGCGATACGCCCACCGTCTTCCACCTCCACGGACATCATTTCCGGCTGCTGGACCGGCTCGACGATGGCTGGAAGCCGTTCTGGCTGGACACGCTGGCTATCGATGCCGGACAGACCCAGCGGATCGCCTTCGCCGCCGACCATGCCGGCCGCTGGCTGCTGGAGGCTGTCGCGACGGACTGGGCGGCGCCCCGTCTCGTGCGGTGGTTCAATGTCGAGTGAGGCGAACACTCACGGCATCCGGCCTATCAGCGTTTCACGCATTTCAATAGTCGACACCGAGCTCGTCATAGAGCCGCCGGAACACCGCGGGCAGCGTCTCCGGCAGATCTTCCGCGATCAGGCCGGGGCCGGCTTCGCGCGCGGCCTCGCCGTGCATCCAGACCCCGATCGAGGCGGCCTCGAACGCCGGCACGCCCTGAGCCAGCAAGCCTGCGATCATTCCCGACAGCACGTCGCCGGCGCCGGCGGTGGCGAGCCAGGGCGGCGCGTTGGCGGCGATGGTGGCGCGCCCGTCCGGTGACGCCACGACCGTATCCGGCCCCTTGAGCAGGACGACGCCGCCTGCGCGCTCGGCCGCTGCCCGCACCCTCTCGAGTTTCGATCGAAGTGGATGTTTGTTGCTGATGTCGCTGAACAGGCGGGGAAATTCTCCCTCATGCGGGGTCAGGACGACCTGCGGATCATGGGATGCTTTAATCGCTTCGAACAGATGATCAGGCGCCTCGGCAAAGCTCGTCAGCGCATCCGCATCCAGAACCAGACCGCGCTGCGCCGACAGCGCCGTCAGCACAAAATCCCGGGTCCGCTGACCAAGACCAGCGCCCGGTCCGATCACGCAGGTGTTGAGGCGCTTGTCGGTCAAGAGTTCGGCGAACTCGACTGGGGTGTCGATCGGGCGAACCATCACCGCGGTCAGCGCCGCAGCATTCACGATGAGCGCATCCCGCGGCGATGCCAGCGTGACGAGGCCGGCGCCCGCGCGCAACGCGCCGCGCGCCGACATCCGCGCCGCTCCCGTCGCCGCGACGTCGCCGGAGACGACGATGGTGTGGCCGCGCGCGTATTTATGGCCGTCGATCTTCGGCACCGGAAAGGACGTGCGCCAGGTGTCCGGGACGTTCTCGAACGCCTGCGGTTTGATTTCCTCGATCACGCCTGGATTGATGCCGATATCGGCGACCCGCACGCGGCCGCAATGTATGCGCCCGGGCAACAGCAAATGCGCCGGCTTGCGCCGGAAGAAGGTAACGGTCTCGGTCGCACGGACCGCGATGCCCATGACAGACCCGCTGGTGCCGTTGATGCCGCTCGGCAGGTCGACGGCGAGCACTGGCGCGCCGTTGGCGTTGATCGCCTCGATCATGTCATGCGGAGCGTCCTTGACGGGCCGGTTGAGGCCGGCGCCGAACAGCGCATCGATGATCAGCGCGGGCTTGCCGATCGCCTGCGGATTGAACGGCAGCACCGGATGTTTCCAGCCCTTCGCCGCGGAGGCCGCGTCGCCCTGCAGACTGTCCCGGTCGCATAACAGGATCACCGACACCTCGCGGCCCCGCGCCGAAAGCTCCGCCGCCGCCACGAAGCCGTCGCCACCATTATTGCCGGGCCCGGCGACGACGACGATCGGACCCTCCTCCACCAGCTCCATCGCGGCCTCGGCCACGGCCTGGCCGGCACTCAGCATCAGCGCGAAGCCCGGCGTGCCGGCCGCGATGGTGAGCCTGTCGGCACGTTCCATTTCAGCCGTGGTAAGAACTTCCATGCCAAATCCCTGGTAAAAGCGCCTTATCCTGAGGCATTTCCTATGCCACGCGAAGTCCAATCGCCAGCGATTGCATCTCGATTGATCTGTTTGCCTATTTGATAGGCTGGGGTATGCTGGACCCCTCAACCTGACGTCAGGCGAATGCCCGATAAAAGGCTGATAACATTTCAAAATCAGGCGCCTTAACAACTTGGCATAGACCCTGCTTTTGAGGAAGCCGGCTCTGGATGATCGTGCTCAACGGCAATTGTTGGTATTCCCCCGGCTACGCGTCAGGACGAACGATCGAACAACCTGCGCGACATCAGCGCAACGTCGAAACAAGTCTGCTGTCTGAAATTTGGAAATGCCCGGGAGGCGCTCAGTGAAGAAGATCGAAGCCATCATCAAGCCATTCAAGCTCGACGAGGTTAAGGAAGCGCTCCAGGAAGTCGGACTGCAAGGCATTACCGTTACCGAAGCCAAGGGATTCGGTCGGCAGAAGGGTCACGCCGAACTCTATCGCGGCGCCGAATATATCGTGGACTTTCTGCCCAAGGTGAAAATCGAGATCGTGATCGGGGACGACCTGGTCGAGCGGGCGATCGACGCGATCCGGCGTGCGGCCCAGACCGGGCGGATCGGCGACGGCAAGATCTTCGTGTCCAACATCGAGGAAGCCATCCGCATCCGGACCGGAGAATCCGGGCTGGACGCCATCTAAGCCGGAGTTGCGAACCAACCGCATTTTTGACCGGGCCTGGACCGGATCTGCCGATAGTCTGATATTGTATTGAGCTTCCCCCAATTGTATTGAGGCCTACCGACGGTCGCGGCCTGCGGCCAGATCGCGACCACCTGTAAGCCAAAAGGGGTACTCATGAAGACCGCCAAAGACGTCCTGAAATCGATCAAGGACAACGACGTCAAATACGTCGACCTGCGCTTCACCGATCCGCGCGGCAAGTGGCAGCATGTGACTTTCGACGTCGGGATGATCGAAGAGGAAACGTTTGCCGAAGGCGTCATGTTCGACGGCTCCTCGATCGCCGGCTGGAAGGCGATCAACGAATCCGACATGTGCCTGATGCCCGACCCGGTCACCGCGACGATCGATCCGTTCTTCGCCGAGACCACCATGGTCATCACCTGCGACGTGCTGGAGCCGACAACCGGCGAGCCCTACAACCGCGACCCGCGCGGCATGGCCAAGAAGGCCGAGGCCATGGTCAAGTCGATGGGTGTCGGCGACACCGTGTTCTTCGGACCCGAAGCCGAGTTCTTCGTATTCGACGACGTCCGGTTCCAGACCACCCCCTACAACACCGGCTTCAAGCTGGATTCGGTGGAACTGCCGATCAACTCCGACACCGAATATGAGGGCGGCAACCTCGGTCACCGCATCCGCACCAAGGCCGGCTACTTCCCGGTTCCGCCGCAGGACTCGGTGCAGGACATGCGCTCGGAAATGCTCGGCGCGATGGCCAAGATGGGCGTCAAGGTCGAGAAGCATCACCACGAAGTCGCCTCCGCCCAGCACGAACTCGGCATGAAGTTCGATACCCTGACGCTGATGGCCGACCAGATGCAGATCTACAAATACTGCATCCATCAGGTCGCCCACATCTACGGCAAGACCGCCACTTTCATGCCGAAGCCGGTCTATGGCGACAACGGCTCGGGCATGCACTGCCACCAGTCGATCTGGAAGGACGGCAAGCCGGTGTTCGCCGGCAACAAATACGCCGACCTGTCGGAGACCTGCCTGTCCTACATCGCCGGCATCATCAAGCACGCCAAGTCGATCAACGCCTTCACCAACCCATCGACCAACTCCTACAAGCGTCTGGTTCCGGGGTATGAAGCGCCGGTGCTGCTCGCCTACTCCGCGCGCAACCGCTCGGCCTCCTGCCGTATCCCCTACACCTCGAACCCGAAGGCCAAGCGCGTCGAGGTGCGTTTCCCCGATCCGATGGCCAATCCCTATCTCGGCTTTGCCGCGATGCTGATGGCCGGCCTCGACGGTATCAAGAACAAGCTCGATCCGGGCCCGGCGATGGACAAGGATCTGTACGATCTGCCGAAGGAAGAGCTGAAGGCGATCCCCACGGTGTGCGGTTCGCTCCGCGAGGCGCTTGAAAATCTCGACAAGGACCGCGCCTACCTCAAGAACGGCGGCGTGTTCGACGACGACTTCATCGACGCCTATATCGAGCTGAAGATGACCGAAGTCGCACGCTACGAGATGACCCCGCATCCGGTCGAATTCGAAATGTACTACTCGCTGTGATCCCGGCGCGCTTCGGCGCGCGTCACGATCTGACAATGCAAAAGGCGCTTCCGGTGGAGGCGCCTTTTTTGTTGCGGCTAAGCGCCGTCAAGCGATCGCGCGCCGAAAACCCTGAAACCGTACGTCTTTACCCCCAGTTGCTCCGGCGTGCTGACGCGGGGCGGCCCGGCAATGATGCGCTGCATGAATACAGGACTCGATATCGGGCCTAGAATGCCAAGAGGGCGGCGCGATCGAACGACGCCGCCCTTTACCGCACCGGGAGGTCGCAAATGGCAAAATGGATCCGCTTCGAGCAGGACGGAAAGACCGGCTTCGGTACGCTGGAGGGCGACGGCATCGCCGTTCACACCGGCGACATGTTCGCCGGCGCGAAGCCGACCGGCGAGACGCTGAAACTTTCGAGCGTCCGCCTGCTCACGCCGTGCGAACCTTCCAAGATGATCTGCCTGTGGAACAATTTCCACCAGCTCGCGGCCAAGAACGATTTCACCGAGCCGAACGAGCCGCTGTGGTTCCTGAAGGCGCCAAATGCTTATTGGCCCGCGAACCGGCCGATCCAGCGCCCGGCCACCTATGCCGGAAAGATCATTTACGAGGGCGAGCTCGGCGTCGTCATCGGCAAGAAGTGCTTCAACATCACGGAAGCCGAGGCCGGCGACTACATCTTCGGCTATACCTGCGTGAATGACGTCACCGCCGTCGATCTCCTGCGCAAGGACAAATCGTTCGAACAATGGGCGCGCGCCAAGAGCTTTGACACCTTCGGCGTGTTGGGTCCGGTGATCGCGACTGGCCTCGATCCGATGAAGCTGTCGGTCAAGACCGTCCTGAACGGCAAGGAACGGCAGAACTATCCCGTCGCCGACATGTTCTTCCCGCCGCACCGGCTGGTCGCCGCCATTTCGAAGGATGTGACGCTGATGCCGGGCGACGTCATCGCCTGCGGCACCTCGCTCGGCGCCGGCACCATGGGCGACGCCCATAACGTGGTCGACATCGTGATCGACGGCGTCGGCAGCCTCAGCAATGTTTTCGACCAGGTGCTGCCGAGCCCCTATCTGTTGGGCGCGCCGCCCAGCGCGAAGAAGATCTGCGTGGTCGGCGCCGGCGCGATCGGCGGCCTGCTGGCCGCCAAGTTTGCGCTCGCGGGCGAGGACGTCACCGTGATCGACCAGGGGGCGCATCTCGCCGCGATCCAGAAAAGCGGACTGAAGCTCGAATGGCATGACGGCAAGGTCCAGACGGCCAAGGTGAAGGCCGTCAACAAGCCGGCCGAGGCCGGTAAGCAGGACATCGTCGTGCTGGCGGTGAAGGCGCATTTCCTCGATCAGGTGGTGCGCGATATCGACTCACTGCTCGGTCCCGACACCATCGTGCTGACCGTGCAAAACGGCCTGCCCTGGTGGTATTTCCAGCGGCTCGGCGGCCCGTACGACGATCACCGGCTGGACAGCCTCGATCCCTCCGGCGTGCTCACCAAGCATATCGATCCGAAGCGCATCATCGGCTGCGTGGTCTATCCGGCGGCGGCCGCGATCGCGCCGGGGGTGATCCATCACGTCGAGGGCGACCGCTTCCCGATCGGCGAACTCGACGGCAAGGAGACCGAGCGCGTCAAGGAATTGCACGACCGCTTCGTCAAGGCCGGGCTAAAATCCATGGTGCTGCCGGACATCCGCTCGGAGATCTGGCTAAAGGCGTGGGGCAACCTCTCCTTCAACCCGATCTCGGCCCTGACTCATGCCACGCTGGTCGATATCTGCCAGTTCGCCGAGACCCGCCAGCTGGCGGCGGTGATGATGAAGGAAGCGCAGGACATCGCGCAGAAGCTCGGCGTCACCTTCCGCGTCTCGATCGAAAAGCGGATTGCCGGCGCCGAAGCGGTCGGCGCCCACAAGACGTCGATGCTGCAGGACGTGGAAGCCGGCCGCTCGCTGGAAACCGAGGCGCTGATCGGCTCGATCCTCGAAATGGCCAAACTGACCAATACCGCGGCGCCCTCTATCGAGGCCGTCTATGCGCTGGTGAAGCTGCTCAACAAGGTCATGCTGCTCGAAGGCGGCGGCGTGAAGGTGGAGAAGGCCAGCAAGGCCGCCTAGCAAGATCCAACGGAGTCCGGAATTCATACCCCACGTACGGGTTATGGATTCCGGAGCTCATCACGCCGGCGCAACCAGCGAAGCCATTGGCACGTTCAGGACGTACACGAATCCCGCCGGATCGTAGGTCAACTTGACCTCGCCTTTCAGTTGCTGTCCGAGCGAGCCCATCAGGCGGGTGCCGAAACTCTGACGGGACGGCGCATGGACCATCGGGCCGTTCTTTTCGGACCAGGTCAGATACAACCGCTGCATCGCTTCATCGATCTTCCAGACGATCTCGATGCGGCCTGCCGGCTCCGAAAGCGCGCCAAATTTCGTGGTGTTGGTGCAAAGCTCATTGAGCGTCATGGCAAGCGCGATCACGGCTCCCGACGTGATCCTGATCTCGGGTCCGTGTATGGAGATCCGGCCCGAACCAATGCTGACGTAAGGCTCGGTCGCACCGCGGATGGTATGTTCGAGGCTTGCGTTGGCCCATCTTGCCTGCAGCAGCAGGTCATGCGCCCGCCCCAGCGCGACGAGCCGGCCTTCGATGGCATGTTGACCGTGTTCGATGCTTGTTGCCGTCCGCAGGCTTTGCGACGCAATGGCGCTGACGGTCGCGAGCGTGTTCTTGATGCGGTGATGCAGTTCTTCCAGGATGAGTTTCTGCAATTTGTCGGCCGCTTCGCGTTCCTTGGCGTCGATGCCCGCTTGGGCAAGCAGAACCTTTGCATCGATACCGGCCTGCTCGAGCAACAGACGAAGGCTGTCGTTTTCCGCGGTCAGAAACTCCTGTGATGTTGCATCTGCCAATCCCGGCCGGGCCGTTTTGCCGTTTGCTTCCGGATGCAGCGCCTTCGCGATCAGCGCGGAAATATCGTCCGGCACGACTTTCAGGGCGCCCTTGCCCATCATGTCCTGCATTTCTCCGATCAATTGCTTTCCGTCGAGCGGTTTGCCGAAGAAGCGGCTGTCAGCAGGCCTGTCATCGTCGGCCAGTTTCAGTTGACCTGACACGAGGATGATCTTGATCAACGGCCAACGCTCGTGGACAGCGTAGGCGAGCTTGAGCCCGTCCATGCTTCCGGGCATCTGGATGTCGGTGAACAGCAGTTCGATATCCGAGCGGGATTCGAGGACAGCGATTGCGTCGTCGGCATTTATCGCCTCAACAGCGGTAAACCCGGCGTCCTCGACCATATTCACCGCGCGCATGCGCAGCAGCATCTCATCTTCGACAACCAGAACGGCGCGAAGAGCGGCAGACCGACCAATAGTCATGGTGTCCGGCACTTCCATTTGGAGCTAGTGGATTAGCCCGTGCCAGTTGCTCAGTATGGCGTCGAACATTTCAGCAAAGTAGCGTCAGTAAATTGTCAAGTACAAACGATCCCGCCGCGTGCGGGTCCAGGTCCCAATGCGCTCGAAGCCGCAAGGTTCCCGGGCTTACAGACTAATTCTTGGTTCGGCTTCTTTAGGCGAAGCGCGCCAGCTCCCGGCAACGCCGGTTCGTGAGCTATCCCGCACGCTGGCGGGACGCCAGCGCCTCGCCAAAGGCCTGGAACAGCGCGCGATTGATCGGATTGCGCTGCGGATCGTATTCGGCGTGCCATTGCACGCCGAGCGCAAAGCCCGGTGCATCCGCGATCCGGATCGCCTCGATGGTGCCGTCCTCGGCCACGCCCTCGATCACGACCCGCTTGCCCGGTTCGAGGATGCCCTGGCCGTGCAGCGAGTTGACGCGGATGGTCTCGCATTTGAGGATTTGCGCAAACGCGCCGCCGGGGACCAGGCTGACCTCGTGGCGGTCGGCGAAGACGACGTTGGGATCGGGATGGATTTCACCGTTCTCCAGCCGCGGCATCCGGTGATTCATGCGGCCCGGCAGTTCGCGGATTTCCGGGTGCAGCGAGCCGCCGAAGGCGACGTTCATCTCCTGCAGGCCGCGACAGATGCCGAACAGCGGCACGCCGCGGGCGACGCAGGCTTCCGACAGCGCCAGCGCCAGATCGTCGCGCTTGATGTCGTAGGGTTCGTGCCGGGGATCGGGTTCAGTCCCGAAACGCGCCGGGTGGACATTGGCGCGGGCGCCGGTCAGCACCACGCCGTCGACCGTATCGAGCAACGCGCCGATATCGGTGATATCCGGGCAGCCGGCGAACATCAGCGGCAGGGCGCCCGAAACCTCGGCCACCGCGCGGAGATTTCGCTCTCCGACCATCTGTGTCGCAAATCGATTTTCGATGCGGTAGGCGCTTCCGATCACACCGACCACCGGCCTTCTCATCGCCTTCAATCCGATCTCACCTCGCAAAGTTCCGGCGCAGATCATGCCCGCGGGCCGCCAAGGGAGCAACAGGTTAGGCCGCAACGCGGCGATGCTATTTCCGCGTAAACGCCTCTTTGGCGTCGATGGACAAGGCGGCCGGCAATCCGGCCGCCTTGATCGCGACCGCCGCCGAATTGTCCGCCCCGTTCAGCCACTTCAATTTCGCCTCGATCCCGCGCGTCACGGGCTCGCCGAGGGGCCCGCCGAAATCGAGCGGCCAGAAACCGTTCGGCACCACCTCAGCGGTGATGCCGTGCAGGCGAAATCCCTTGCCCAACAGCGCTTCCAGATCGTCCGGCGCGACGTTGCGCGCGGTCGAGGGATCGTTCGGGTCGGCGAATGTCACCAGAACCGGAATCAATGCGCCGGTCACCGCTACCACCCCGGTCATCCGGCTCATTTCATTGAATGACGGATTACGGCCCGCAGCCTTGTAGGCGCGCAACGCTACATAGTTGATTCCGTCGAGATCGACCGTCTTGTCGATATGGGCCAGCAAGGCGACAAGGTTCCTGCCGCCGCCAAGATCGACGAAAACCGCATCGCCCTTGGTAGCGGTGTGGCCCTGACGGCTGTACCCCCGGTCGGGGTGCACCGACAGCACGCCGAAAGCCGATTTTGCGCCCTCGGGCGTGTCCGCCTCGACCGTCAGGCGATATTTGTGACCGGGCCGGTTGATCCTGATCTGATCGCCGACGAACAGCGCGGCCAATAGGGCCACTGGCCCGAGCCATTTGAAGTTCATACCAGCGCCCCTCGCCTTGCCGTTCCCGCCCATCGCTTGGCACAAGGCAGGCGCCAGCGTCAAACCGGCGCTCCCCGTCGAGCTTGATCCCGGGCGCGATTGACGAAAGAGTGCGGCTGCGGACGGCAGAGAAGGAATCAAGGTGGCAGTATCGGCTCACGAACCTCGTCAGGCCCGCACCGATCTGGCCTGGGCGATATCGGTCGGCGGCATCGGCGTCGTCGGTTTCGCGGCACTTCTGCTGTTCACCTGGTACTACTCCGCGACGCTGTTTCTGATTTTCGCCGGCATGCTGCTCGGTGTCGCGCTCAACGCCTTGACCACGATGCTCGCCCGCGCCGTCAAGCTGCCGCATGCGCTGCGGCTGACCATCGTCTGCCTGGTGCTGGCGACCATGTTATCGGGCGTGGTGTTTCTCGGCGGCACCACCATTGCGCAGCAGGCCACCGCGCTGAGCGATACGATCAAAGGGCAGCTCGTCGGGGTCAAAGCCTTCCTGGAGCGGAACGGCATCGATACCAGCTATTTCGAGCTCGGCAATTCCAGTGCGACGCCGCCAGCTTCATCGACCCCGGCAACGGCGACGCCGGCTCCCGCACCGACGCATAACCTTCCGAGCGCGGGCGCGATCGCCTCCAGCGGCGGCGCCATCGTCAGCCAGACCTTCAAATTGCTGCTGGGCACCGTGAGCGCGGTCGGCAATTTCTTTATCGTGCTGTTTCTCGGACTGACCTTCGCGGCGCAGCCTAGCGTCTATCGCAAGGGGCTGTTGTTCATGGCTCCGGCGCGGCATCGCGCCCACGCCACCGTAATCGTCGATCGCATCAGCGAGACGCTGGAGCGCTGGCTGATCGCACAGATCATCACCATGTTCGTGGTCTTCGTAGTGACCTGGATCGGCCTGACCGTCATCGGCGTCCAGGGGTCGTTCATACTGGGCATCCAGGCGGGATTGCTGACGTTCATTCCGACCGTCGGCGCGCTGATCGGCGGGCTGATCGTGGTGCTCGCGAGCCTCGCGTCCGGATGGGTCGCGGCATTCAGCGCGTTCCTGCTTTTCCTCGGCGTTCACGTGCTGGAAAGCTATATTCTCACGCCGATGCTCCAGCGCCAGGCGCTGGAGATTCCCCCGGCCACGCTGTTTGCGTTCCAGATCCTGCTCGGCGTGGTGTTCGGAATCTGGGGTCTGGCACTGGCGCTTCCCCTGATGGCAGTCGTGAAAGTCATGATCGACTATTTCAAATCCGACGAAACCTCAGCCGCGCCGATTGCGGCTTAAGGCATCGCGGGATGCGGCGGACATTCAGCGCGCCGAGGTCAGCACCGTCTCGGTATGCTCGACCTCGGGCGGCGCGGCGAAATATTGGCCGACCAGGCCACGCCACGCCGTGAAATCCTCGGAGCCCCGGAAGTCGACGGTGTGATTTTCCAGCGTCTCCCACTTCGCCATCAGCCGGTAGCGCGACGGCTTTTCGATCGACTTGTGAAGTTCGAAACCTTTGCCGCCCCTGGCGCGCAGGAACAGCGGACGGGCCTTGGCGACCGCGGCTTCAAAGTCCTTCTCGGTGCCGGGCCTGACGTCGATTTGTGCGATTTCGGTAATCATGGAGTTTACGGCCTCTCGTTGAGAACCTGACGTCTCTATCACCGAACGCCGCAAAAGAAAAAGGCGCCTCGCGGCGCCTCCATCGTCATTTTCTGCAACGGCTCTTCAATTCAACAGCAGCACTGTGCCGGCGACCAGGAGCGTACAGCCGACGAACATCACGACCGGCCAGCGGCTGCGCGGCCGATCGTAGCGGCCCTGCGCGCGGCGTTCCGTGATCAGCGCCGTCTCGTATTCGTCCGAAGTCGAAAACATGCAGGCAAAGCCGCTGCGGGCCGAGACGGCCGCGGCATCGAGCGACATCAGGGCGGCGCGGACATTTTGATCGCGGGGCGTGTACATGGCCGCAATGATAGGTAGCGAATGGTAAACGGGAGGTTACCGCCGCCAGCCCCTCCTTATGCCAGCTTGGCGACGCTCGGCTGTGGCGGCCGGGAGACACCCGCGGTCTTGCGCCGCCAGTTCTCCAGCGACAATGGCAACTCTTCGGCGGCCTCGACGCGGTTGCGGCCGGTGCGCTTGGCCTGATAGAGCGCGGTGTCGGCTGCCGCCAACAACACCTCAAGCTCGGTGCCCGCCGGCCCGCCGGCGACGCCGATGCTGACGGTGGTGTCGACCGGGCCGGTCTCGACCGCGATTCCGGAATTAGCGAAGGCCGCGCGCACCCTTTCGGCGGCAATCACGCCGTCTTCCAGTGAACACGGCAGCAAGGCCGCGAATTCCTCGCCGCCGACACGCCCCGACAGGTCCGATAACCGGAGCGTGTTGACCACGATGATGGCGAACAGTTTGAGAACCTCGTCGCCCGCGGCATGGCCGAAACGGTCATTGATCGACTTGAAATGGTCGATGTCGAAAATCAGCGCCGTCACCGGACGGCCGGCATGGGCTTCGCGGTCGATCAGGCGCGACGAGGCTTCTGCGAAGCCGCGGCGATTGAACATGCCGGTCAGCGGATCCGTCGACGCCGCCGTCTTGTGGGCGGTCACCGCGCGCTCGGAGACCAGGATGAAGATGACGAACACGGTGCCGATGGCATAGAGCACGAGTTCGACGGAGAATCCGGTCACCCAGACGCTGGAGGCAAATTTGGGATCGTGCGGCTGTAGAAGGCTGCCAAGCAGGATCGGCAGCATCAGCACGAAACCGTGCATAACCGGCACCACGATCAGGGGCCAGCGCCGCTGCAGCGAGCGGCGGCGCTCGGTCCATAATTCGGTGGCCGTCAGCGCCGCGTAGATCGTGACAATGCCGGCGCCGATGATCACGCGTATCATCGAGCCCGCCGGCGCCACCGTCAGAGCGGCGGCGATCCAGGCGATGGCGCCCAGAACCATTGCCGGCAGAATGGGCTTGCGACCGCGAAACACGCGGGATGCGTTCCAGACAATGCCGCAGGCGATAAAGCCGACCGCGTTCAGCACCAGCGACGGCAGGTCGCCGAGCGTGCCGCCGGTGACCGTCCAGAGCCCAACCGACGTCGCACCGAGCAGATAGGCGGTTCCCCACCATTTCAGCGCCCGGATCCTTTCCTGGTTGCCGAACAGCAGCAGCATGGCTCCCAGCATCGCCGCGATCATCGTGGCGATGATGTAAAGTGTGGGGGTATCGAGCGACATGAGCCAGCCTGGGTTTGTGATGCAGCGGATGAAGCGCAACTGAGGCGGACCGGACGCTATCACCGAGGCATAACCTAAGACCGCTCTGTTCGAATTCCGTTTGCGCGTACACACAAGTTTTCGCGAAAAACTGCGTTAACTGTTTGGAAAATTCGTAACAGAAAGCTGCAATGAAAAAGGGCGCCCGAAGGCGCCCTTTCCTGGTTCCAGATACGCAGCATTCGCTGCAAAATCTTAGCGCTTCGAGAACTGGAACGACTTGCGCGCCTTGGCGCGGCCGTACTTCTTGCGTTCGACGACGCGGGAGTCTCGGGTCAGAAAACCACCCTTCTTCAGGACGCCGCGCAGATCCGGCTCGAAATAGGTCAGCGCCTTCGAGATGCCGTGACGCACCGCGCCGGCCTGGCCCGACAGACCGCCACCGGTGACGGTGCAGATCACGTCGTACTGGCCCGCGCGGGCGGCAGCGACCAGCGGTTGCTGAATCATCATGCGCAGCACCGGACGGGCGAAATAAACTTCGACCTCACGGGTGTTGACGACGATCTTGCCGGCGCCGGGCTTGATCCAGACGCGGGCGACCGCGTCCTTGCGCTTGCCGGTGGCATAGGCGCGGCCGTATTTGTCGACCTTCTTGACGTATTTCGGCGCTTCGGGCGTGGCCGGTTTCAGCTGTGACAGCTGATCGAGCGACTGCATGGTGTCGGACATCTTATGCGGCCCTCATGTTCTTGCGATTCATCGCAGCGATATCGATTTTCTCGGGTTGCTGGGCCTCGTGCGGATGCTCGGGACCTGGATAGACGCGCAGGTTACCGAGCTGCACGCGGCCAAGCGGCCCGCGCGGAATCATGCGCTCGATGGCCTTCTCGACCACGCGCTCGGGAAAACGGCCCTCGAGGATCGACTTCGCGGTGCGTTCCTTGATGCCGCCGATGAAGCCGGTGTGGTTGTAATAGACCTTGTTCTCGCGCTTGCGCCCGGTGAGCACGATGTGCGCCGCGTTGATGATGATGACATGGTCGCCGCAATCGACATGCGGCGTATAGGTCGGGAGGTGTTTGCCGCGAAGGCGCATCGCGACCAGGGAAGCGAGCCGGCCGACCACCAGACCTTTGGCGTCGATCAGCACCCACTTCTTCGTCACCTCGGC
>NZ_JADGRI010000283.1 GCF_017881085.1 Bradyrhizobium sp.
CATCGCGCCAAGCGTGACGTCGTGCATGCTGATATCGATGTAATCGCCGATCCCGGTCTGTTGCCTGCGAAACAACGCCATCAGCACAGCCGCAAGCCCCTGCAGTCCCGCAACGACATCGGCGACGGGAATACCCGGCATCGCGGGCTTGCCGTCGGCGCCGAGCGTGATGCTCAGCAATCCACTCTCGGCCTGGAGCGCCAGATCGTGCGCCGGGCGGTCCCGAAACGGACCCTGCTGGCCGAACGCGCTGATCGCGCAGTAGACGATGCCGGGATTGCGGGCTTTCACCGCGTCATATCCGACGCCCAATCGATCGACCGTGCCCGGACGGAAAGATTCAACGAACACATCGGCCGTCTCGCACAGGGTGAGAAGTTGATCGCGCTGCCGCGGATCCTTGAGATCGAGCACAATGCTTTTCTTGCCGCGGTTCAGGTTGCGGAAAAACACCGTACTCGGCCCGTCGGAAAGCCCGACGTGGCGCCCGGGATCGCCCTCGCCCGGCGCTTCGACCTTGATGATCTCGGCGCCGTGGTCCGCCATGGCCAGCGTCAGATAGGGGCCGGGCAGGAACACCGACAGGTCAATGACGCGGACGCCTTCGAGCTTCATGAAACCACGCGCCTCGAGGCAGGCTGATCGATCAGATATTCGGCGTTGTCGGCCCCCAACGGCGAACAGGCCGCTTGCTCCAGCCGCTGGCCGTTGACCTTGATCGGATTGGCGAGCGTGCGCATGTCCGGTTTGGCGGGATGCGGGGTATTGCGGATCATCCCGGTCGAATGCAGGAAGGGATTTTCCAGCGCCTGCGCCAGATCGAGAACCGGCGCGATCGGCAGCACGCCATTGAGTTTGGCAAGCCAGTGCGCGTTGGGCTTTCGGCTCAATTCGCCGTCGATGATGTCGGTCAGCGCGTCACGGTTGGCCTGGCGCAACGCCTGGGTCAGGAAGCGCGGATCGGAAAGCAGCTCGGTGCGGCCGATGGCGTTGACGAGTTCAGCCCAGAACTTGTCCGTCATGCACATGATGAAGAGCCAGCCGTCCGAGGTCGGGAAGGTCTGCACCGGAGCCACGGAGACCCGCGCCACAACCGCGTCGGCGTCCTTGTTCGCCAGCAATCCGAACCGCGCCAGGCTCGCCAGGGTCTTCCTGACTTCGCCGAGCGCCTCGGCTTCGAGCGCCGTGAATTGCTGCGCCGGGCGGGCCTTGACGTCGATCATGGTGACGGCGTGGCCGGCATAGGCAAAAGCCACGGCGATGCCGCGGCCCATGCGGCCGGCGCCGAGACAGGCAACCATGGGACGGGCCTGGGTCATCGGTCAAATCCCTCGCGCAACAATCTCTGCAACGCGCCGCGGTCAAGACCGCCGAGACCGAGGCTGGCCAGCGTGCGCCCATCCTTCATGAAATCCTCGCCGCAGATCGCGCCGCCGATGGCCAGAAATGCTTTCGCCAGCGGCGTCGCGATGCCGGCCAGTTCGGCGGCCGAGACCAGCAACGACAGGCCAAGGCGCAAGTCTTCGCGCATATAGCGATGCTCGGTAAGGACGATGCGCTCGCGCCAGTCGCCGGAATCGGTCAGGCGATCGTGCGAGCCGCGGCCATACATCCATTGCTCGCCTTTGGTCGCGTAATGATGCGCCAGCGGAAAATGCGGATCGCCATAGCCAAGGCCTTCGCGCACCGCGATGCGCTCGGTATCAAGCGCGTCGGTGACGCGGCGGATCGAGGCCTGGGTACCCTCCTTGTGGATGTCCCAGCGCTCGAAATGTTCGATCGGGCCGGCATTCATGACGATCAGCGGCGGATGGATGATCGGTCCGGCATTCATCAGCGCGCCCGACAGCGCGTCACCACAGGGCTCGATCACGCCGGGGAACGCGCGGCCGATGACATCGAGAGCGTGATCGGCATTCTTCAGCGGAAAGACGCCGACCGGCAACCGCTTGGCGCGGATGGTGATGGCGACTTCGAAGGGACCGTGTTTGCGTGTCAGCCAGGGCAGCGTGCCGGTCTCCGCGAAGCTCAGACTGGCGCGATGGCCGGCATCGCGCGCGGCCTCCGCGAAGATCATCGAGCCGAAGGTGGCCGGCGGCAGAAAGACCACCTGGCCGTCGCTGAGATGGGGCGCCAGCAGCTTTGCAATATCAGGTTGCGCAAAGGCCGGGGCGGGGCACAGGATCAACTCGGCATCGCGGACAGCTTCGGCGATATCCGTGCTGACCAGCGCCAGCTGCACGTCGTGCCGGCCATTTGAATCCTTGAGGACGATGCGCGAACCCGTCGCACGATGCTGCGCAACCGCGGCGGCATCGCGCCGCCACAGCCTGACGTCATGGCCCTGCAACGCAAAATCGCCGGCGGCCGCAAACGAGCCGTTGCCGCCGCCGAGTACCGCGATCTTCAAATGGCATCTCCTTGCGAGGATTCCGGCGCATCAAGCTGTCTCAGCATGAAATGCTGAACCTTGCCCAGCGCCGTGCGCGGCAGGTCATCGACAAACACGATATCGCGCGGCACCTTGAAGCGGGCAAGCTGCGTCAGCACATGCGCGCGCAGATCTTCCGCCTCGACCGAGCATCCAGCTCGCCTGATGACATAGGCCACGGGCACTTCATCCCATCGGGGATCGGGCCTTCCGATGACGCCGCATTCGGCGACGTCGGGATGTTCCAGCAATACGCGCTCGACCTCCGCCGGATAGATGTTCTCGCCGCCGGAAATGATCAGGTTCTTCTTGCGGTCATGGACCCAGAAATAGCCGTCGGCGTCGCGCAGGCCGATGTCGCCGGTGCGATACCAGCCGTCATGCAGCGCCTCGCGCGTTGCCTCCTCATTGCCCCAATATTCGTAGAACACGTTGGGGCCGCGCACCGCGATTTCTCCCGGCGTGCCCGGCGGCAGTTCATTGCCGGCATCGTCGATAACGGCGGCCTCGCAGCACAGGCCGGGCAGGCCGGTCGAACCGACCCGCGAGAGATCGCCGCCGAGGCGGCTGTAGATCGCGACCGGGCAGGTTTCGGTCGATCCGTAGACCTGCAGCACCGGCACGCCGCGCGCGACAAAGCGCTCGATCAGATGCGGCGGCACGATGGTCGATCCGGTCGAGACTGCTTTCAGCGAGGACAGATCGGTCGTGGCCCAGGCAGGATGGTCGCTCACCGCCTGAATGGTCGCGGGCACCAGCACCGTCAGGGTCGGACGATCGCGCGCCATGGCGGCGAGCGTCGCCTCCGGCGTGAAGCGCGCATGGATAGTCACGGTCGCGCCGTGGTGCAGGGCCGGCGTGGTCTGGATGTTGAGGCCGCCGACATGGAAGAACGGCAGCACGGTCAACACATGATCATCTGACGTGAGCCCGTGCATATGCTGGCTCATCACTCCGTTCCAAAGCAATGCCTCCTGCCGCAGCACCGCGCCCTTCGGTCTTCCCGTCGTGCCGGAGGTGTAGACGATCAGCAGCGGACAGGTCAGATCGGTGTGCGGATTGCGGCCGTCGCCATGCGCCTGTCCCAACAGCGTGTCGAATGCGATACCGCGTGGCGGCGCAAAATCGAGCCCGACGAGGCTGGTGTCGGGCAGGCTCTGTTCCAGCGCGGGCAGAACGTCCGCGAACGCCTGTTCGAGCACCAGCACCTTTACCGCGGCGTCAGACAAAATGAACACTTGCTCGGCGACCGCAAGGCGCCAGTTCAGCGGCACCAGCATGGCGCCGAGCCGGGCGCAGGCATAGAGCAGCACCAGATAGTCCGGCCGGTTCAGGCTGAGGATCGCGACGCGGTCACCGCGGCCGACGCCAAATTCGGATTTCAGCCCCCGCGCCGCCTGCGCGATGCGCGCATGCAACGCTGCATAACTGAGCGTCTCGCCCTCGAAAATGGTCGCGCGCTTGTTCGGCGTGAACGTCGCGTTCCGTTCGATGAGATCGGAAAGGTCCATCTTCGAACTAGTCGTCCGTCTCGCCGGTCTCGTACAGCGCTTCACGGCCGATGCGGTCGAGACAGAGTTCGGCGGTCCAGGGCAGCATCAGCGAGCCGCAGCGGCTGTCGCGATAGATCCGCTCCAAAGGCAGCGATTTCAGCATCGACTGGCCGCCGCAGGTGCGGATCGCCAGCGTCGCCAGTTCGTTGGCGCCTTCCATCGCCGAATATTGCGCGGCGTAAGCGCGCAGCACCTGCTCCTTCGCTGGATTGGCGCAAGCCTCGGTGACCGCCTGAAACCAGATCGCCTTGATCTGCTCCAGCTTGATCTGCATCTGCGCCACCGCGATCTGTTTGGTCGGATACATCCGGCGCTTGACCGGCGGCGTGCCCGGCACTTCGCCGCGCAGGTATCGCACGGTGAAATCGTAGGCGGCCTGGGCGAGGCCGATATAGGTCGGCGACAGCGTCAGGAACATATGGGGCCACCGCATTGCCGCCTGGAAATAGACGCCGCGCGGCATCAGCGCCGCATCCTCCGGCACGAACACGTCCTTGAACAATAATGTGCGCGATACCGTGCCGCGCATGCCCAGCGGATCCCAGTCGCCGACCACGGAGACGCCGTCTGTCTTGGCCGGTATCGCGAGGTAGAGCGTATTGCGGCGGGAAGCCTTTTCACCTTCCACGATCTCCGTGCAAAGCACGCCGTAATAATCGGCGTGTCCCGCGAGCGAAGCAAAAATCTTCTTGCCGTTGACGATCCAGCCGCCGTTGACGGGCTTCGCCTCGGTGCCGAAGGCGACGCCGCCAGCCGCGGCCGCACCGCCTTCCGAGAATGGCTGCGAATAGATCGCGCCATGCTCGACGATGCGCTTGTAGTGCACCGCGCGCCGGCGCTCGTGTTCCGCGCGTGTGGCGGCGTCCATGTCGAGATCGTCGGCCAGCGGACCGGACCACAGCGTCGAGCAGACGTGCATGTTCCAGGTCAGCGCGGTGGCGCCGCAATAGCGGCCGATCTCGGCGGCGGCCAAGGCGTAGGTCTGATAGTCCGCGCCGAAGCCGCCGTGCTTCTTGGGAATAGCGATGCCGAGCAGGCCGGAGTGATGCAGATCCCGGTAGTTCTCGGTGGGGAATTTCGCTTCGCGATCGTAGGTCGCCGCGCGGCCGGCGAACACGCTCTGGCCGAGCTCGCGCGCGCGGGCGATAATTTCCGCTTGCTTGTCGGTCAGCCGAAACGCGGCGGGATCGAAAATCGGCGCATCCAGATCGATCTTGTCGAGCGCAGCCGCACCCCTCGCTTGTACCGTCATCATGCCGTCACTTCGGTTGCAGCCGCATGGGCTTTCAGAAAGGAATCCAGCGCGGCATTGAAGGCGGCTGGACGTTCGAGATTGACGAGGTGGCCGGCGCCTTCGAGGTCGACGTAGGTGGCCGATGCAATGTAAGTCGCCATCTTCGCCATCATCGGCGCCGGCGCATTCCTGTCCCTGGAGCCCGACAAAACCAGCGTCGGCACCACGATATTCTTGAGCGCATTGCGCTGGTCGAATCCCAATAGCGCCAGCATGCTGGCCCGATAGCTCGCCTCGGGCACCGCGGCCATGCAGTCGCGCGCGAGCTCCATACCTCGGACATCGGGATTGTCGCCGACCAACTCCTTCACCAGGGTCGGTGCCAGCGAAGCCATGGTTTCGCCGCGGTCGAGCGGGCCGAGCCGCGCGCCGATGAATTCCTTTTGCCAGTCGCCGTCGGCTTTGCCGAACGCCGGGCTGGTCTGCGCCAGAACGACGGCGGCGGCGATATCGGGGTATTTCGTCAGCCATTGCTGAACGATCATGCCGCCGATCGAATGCCCGACCAGGATGGGTTTTGTCGCGCCGACCCCTTTCAGAAAGTCCTGAAGGGCGTCGGCAAGCGTGGCCATGCGGAAGCTGGGAAGCGGCGCCGAGCCGCCATAGCCGGGCATGTCCCAGGCCATCGCGCGATAGCGATCGCTGAATGCTTCGATCTGCCCGCGCCACGCCCGCGCCGCGCCGCCGATGCCGTGCAGGAACACCAGCGGCGGCGAGGTGAGCTTGCCGGCGGCCTCGTAACCGAAACGGCCGTCGCTGGTCATCATGGCTGCAGATGCTGGCACGCCGAGGCTCCCGTCTTGCCGGACCTTGCGATGCTAACAGGACCTCGGCGTATGAAAAGCGATATTTTATATTTAAAGCAAGTGACGTTTGCGGTCCGATTCCCGCCAGCCGGCACCGGCCAGCTGCTGTTGCGTTGCATTTCTTGCAAAAGCTTGAAGTCTAAAATATACGCAGTCTTGCTGTGGGGCAAAAGTTTTCAGGGAGATGGCGCATGTCCGGACTACCGCGTTCCTCCCACGCTCTCGTCACCGGCGGCGGGCGAGGTATCGGCCGCGCCATCGCGTCCTCGCTGGCCCGCGCGGGTGCAACCGTCACGGTGCTTGGCCGTAATCGTGCCACGCTGGATGAAGCCGTGGCCGCGGGCGACGCGCATTTCGTGGTTATCGCCGATGTCGCCGATCAGGCCGCCGTCAACGCCGCGATCTCGAAAGCCGTCAGCCGGCAGCCGATCGATATCCTGATCGCCAATGCCGGCATCGCGGAATCGGCTCCGTTCGCCAAATCCGATGCGGCGCTGTTCCGGCGCATGATGGACGTCGACTTCATGGGTGTCGTGCACGCCGTCCAGGCCGTATTGCCCGCCATGAGGGACCGTCCCTATGGCCGCATTGTCGCCGTTGCATCGACCGCGGGTCTCAAAGGATATGCCTACGCCAGCGCCTATAGCGCAGCAAAACACGCGGTGGTCGGGCTGGTGCGCTCGCTGGCGCTGGAATTGGCAACGACGCGCGTGACCGTGAATGCGGTATGCCCGGGTTTCACCGATACCGATTTGGTTGCCGGCAGCATCGACAACATCATGAAGAAGACCGGCCGCAGCCATGAGCAGGCGGTCGCCGATCTTTCCCGGCACAATCCGCAAGGGCGCCTCGTAAGTCCTTCGGAAGTCGCCGACGCCGTGCTGTGGTTGTGCGGCGAGGGCGCCGGCGCGATCACCGGACAGGCCATCGCTGTGGCCGGCGGAGAAGTTTGAAAAGAAGCGCGCGCAATAACGAACGACAATCCCAAGGGAGTTTTCATGAGCACGCCTGCCAACCCCGTCACGCTGCCGCTTTCGCAATATTCGCCCA
>NZ_JADGRI010000284.1 GCF_017881085.1 Bradyrhizobium sp.
TACGACAAGTCCGCCGACGGCCATTACAACCTGATCTCGGCGCTGCATAAGTCGGTGCGCGGCTCCGATCCGGATGCGGCGCTGTATTATCTCGCGCGCATGATGGACGCCGGCGAAGACCCGCTGTTCCTGGCGCGGCGTGTCGTCCGCATGGCGATCGAGGACATCGGGCTGGCCGACCCGCAGGCGCTGGTGATCTGTAACGCCGCCAAGGACGCCTACGACTTCCTCGGCTCTCCCGAGGGCGAACTCGCGATCGCGCAGGCCGTCATCTATCTCGCCACTGCGCCGAAATCGAACGCCGCCTACACGGCGTTTGGCGCGGCGATGCGCACGGCGAAGGAGGGCGGCTCGCTGCTGCCGCCGAAACATATCCTGAATTCGCCGACCAAACTGATGAAGTCGGAAGGTTATGGCGGCGGCTATGAATACGACCACGACACGCCGGAAGCGTTTTCCGGCCAGGAGTATTTCCCGGACGCGCTCGGCCACCAGACATTTTACGATCCGCCCGATCGCGGATTCGAGCGCGAGATTCGGAAACGGCTGGATTACTGGGCGAAGCTGCGCAAACAGCGTGAAGGTTGAATCAATCCTGAGGTTGTATTAGTCTCCGGCTTCTAGGATGGCGGGGGCGCGGATGACAGCGGATTTCCTCATCAAGATCTCGCCCATCATCGGCGGAACCATCCTGATCGCCGTCTGCCTGATCGCGATTTTGCGCAATCCGAGCGTTTCAAACACGTTCGCCGTTCTTTTGGCGTTTGGCGCGTTGCTGTTCGTCATCCCCGCGCTTTCGATCTTCAATTTCAAGGGCCTGGGGATCGAATTTTCCGGCCAGGCGACGACCGAGCAGGTCACCCAGCAAGCGGCAAGCATCAACGCCCGGCTCGAGGACATCAAGTCGGCGCTTGCCGACCTCGGCAGGCGGGTCGCTCCGGCCGCGGCTCCCGCGCCGCCGCCATCGGCGGAATTCGGCACCAATCGCAGCCAGACCGTTATTGTCGTCTACTCCGCCGCGCAGAAGACCCTCGCCAAGCAATTGGAAAACCAATTGCTGAAAAAAGGCTATCAGGCGACGTCCGTCTACTCGGACTATTCGGAGCTCAGTGATGCCAGGAAGGGATCGCCGGGTTCGGTGCGCTTTATGTACAGCGATGCGACGAAATCGGTCGGAGAGTCGGTCAAACAGCTGTTGAAAGCCGATACCGGCAGCCTGGCGCTGCTTCCGGATGACGTGCGTCCGCAGATGTCGGCCGACGCGCAGGTTCTCCTTTTCTGAGGTGTCGTCGTAGCGGCTATTGCCGGTCTGCACGAAATTCGGGATTTCACCGCACCACGGCCCAAGCCAGGCCCAAGCCGTTTTCACGAACGCCATCCCCTGCGCTCCCCTGATTTGTCAGTTATTTCGCCTAACATGGCTGATCCTGCACGGAATTTGTTCCGATTTCGCCGTGACGGTGGACCGCTTTTGCGCTACCCAACGGCTTAATTCGGAGCCGCAACCACCATGAGCCGTCGCGTCAAGAGACCACTGAAGCCCCGGGGCGACCGCCCGAAGGGAGCGAGCCCGTACCGGGGCTCGCAAGCTGAGCGGTCGCAGGCGCATCGCCCCGGCGGCAAGCCGGCTGCGCGGATCGCAGCCTCGGCGCCCCGCGTGCCGAAACCGGCGCCTTTCGTGCCCGAGCCCGCCAAACCCGTTGTCGAGCCGCCGCCCCTGCCGATCAAAGTGCAGACCGTGGTGGTGACGGCGGATGAGAACAACATGCGGGTCGACCGCTTTCTCGAGGCGCGCTTCCCCGGCCTGTCGTTCTCCCACATCCAGCGCATCGTCCGCAAAGGCGAATTGCGGGTGAACGGCAAGCGCGCCGACAGCAAGGACCGCCTGGAAGAAGGCCAGAGCATTCGCATTCCGCCCTTGAAACTCGATGCGCCGCATTTCGCCGGAAGCCTCTCGGAGGCCGCAACCAAGACGCTTCAGGCGCTGAAGGACATGATCCTGTTCGAGGACGCCGACGTCATGGTGCTGAACAAGCCCGCTGGTCTGGCCGTGCAGGGCGGCTCCGGCATCACCCGGAATGTCGACGACATGCTCGAAGTGATGCGCGACGCCAAGGGCCAGAAACCCCGGCTGGTGCACCGGCTCGACAAGGACACCGCGGGTTGCCTGCTGGTCGCGAAGACCCGCTTCGCCGCGACCGCGCTGACCGGCTCGTTCCGCCATCGTTCGGCGCGCAAGGTCTATTGGGCGCTGGTGGCGGGCGTGCCGAAGCCGAAGCAGGGCCGCATTTCGACCTATCTCGCCAAGGAGGAGAGCGAGGACGACACCATCATGCGCATCGCTGCCCATGGCGACGAGGGCGCCAGCCACGCCGTGACCTATTATGCCGTGGTGGAGACCTCGGCGCAGAAACTGGCCTGGGTATCGCTGAAGCCGGTCACCGGGCGGACCCATCAGTTGCGCGCGCATATGGCGCATATCGGTCATGCCATCATCGGCGATCCCAAATATTTCAACAAGGAGAACTGGGAGCTGCCGGGCGGCCTGCAGAAGCGGCTGCATCTGCTGGCTCGCCGGATCGTGATCCCGCATCCGCGCGGCGGCGTCATCGACGTCACCGCGCCGTTGCCGCCGCATATGCTGCAATCCTGGAATTTGCTCGGCCTCGAGGCCGACCGGTTCGATCCGATCGAGAACGCGCCTGAAGAATAATTCATTTGCGGATTGGCGGAGGGATCACGACATACCCTCCATGAAACATACAACGATCGTCTGCGCGATCGCTTCGGCGATCGTCTTCGCAAGCACAGCCTCCGCGCAAATCATTCCACCCGGCGGTTCGCAGTTCAACCCGCCGTTGCCGCCGCCGCCGCCACCGCCGAAGATCGAGGTGCCGGTGATCCCGCAGCTGGACGCGCTGCCGCAGCCGAATTATGCGCCCGCGCCGCAGCCTTCCTTCGGCGAACGGATCAGCAAGTGCCTCGATAACGCCGCCGCCAGCGGGCTGCGCCCAAGCGAGCGCGAGGCGTATTCGCGCTCCTGCGCCAATCGATAATTCAGTTTCGATATTGCGTGAGAAACATCCGCAACGAATCGTGCGGGCTCTCGACGTCCGAAATCACCCAGCCGTCGGGACCGTTGACGAGGATGAAATTCAGCGTGACCGCGCGCCCCTGGTTGGTGAAGGCGGCCGCGACATAGGTCTTGTCGTACTGCCTGCGGAGGATGGAGATGGCGACGGCGCCGATCTTCCAGGTCGGGCTCTGCACCAGAAAATCATAGGGCTCGTGCGTCAGGGAAATCCACGCGGCGCGCAAATTCGGATCGAAGAACTGGCGCGCGGTAGCGGGGTCGTGTGGCAGCCCGCTGGAGAGCTCGGACGACCTGTCGCCGTAATAGGCGTAGACATTGCGGACCAGCGATTCCGGCGAGCGGAATCCGGCCCCGGCGGTCGAGAGGCCGGGGCCCGCAAGCAGAACCAGTAGCGCTGCAAGGAACTTTGTCATCGCCGCTTCGGCTTTATTTGCACCTGTTATTATCATACTCTTGCACATAGTGACCGCTGACAACCGGAAGCCGGGAAGCGCATGCGTGAATTGTTCGAAGAAGTGGCGGGAAAATCGCTGCTCGATCCGGAGGAGCTGGTGCGCCGCGCGGCGCGCACGCCGAAGCGCAACCGGTTTTATGCCAGGGCCGGCGCCGTCGAAGGCAAGGACGGCTTTGCCATCACGCTGGATGACAAGCCGATCCGCACGCCTTCCGGCCGCCAAATGGTGGTGCCCGTCAGGGCGATCGCCGACGCGATCGTCGCGGAGTGGGACGCACAGCAGGAGTTCATCGATCCCCTGACGATGCCGATGACGCGCTTTGCCAACAGCGTCGTCGATGCGGTGGTCGACCGGGTCGACGCCGTGACCGAGGACGTGGCCAAGTATTTCCAGTCCGACCTTCTGTTCTACCGCGCCGGCCATCCGGAGGGGCTGGTGGCGCGGGAAGCCGCGCATTGGGATCCGCTGCTGTTCTGGGCCGCCGATGCGCTCGGCGCGCATTTCATTCTCGCCGAGGGCATCGTGCATGTCCAACAGCCCGAGTCCGCGATCGCGGCGGCGCGGGCGGCGCTGCCCAGCGATCCCTGGTCGATCGCCGCACTGCACGTGATCACGACCCTGACCGGTTCGGCGCTGCTGGCGCTGGCGCTCTTGCGCGGGGTCGTGGATCCCGATCAGGCCTGGGCCGCCGCCCATGTCGACGAGGACTGGAATATCGCGAAATGGGGCGTGGACGAGGAGGTAGCGGCAAAGCGCGCTGCTCGGCTGGCCGATTTCAGGGCCGCCGCCGGCATCCTTAAATCGTTGAATCCGGTGCTCGGTTAACGAGAGGTTTACGACGCTGGGCTAGCGTTCTCAACCCAGCGAGTTCGTAACATGTCGATTTCCGTCACTCCGATCCTTCCGGTGCTTGCCGCCCAAAGCGCGGCGCCGGATCTCGTGCTGCAGCCGGGAAGCGTGGTCGACGCCCAGGTGCTGCAGGTTCTCACCGAAAATCTGGTGCGGATCGCGATCGCCAACGTTTCGATCGACGTGCTGTCGGAAGTCCCGCTTGCCGCCGGCCAGGCGCTGCAGCTTGCGGTATCGCAGACGCCGGACGGTATCAGGCTTGCGGTGGTCGGGCAGGGCGCCTCGGCGGCCGCATCCGGCGACACCGTGACACTGACATCAAGTGCGATCGCCGATGCCGCGGCTCCCTCGGCCACCGCGATGCCCGCGCGGAACGTCCTGACGCCGCTGGAGCGCATCGCCGTCTCGGTTGCGGCACAGAGTGCGGCCGCCCAGCAGGACAGCCTGGCGCCGCTTTTTGCCAATCTCGGCGCCGTCGCCGGGTCGAGCGGTCTTCCGCCCAAACTGCAGCAGGCCGTGATGCAGGTGCTGGCGCAGCAGACCAGCCTCGATCAGAATCTGACCGGCAGCGCCGTCCAAACCGCCTTCCAGAAATCCGGCATCCTGCTCGAGGCCTCGCTGGCAGCGGGATCGGTTTCGCAAGGCTCCGGCATGCCCGATCTCAAGGCCGCGCTGATCGTGCTGCGGCAGACGCTGGTGGCCTCGCTCGGCCCGGCCGGCATGGCTGAACATCTCGCCGCGCCGGCGACTGCCGCGCTGGGCGCCCCCGCTGTTTTCACCTCGGGATCCGCCGTTCCGCCGTCCGCTCCGGCGTCGTCGCCATCGCTGGCGCCATCGCTGTCGCCGGAGATCGAGGCGCAGGAAATTCTGCAGGCGCAAATGCGGGTAGCCGGTGATCCCGCGCAACCCGGCAGCACCGCCCGGATCGTGCTCCCGGAAACGCTGCTCAATGCCGGGCCGCATACGCTGACGGCTGGCGCGGCGCTCAACCTGTTGCAGGAGACGCTGCAGCCGATGCCGCGGATCGTCGGCAACGCCGCGTTGCCGGCGGCAGTGCCGCCAAACGGCCGCGGCGACGACGTCACCTTCCATACCAACACGCCGCCCCCGCCGTTTCGCGGCGCGCTGCCCTCGGCGCAACCGGTGGCCTTACCGTCGATCGCGTCCAACGCGCCGCTGGCGACGACGGCGCATCATCTGCTCGGCGATACCGACGCCGCGATCGCGCGCCAGACCCTGCTGCAGGTGGCCTCGCTGCCCGATCGCGTCGACACCACCGGTCCGCGCGTGGATCCCGGCGTGCCGCGCTGGAATTTCGAAATCCCGTTTTTGACGCCGCAGGGAACCGCGATGGCGCAGTTCGAAATTTCGCGCGACGGCGGCGGCAACGAGGTCGAAGCCGCCAAACGGGTGTGGCGGGCGCGGTTCTCGCTCGACGTCGAGCCGGCAGGTCCGGTTCATGCGCTGGTGTCGCTCGTCGGCGACAAGACCTCGGTGCGGATGTGGGCGGAGCGGCCGGCGACCGCGGCGCAATTGCGCGCGGGCGCGGCGCAATTGAGCCAGGCGCTCAGCAAGGCCGAATTGCACCCCGGTGATATCGTGATCCGCGACGGCGCCCCCCCGCAACCGGCGCCGGCCCGCGCCGGGCATTTCCTGGATCGCGCGCTATGACCGTGGAGACGCGGAACCAGCTCGCGGTCGCGCTGCATTACGACAGAACCGGCGCGCCGCGCGTCATCGCCAAGGGCAAGGGCACGATCGGCGCCAAGATCGTCGAAATCGCGCGCGCCAATGACATCCCGATCGAGGAGAACGAAGTGCTGGCGGGCGCCCTCTCCAACGTCGAAATCGGCGATGAAATTCCGGCCGAACTCTACAAGGCGGTCGCCGAGGTGCTGATCTTCGTGCTGCGGCTGTCGGGACGGATTCGCTAGCCTTTTTCCCGATGTCATCGTTTTACCACGATGTCGTCAGCATCGTCGCTGTCGTCTTTCCCAGCACCGGATGTTGCCAATGATCCATCGCCGCCGTGCGCTCGGCCTGCTAGCCGCCGCGAGCTTGTTGCCGTCGCGCGGCTTTGCCGATGTCGCGCCACAGCGCAGCGAGATCCGCGAAAGCCTGGCCAAGCATTTTCTCGATGTCGGAACCGTCGGAACCTTCGTCGGCTACAAGGTCGACGATTATCTCATCATCGCCAGCGACAAGAACAGGTCGGGCGAGGCGAAGCTGCCGGCCTCCACCTTCAAGATCCCGAATTCGATCATCGCGCTGGAAACCGGCGTGGTCGGCGACCCCGACAAGGACGTCTTCAAGTGGGACGGGGTCGTTAGAAGCATCGAGGCCTGGAACCGCGACCACACCATGCGCAGCGCGATCGCCGCATCCGCCGTGCCGGTCTATCAGGAGATCGCCCGGCGCATCGGCGCGGAGCGGATGCAGAAATACCTCGATCTCTTCGAATACGGCAACCGCGACATCGGCGGCGGCATCGACCAGTTCTGGCTGACGGGCAATCTGCGCATCGATCCGGTGCAGCAGGTCGATTTCGTCGACCGGCTGCGGCGCGGTGTGTTGCCGGTCGCAAAACGCAGCCAGGATCTGGTGCGCGATGTATTGCCGGTCAGCAAGGCCGGCGACACCGTGATCCGCGCCAAGAGCGGTCTGCTCGGCGCCGAAATCGGCAAGCCGACGCTGGGCTGGATGGTGGGCTGGGCCGAGAAGGGCGACGCCCGGAC
>NZ_JADGRI010000493.1 GCF_017881085.1 Bradyrhizobium sp.
GGCAAGCGGCGCCAGCCGGATCAGCCGGGAGTCCTTCACTGCCGCCTGCCGATGTTTCACGGCTTCGCGATAGACGGGATCCCTGATCATTTCGACGAACGCGGCGACGCTTGGATATTCGGCGATGAAACAATGATCCCAGCGCTCGTCGGCCGGTCCGATCAGCATCAGTTCAAACCGGCCTTGCCAGATCACCTTGCCGCCAAGCCGGGTGAATACCGGCCCGCTGTCGCGGCCGTAGGCCGCGTAGGCTTCCGCACCGGTCGCGTTCCGCCCGTCGGGATAGGCGGCGCGGTCGAGCAGCCTGACCAGATTGAGCATGTGGATAGGCCCTTGGCGATTGTTGTCGCGAAACCGGGCGAAGACTTCCTTGGTCGGATCGATATGGCCTGTCATGATTTCCCCCTCGCAGCCGCTGCCAACCATCACGGCTAGCGCCGCCGCGTGCTAGCATGGTCATCGGGATTTCTTTGTCTGCGTCATAGGGGGAGAGCATCGTGAACGCAATTGCCAACGCTTTGGTGGCGCTGGTCGCCGCGCTGCATCTCTATTTTCTGGTTCTGGAAATGTTTCTCTGGACCAAGCCGCTCGGCCTGAAGACTTTTCGGAATTCGATCGAGAAAGCGACCGCCTCCGCGGTGCTCGCCGCCAATCAGGGACTCTACAACGGCTTTCTCGCCGCCGGCCTGGCCTGGGGCCTGGTTCAGGGCGTCCCCGCCTTCGCATTCCGGATCAAGACATTCTTTCTGCTCTGCGTGATCGTTGCCGGCATTTACGGCGCTGTCACGGTCAGCCGCCGGATTCTCTACGTCCAGGCCGCACCCGCGGCGGTTGCACTGATTCTGCTCTGGCTGCCGTAACTTCGTTCACCTTCTGGCCCGGCCGTTATCTTGCATTGCGGTATGCTTTCCCTCACAATCCCGGGCAGCGATGGCGTCCGTCCGGTCAAGAAAAGACCGGCCGGACAAGACCATCGGCACAATCATGACATGAGGGAATGCAGAGATATGAGGAATGGCTTTTTACATCTGGCCACCGCGACCGCACTGACCATCGCGTTGTCGGTATCGTCGGCCTACGCGCAGAAGAAATACGATACCGGCGCGACCGATACCGAGATCAAGATCGGCCAGACCAATCCGTTCAGCGGCCCGGCTTCCGCCTATGCCACCATCGGCAAGACGCAGGCCGCCTATATCAAGATGATCAACGATCAGGGCGGCGTGAACGGCCGCAAGATCAATCTGATCCAGTATGACGACGCCTACAGCCCGCCGAAAGCGGTCGAACAGGTGCGCAAGCTGGTCGAAAGCGACGAAGTGCTGCTCACGTTCCAGATCCTCGGCACGCCGTCGAACGCCGCGGTCCAGAAGTACCTCAATTCGAAGAAGGTTCCGCAGTTGTTCGCCGCGACCGGCGCGTCGAAGTTCACCGACCCGAAGAATTTCCCGTGGACGATGGGATTCAACCCCAACTATTTCGTCGAAGGCCGCATCTACGGCCAGTACATCATCAAGAATTATCCGAATGCAAAGATCGGAATCCTCTATCAGAACGACGACCTGGGCAAAGACTATCTCAACGGGATCAAGGCCGGTCTCGGCGACAAGGCGGGCAGCATGGTGGTGGCGGAGGCTTCCTATGAAGTCTCAGATCCCACCATCGATTCGCAGATCCTCAAGATCAAGGATGCGGGCACCGACCTGTTCTTCAGCGCAACGACGCCGAAGCAGGCGGCACAGGCGATCAAGAAGATCGCAGAGCTCGGCTGGCATCCGGTCCACATCCTCGACATCAACGCCACCTCGGTCGGCGCCGTGATGAAGCCGGCGGGGCTGGAGGCCTCCAAGGGCGTGATCAGCGTCAACTACGGCAAGGACCCGCTCGATCCGACCTGGAAGGACGATGCCGGCATGAAGAGGTATTTCGAGTTCATGGCGAAGTACTATCCCGACGGCGACAAGGATTCGAGCTTCAACTCCTACGGCTACTCGACCACGCAATTGCTCATCCACGTCCTCAAGCAGTGCGGCGACGATCTGACCCGCGAAAACATCATGAAGCAGGCCAGCAACCTGAAGAACGTGCAGCTCGACCTGTCGCTGCCGGGCATCGTCGCCAACACCACGCCCGACGACTATCGCGTCAACAAGCAGCTGCAGATGATGAAGTTCAACGGCGAACGCTGGGAGCTGTTCGGCCCGATCCTCGAAGACAACGGTCCCGCCGGCTAGAGGATTCCATCACCCCGGTAAGCTGACCCGTCCGGTTACCTCGCAACGCACGTCATGCCCGGCACATCGGCGCGAAGCGCGTCTTCGCGCCGATGTGCCGGGCATTTGCGTCTCAGGGAGCCAGAGCACGGAGCCAACCGGGACTTCGTTGCCCGGTAGGGTTAAGAGTCTTTGAAACCCCCGATTTTCAGGCGCTTTTGCCGATGCCCCGTCCCGCCGATTAACCATCGCTTAAGACGGCTTTAAACCCCGCCCGCTAATGTCATGCATCGGGGCGCGAGCGTTTGCGTATGGCGTGGGGACGAAAAAAGGGCGGCGGTCGCAAGGAGCCGCAA
>NZ_JADGRI010000285.1 GCF_017881085.1 Bradyrhizobium sp.
CTGCCCGATGTGATGTCCGGCATAATGGGCGTGGCGCCATGCGCCGTGGTGAGATCTGGCAGAAGCCGGCGAGACCGAGCCGACGATTGCCGCCGAACACAATGCCAGCGCGACGAGATGGAGAGAGCCCCCGCGAAACGACCGGCAGAACGCAAACAACTGAACCATACTTTATCCTCTGTGAGACACCCCCCGTTCCCATCGGCCATGAGCGCCTCCATCCCAAAGCGCGGCAGCGGCCGACATCCGGGCTCCGTATGCGATTCCGGGTGTGGCGAGAGCAAGACGCGATGCGGCAGCGCAAGAACGGTTTCGGGGTAATTCGGCGATGATTCCTTGACGAGGGAACCGGGTTCCGCCTCATTGCCGCCGCGAGCATTAGTTGCGATTAACACCTCGGCCCGAGCAGGCCCAACGAGAGGAATTTTTCAAAATGCCCCACGCCGTCACCAGCGACAATGTCCGCCTCTATTTCGAAGAGGCCGGTCAGGGAACGCCGATCATCTTCCTGCACGAATTCGCGGCCGATCACACCAATTGGGAGCCGCAGATGCGCTACTTCTCACGCGGGCACCGCTGCATCGCCTATTCGGCGCGCGGCTACACCCCGTCGGATGTGCCGCCCTCGGCCGAAATCTACACCTACAAGCATTTCTACACCGATGCTTTGGCTGTGCTGGATCACCTCAAGATTGCAAAAGCGCATTTCGTCGGGCTGTCGATGGGCTCCTATTCGTCGCTGCAGATCGGCCTCAACGCGCCGGAGCGCGCATTGTCGATGACGCTGGCCGCAGTCGGCTCAGGATCGAGCCTGGAAAACCTCGAGGCCTTCCGCAAGCAATGCCGCGCCAATGCCGAGCAGTATGAGACCGCCGGCTCGGTGGAAGTGGCAAAGGCCACGCGCGAGGCGCCGAGCCGGATTCCGTTTTTGCTGAAGGATCCGCGCGGCCACGCCGACTTCTACAACTCGCTGGCCCGCCACGACGCCAAGGGCTCCGCCAACACCATGCGCAGTTTTCAAGGCGGCCGGCCCTCGATCTACACGCTGACGGACACCATCAAGAAGGTCCCGACCCCGGCGCTGATCATCTGCGGCGACGAGGACGACAATTGCGTCGAGCCCAGCCTGTTCCTGAAAAAGCACCTGCCCGCGGCCGGGCTCGCGTTCTTTCCGAAATCGGGCCACGTGCTCAATCTGGAGGAGCCGGCGCTGTTCAACGAAATGGTCGAGCGCTTTATCGCGCTGGTCGAGGCCGGGCGCTGGCCGGTGCGGGATCCCAGGTCGACGATGGCGGGCTGATAATGTCGTTCCAGGGTGAGGCGAAGCCGCGAACCTAGGATGTGCAAGTGCACATCGGGGAAACTCGAGATTCCGGGTTCGCGCTGACGCGCGCCCCGGAATGACTGGCCTATTTCGTCTTCTCCGCCCGGCTGAGCAGGAACACGCCCTGCTCGCCGAACATGTTCCAGAACCACCACGGCATATTCACCCGCAGCGGCCGGCCGTAGAGATCGAGCGCGACCGCGCGCTCCATCTTGACGTTGATCTCGTCGCAGAGCTGCACGAAATCCTTGATGGTGCAGAAATGGATGTTCGGCGTGTCGTACCAGGTGGCGGGGAGGTTTTCGGTGCGCGGCATGTGGCCGCCTACCAACAGCTGCAGCCGCATCCGCCAGAACCCGAAATTCGGGAACGACACGATGGCGCGCCGTCCGATCCGCAAGAGATTTTCCAGCACCGCACGCGGCTGCCGGGTCGCCTGCAGGGTCTGCGACAGGATGACATAGTCAAAGGCGTCGTCGGGATAGTTGACGAGGTCGGTGTCGGCGTCGCCCTGCACCACCGCAAGCCCTTTGGCCACGCAGCGGTTGACGCCTTCGCGCGACAGCTCGATGCCGCGCCCGTCGATGCCGCGGCTTTCCAGCAGCTGCAGCAAATCGCCGTCGCCACAGCCGACGTCGAGCACTTTCGAGCCGCGTTCGACCATCTCGGCCAACAGCAGATGATCGCCGCGATAATGCCCGGTGTCGGGCCGGGCCATGCCGTTCAGCGGCAGGACCTCTTGCTGCATGGTCATGGCTTGCCGGTCCCGGTCAGGCCGCGCGCCTTGCCTGCGGATTGCAGGAAGGCGCGGGAGATGTCGAAGAACTCGGGCACGTCGAGCAGGAAGGCGTCATGTCCGCGGTCGGTCTCGATCTCCGCAAACGATACCCGCGCGCTGGAAGCGTTGAGCGCATGCACCAGCGCGCGCGATTCCGAGGTCGGGAACAGCCAATCGCTGGTGAACGACACCACGCAAAAACGGGTCTGGATGCCGCGAAACGCCTGCGCCAGCACGCCGCTATGGTCGGCGGCGATGTCGAAATAGTCCATCGCCCGCGTCAGATAGAGATAGCTGTTGGCGTCGAAGCGTTCGACAAAGGAGGAGCCCTGATGGCGCAGATAGCTCTCCACCTGGAAATCCGCGTCGAATGAAAAGGTCGGCAGGTCGCGGTCCTGCATCCGCCGCCCGAACTTGCGGTGCAGCGCGGCGTCCGACAGATAGGTGATATGTGCGGCCATCCGCGCGACACCGAGGCCGCGATGCGGATGGGTGCCCTGCTCGAAGTAGCGGCCGCCGTGCCAGTCCGGATCGGCCATCACCGCCTGCCGGCCGAGTTCGTGAAACGCGATGTTCTGCGCCGAATGCCGCGTGCTGCAGGCAATCGCCAGCGTCGAGAACACGCGCTTGGGGTAGGCGGCGGTCCACTGCAGCGCCTGCATGCCGCCCATCGAGCCGCCGACCACGGAGAACAGCGTGTCGATACCCAGGCGATCCAGCAGCATGGCCTGCGCGCGTACCATGTCCGGAATGGTGATGATCGGAAAATCCAGCCCCCACAATTTGCCGGTGGCCGGATTGGTCGAGGCCGGACCGGTCGAGCCCATGCAGCCGCCGATCACGTTGGCGCAGATGATGAAGTAGCTGTCGGTATCGAGAGGGCGGCCCGGCCCGACCATGGTTTCCCACCAGCCGGGCTTGCCGGTCACCGGATGCAGATTGGCAACGTGCTGATCGCCGGTCAGCGCATGGCAGACCAGAATGGCATTGGAGCGAGCGGCATTGAGTTCGCCATAGGTCTGGTAGGCGATCTGGAACGGGGCGAGATCGATGCCGCAATCGAGCGGCAGCGGCTGGTCCATTCCGAACAACGCGACCTGCGAACTCGGATGGTCGGCCTCCTGCGACCGCTCGTCGGGATGGATCGCCGGACTGGGTATCGACTGCACATTTACCATCTTGATACCGACCTCCTCAGGTGGTTTTCGAGAAACCACCACGGAAATCAGGCCATAAAAAACCCGGCCTGAACATAAGTTCGACCGGGATCACATATGTCCCCGGCCTGTTTAGCGAGTTGTTTAACGTGGCTGCAAGCCGGCCGGCTCAAATGACCACGGAATAGTTTGAATACTAGTCGCGCCGGGCCCTTTCGTCAAGGCAGGCCGCTGGTTAACGCGAGCTTCCATCGCCAGCGCGGGCTCAAACCTGCAACGTTTTCTTTGCTTTTGGCGACCGTCTTTCCTAATCAATGCTCCTTGCCCGCCGGTTGGCCGTGCTTCTCCAGGGTTTGAAGATGTCTCAATCGCCCCCCGCTCCGCCCTCGCTCGAAGTGCTGCGTAAAGAGATCGACAGCATTGATGAGCAGGTCCACCGCCTGCTGATGGCGCGCGGCGACATCATCGACCGGCTGATCCAGGTGAAACAGACCCAGGAGGTCGGCTCGGCATTCCGTCCCGCCCGCGAGGCGGCGATGATGCGGCGTCTGGTCGAACGCCACCGCGGCATTCTGCCGATCGATACCATCGAGAGCATCTGGCGCGTCATCATCTCGACCTTCACCTACGTGCAAGCGCCGTTTTCGGTGCATGCGGACGTTTCCGTCGGTGAATCCGCGATGCGGGATTCGGCGCGGTTTCATTTCGGATTCGTCGTGCCCTATGTCTCGCATTTCAGCGCGCAGGCGGCGGTCGAGGCGGTGGCGAAGTCGAAGGGCGATCTGGCGCTGGTCCCGGCCACGTCGAGCCGCACGCCGTGGTGGATCGCGCTCGAGGCCGCGGGCGCCCCAAAGATCAGCGCGCGGCTGCCGTTCCTCGAGCGCGCGGACCATCCGGCGGCACTCCCGGTCTTCGTGGTGTCGCGCGTCGCCGACAGCGCCATGGTGACCGAAGTCGAGGTGTGGAGCGTGCGGGTGTCCGGCTGGAACGCCGAGATCGCCCGCGCGCTGTCGCCGCTGGCCGAAATCGTCGCGGTGCCGGATACCGCCTTCGACGGCGCGGCGCTGTTGGTGTCGGTCGGCCCGGGAAACCTCGAAAAGATCACATCGGCCCTGATCGAGGCCGGCGCGTCGGTGCGCTCATCGGCTCTCGTCGGCAGCCATGCAACGCGCTATACGGTGCCCCCGAACGGGGTCAAGCCTTCTCAAATGAAGCCTTCTTAAATGGAGCCTTCTTAAATCGAGCCCTGGCCTTGAATCCGGTCCTGAAAGCCGCCCCGATATTTGCGGAGTAGAAGATGTCCCGACCCGTGCCGAATCCCGGCATTCTCGATATTGCGCCCTACACGCCCGGCAAGAGCCCGGTGCCGGAGCCGGGCCGCAAGGTGTTCAAGCTGTCCGCCAATGAAACGCCGTTCGGTCCCTCGCCGAAGGCTGTTGCGGCCTACAAGCATGCCGCTGACCATCTCGAGGACTATCCGGAAGGCACCTCGCGCGTGCTGCGCGAAGCGATCGGCCGCGCCTTCGGGCTCGATCCCGACCGCATCATCTGCGGCGCCGGTTCGGACGAAATCCTCAATCTGCTCGCGCACGCCTATCTCAGCCACGGCGACGAGGCGATCTCCACCACCCACGGCTTCCTGGTGTACCCGATCGCGACCAAGGCGAACGGCGCCATCAGCGTCGTCGCGCCCGAGACCAACTTCACCGCCGACGTGGACGCGATCCTTAAATCGGTTTCGCCGCGCACCAAGCTCGTATGGCTCGCCAACCCGAACAACCCGACCGGGACCTATTTGCCGTTCGACGAGGTCAAGCGGCTGCGCGCCGGCTTGCCGCCGCATGTGCTGCTGGTGCTCGACGCCGCCTATTCCGACTACGTGTCGCGCAACGACTACGAACTCGGCATCGAACTCGTGGCGACATCGGACAACACGGTGATGACCCACACGTTTTCAAAAATCCACGGGCTTGCGGCGTTGCGCATCGGCTGGATGTTCGGCCCGGCCCATATCGTCGACGCCGTCAATCGTATCCGCGGCCCCTTCAATGTCTCCACGCCGGCGATGCTGGCGGCGGTGGCCGCGATCGAGGACACCGCGCACCAGCAGATGTCCAAGGCGCACACCGAGAAATGGCGCAACTGGCTGACGGAGGAAGTGACAAGGCTCGGCCTCAAGGTGACGCCGAGCGTGGCCAATTTCATCCTGATCCACTTCCCGCTCGACAAGGGCAAGACCTCGGCGGAGGCCGACGCATTCCTGACCAGGCGCGGCCTGGTGCTGCGGGGCTTGAACAATTACGGCCTGCCGCACGCCTTGCGCATGACCATCGGCACCGAAGAGGCCAATCGGCTGGTGGCCGAGGGCCTGCGCGACTTCATGGCGGGCAAGTGAACGCCGCGCCGCACTTCAATAAGATCGCGCTGATCGGCTTCGGCCTGATCGGCGGTTCGATCGCGCGGGCCGCGCGCGCGCACGGGCTGGCCGGCGAGATCGTCACTACCGCGCGCTCGGCCAAGACCCGCGCCAGGGTCGAGGAGCTCGGCATCGTCGACCGCGTGGTGGAAACCAATGCGGAGGCCGCGCAGGACGCGGACCTCGTGATCCTGTGCATCCCGGTCGGCGCCTGCGGTCCGGCGGCGCAGGAGATCGCCGATCATCTGAAGCCCGGCGCCATCGTCTCCGACGTCGGCTCGGTCAAGGGCGCCGTGGTCAAGGACATGGCGCCGCATTTGCCGGCCGGCATCCATTTCGTGCCGGCGCATCCGGTCGCCGGCACTGAGCATTCCGGCCCCGATTCCGGTTTCGCCGAACTGTTCATCAACCGCTGGTGCATCCTGACCCCGCCCGAAGGTACCGACCCGGATGCGGTCGAGCGACTGCGCGCGTTCTGGGCGGCGCTGGGCGCCAGGGTCGAAATCATGACGCCGGATCATCACGATCTGGTGCTGGCGATCACCAGCCATCTGCCGCATCTGATCGCCTATACCATCGTCGGCACCGCCGATGAGCTTGCACAAGTGACCTCGTCCGAGGTGATAAAATTCTCCGCCGGCGGCTTTCGCGACTTCACCCGCATCGCGGCTTCCGACCCCGTGATGTGGCGCGACGTGTTCCTGGCCAACAAGGACGCGGTGCTGGAAATGCTCGGCACCTTCAACGAGGATCTCTCCAAGCTGACGCGCGCGATCCGCCGCGGCGACGGCGAGGCGCTGTTCGAGCATTTTACCCGCACCCGTGCGATCCGCCGCGGCATCGTCGAGATCGGCCAGGATTCCGCCGCTCCCGACTTTGGCCGCCCGCATGCGCAATTGGGGAAGACGGAGTAATCGCGGCTCGCGTCTTCCCTGCCGTTGGTGTGCGGAGCGTCACGGATTCAATTTTCAAACAGCCTGCCATTGCGAACAACTCCTCCCCTCCCCCCGCGAAGCGGCGGGGAGGGGGGTGGGGGGTGCCGCAGCAAACTCGCTGGCAGATGAGCAAACTGATAGACCCCCACCCCCGACCCCTCCCCGCCACGCGCAAGGGCGCGTGGAGGGAGGGGAGATCACTCTGCACGGCTTCGCGATCTCGCGGCGCATTTCGCCCGAGGTCTGCTATTAAATTCCCGCCCTCTCCAATCAGAGGGCGCAGGGAATGCCGGGCGCCCGATGCGCCCGATAGCCGCGTGTGCGATGGTGGAAAGCAAAAAGCACACGCGTTAGTCAGGTCACACCGGAATCACCCGGCATTCCCCGCGCAATGGTTTACGGCTTATGTCGTACTCTTGTGTCTGCAAAATCTGGCAGAATGTGCGAACGGGCGGCTCTGACCAGCCGCCCGTCGCTGGATCTGAGCCCGTTCGTGCTCAAAGGCCGCAAGA
>NZ_JADGRI010000286.1 GCF_017881085.1 Bradyrhizobium sp.
GTCGGAACAGGATCAGCCTTGCGATGAACCGCGCGCAGCCAGTTCCAATGTTCTCTCGCCGCTGGATAACCGGCAGAGCGATATTCGTGAGCGTTGCCGCGCTGTGTCTACTGGCATCTGTCGCCAGATTGCCGGCGCAGGACGCCGGTGTCAGCGGCATTCCGCCGGGGCCGGGCAACGTCAACGGCCTCAACGGCTCGATCCGCGATCCCAGCGGCATCGGCAACGCGGCCAAAGTGCCGGCGCTGCCGCAGCCGACGATTGCTCCGGTCGTGCCGCCGACATTGGCGCCGTCCAGCGGTTACCGATCGTCCTCGCCGGCCTATTCCTATCGGCCTGTCCATGTTCGGCGAGCGTTAAGGACGAAACGAACGCGTCTGGCCAAGGGATCGCATCGCCCGGCGGCCAAGGCGCATGTGAGCAACGAAGACAAGCAGATCGATCGCAAGATCATGAGCATCTGCAGGGGATGCTGAGCTCTCTTCCGGAGCCGGCTTCCGCCGCGAAACACGGGAATGCTTGCCTGAGAAATACACCGACCTCATCCTGAGGAGCTTGCGAAGCAAGCGTCTCGAAGGATATGGCAGCACACCACTCGCGTCCATCCTTCGAGACGCGCGCAAGGGCGCGCTCCTCAGGATGAGGTCGGAGTGCTCCCCACAAGTTCGATCGGTCTCCATTAAAGTCTTTGTAGGGTGGGTTAGCCGAAGCCGTAACCCACCCTCGCAAGCGCGATGCCGTGACAAGTTGGTGGGTTACGCTTCGCGAACCCACCCAACAGATTCACTCAATCGGCTTCAGCCCCGCCTCGATCTGCGCGCGGCGCGGTTCGAGGAATGGCGGCAGCGCCAGCTTCTCGCCAAGCGATGCCATCGGCTCGTCGGCGGCAAAGCCCGGGCCGTCGGTGGCGATTTCAAACAGGATGCCGTTGGGCTCGCGGAAATACAGGCTGCGGAAATAGAAGCGGTCGATTTCGCCGGAGTTGGGAATCCGCAGTTCGTTGAGCCGCCGCGTCCAGGCGTGATACTGTGTCGCGTCGGGCGTGCGGAAGGCGACGTGATGCACGCCGCCCGCGCCCTGCCGAGCGGGCGGCGTATCTTTTTGTTCGAGCACATGCAGCTCGGCCGCGGGACCGCCCTCGCCCATCGCAAACACATGAATATCTGCTCCGTGCGCGGCATAGTCGCGCACGTGACGCATGTTCATGACTTCGGTCAGCACAATCGAGGTCCGCGACAACTCATGCACGGTGAGCATGATCGGGCCGAGACCGCGGATCTGGTGTTCTTCCGGCACCGTACTCTTCTCCCATGGCGAGGCCGTTCCCGCACCGCCATCGTCGACCAGCACCAGGCGTTGCCCCTCGCCGTCCTCGAACGGCAAGGTCAGCCGGCCGTCGACCTCGATCACCTCGCCGGTCACGCCGCCCGCCTGCTTCAGGCGATCGCGCCAGAACCCGAGGGCTTTTTCGCCGGCGACGCGCAGGCCGGTGCGGGAAATGCTGTTGGTTCCGCGCAGCTCGGGGGCCGCCGGAAAATCGAAGAAGGTGAGATCGGTGCCCGGATTGGCCTTTCCGTCGGCGTAGAACAGATGATAGGCGCTGACATCGTCCTGGTTGACCGTCTTCTTGACCAGCCGCATGCCGAGCAGGCCGGTGTAAAACGCCAGGTTTTCCCGCGGTTTTGCCGAAATCGCGGTCAGATGGTGAATCCCCGTTAACTGCATCGCATGGTCCTCGTGCGCGTCAATCAGCCACCGTTGAAAACCGCCCCGGCCCGGTTTGGAGCGTCGTGGAGATGATGTAGGATATGTCTTGAAGACTCGCCAGCGGCAGCGCTTGCCGCTTGCCATGCCCAAGGACCGCCTCATGTCCGGCCATTTGATCGTCACCGATGAAGACGCGACGCGCATGATCAAGCTGCGGCGGCCGGAAAAGAAGAACGCGATCACCCAGGACATGTACCGCGCGATGAGCGAGGCCATCGACACTGCGCAGAACAATCCGAATATTCGCTGCATGATCATCACCGGCGGCTCCGGCGTCTTCACCGCCGGCAACGATCTCGAGGATTTCCTGAAAGACGGCACTTCCAATACCGACGCGCCGCGGGCATCGAATGCGACGAAGTTCCTCTATTCGCTCGCCCACAACGTCAAGCCGATCATCGCCGCGGTCGATGGCATCGCGATCGGCATCGGCACCACCATGCTGTTCCACTGCGACTACGTGCTCGCCTCGACGACGGCGGCTTTCTCGACACCCTTCATCCATCTGGGACTGGTGCCGGAAGGCGCCTCCAGCCTGTTGATGCCGCGCACCATGGGATATCAGCGCGCCTTTGCGACGCTGGTGATGGGCCGCACGGTCAGCGCCGAGGATGCCCGCGTCGCCGGCTTCGTCAACGTGGTGGTGTCGCCGGGTCACACCGAGGCCGAGGCGCGCAAGGTAGCGCGGGAAATCTGCGCACTGCCGGCAGAGGCGGTCGCGATCTCCCGCAAGCTGCTGCGGACGCCGCCGGAAGACCTGACCCGCCGGATCGACCAGGAGGGCCATCTGTTCGGCGAGCGCATGCGCTCCAAGGAGGCGGTCGCCGCGTTCAAGGCCTTCTTCTCGCGCAAAAAGGCGTGAACGCGCATCGCCTTCGTGAATTCGTTGCCTTGCCGCTTTAGTGTACTCGCCATGCCCGGGCTTGTCCCGGGCAACAACGTCTTGACGAGGGTGCAGACAGAAGACGTGGATGGCCGGGCACAGGCGAGCGGAAGCGACGCCGTCCTCTGGACGGCTATGCTCGGCCATGACGAATAAATTGGCGGCATTTCCGGTCATGCGCGTAAAATAAGATCATGAGACCTTCGCTTTCGCCGATCCTCGCAGCATTGATGCTGCTCATTGCGCTCGATCCGTCTGCGCGCGCCCTCGCGCAGGCCGCCCCGGTCGACCTGCGCATCCTCGCCATCAACGATTTCCACGGCAATCTGCGGCCGCCGCCGGGCGGGATTCAAATCACCGACCCCGACGACAAGACCAAAAAGATCATGGTGCCGGCCGGCGGCGCCGAGACCATGGCGACGCTGGTCGGGCAATTGCGCGAGGGGCACACCAACACGATCTTTGTCGCAGCCGGAGACCTGATCGGCGCGAGCCCCCTGCTGTCGGCGATGTTTCACGACGAGCCGACCATCGAATCGATGTCGATGATGGGGCTCGATCTATCCGCGGTCGGCAATCACGAATTCGACGAGGGCAAGGACGAATTGCTGCGGATGCAGAACGGCGGCTGCCACAGAATCGACAAATGCCAGGGACCGCATCCGTTTCCCGGCGCGAGGTTTCACTACCTCGCCGCCTCTACCTTCGACACCAAAACCGGCAAGACCATCTTCCCGGCCTACGAGATCAGGGAGTTCGAGGGTATTCCAGTCGCCTTCATCGGCCTGACCTTGAAAGGCACGCCCGGCATCGTTTCACCGGAGGGCGTCGCGGGGCTTGAATTCCGCGACGAGGCCGACACGGTGAACGCGCTGGTGCCGGAACTGAAGGCCCGCGGCGTCGAGGCCATCGTCGTCCTGATCCACGAAGGCGGCTTTCCGACCGGCGATTACAATGAATGCCCCGGGATTTCCGGGCCGATCGCCGACATCGTCAGGAAGTTCGACAAGGCGGTCGATGTGGTGATCAGCGGCCACACCCACCGCGCCTATGTCTGCGAGATCGACGGACGGCTGGTCACCTCGGGCGACAAGTTCGGCACCCTCGTCACCGCGATCGACCTGAAGCTCGATTCCGCAACCCGCGACGTCATCAGCGCCAGGGCTGACAACGTCATCGTCCGCACCGGTACCTATGCGAAGGATTCCGAGCAGACCGCGCTGCTCGCCGCCTACGACAAGGTGGCCGCGCCGATCGCCAACCGCCACGCGGGGTCGATCACGGCAACGCTGTCACGCGTGCCCAACGACGCCGGCGAGAGCGTGCTCGGCGACATCATCGCCGATGCCCAGCTGGCCGCGACCAGCCCTGAGACCGACGGCGCCGCCGTGATCGCCCTCACCAATCCGGGCGGCATCCGCACCGATATCCCCGGCAAGGAGGATGGCGCGGTGGCCTATGCCGATTTGTTCGCCAGCCAGCCGTTCCGCAATCAACTGGTCACGCTGACGCTGACGGGAATGCAGATCAAGAACATGCTGGAGCAGCAATGGCTCGACCCGAAGCGGCCTCGGATCCTGCAGGTCTCCAGGGGTTTTTCCTATGCCTGGGACGCCGAGAAGCCGTATGGCGAGCACGTGATCGCCGACCGTATGTCGGTCAACGGACAGCGCATCGATCCCGCGGCGAGCTACCGCGTCACCGTCAACAACTATCTCGCGGTCGGGGGCGATGGCTTTACCGTACTGAAGGACGGCATGGTGCCGCGATTTGGCGTCTATGACGTCGATGCCCTCTACGCCTATTTCCAGGCCCATAGCCCGATCGCGCCCGCGGCAACCGATCGCATTGTGCGATTGAACTGAAATGCGAGCCATGCAGGGCCGCTCCGCTCTTTCCCAGCGGCCGGCGAACCCTTAAGTTAGCCCCTCCTCGAAAGCGCGAGGTTCACGCGCCAGGACGTTGCATGACCCTTCTTCTCACCCACCCGGCCTGTCTCGAACATGCGACGCCTCCGGGACATCCGGAGCGCGCCGACCGGCTGCGCGCCGTCAATCAGGTGCTGGCGCAGGACCGCTTCAACAGCCTGGTGCGCGGCGAGGCGCCGGAAGGCAACCTCGATCTGGTCACGCTCTGCCACAACGAACATTACGTCGGCGAGCTGCGGCACATCGCGCCGACCAGCGGCTTGATCTATATCGACGGCGATACCTCGATGTCGCCGGGCACCTGGGAGGCGGTGATGCGCGGGGTCGGCGGCGCGGTCGCCGCCACCGACGCCGTCATGTCCGGCGCCCATCACAACGCCTTCGTGGCGGTGCGGCCTCCCGGCCATCATGCCGAGATCAACAAGTCGATGGGCTTCTGCTTTTTCGACAACGTCGCCATTGCCGCGCGTCATGCCCAGCGCAAATACGGCATCGCGCGGGCCGCCATCGTCGATTTCGACGTCCATCACGGCAACGGAACCCAGGATATTTTCTGGGCCGATCCGACCGTGATGTATTGCTCGACCCACCAGATGCCGCTGTTTCCGGGCACCGGCGCCTCCGGCGAGCGCGGCGAGCACGACACCATCGTCAACGCGCCGCTGGCCTCCGAAGATGGCGGCCCCAAGTTCCGCGCCGCCTTCGAGCACATCATCCTGCCGCAGCTGCGAAAATTCAGCCCCGAACTGATCATGATCTCCGCCGGCTTCGACGCGCATTACCGGGATCCGCTGGCCTCGCTCAATCTGAAGGCGGAGGATTTCGACTGGGTCACGCGCAAGCTGATGGACCTCGCGGAGACCACCGCCGGCGGCCGAATTGTCTCGGTGCTGGAGGGCGGCTATGATCTGCAGGGCCTGCAGGAGTCGGTCGCGGCGCACGTCACCGCTTTGATGGGCGCGGAATCGCGCCAGACTACGTCCGCATAGATTCGTTCAAGTCGCAGGCAGCCGCGCATCCGGGAACACACTATATGGTCGAAAACACCCCTGTGGACGTCAAGAAGCTCTCTTTCGAGCGGGCGCTCGAGGAGCTTGAATCGATCGTCAAGCGACTCGAGGACGGCAAGGTGCCGCTGGAGGAATCGGTGGCCATCTACGAGCGCGGCGAGTCCCTGAAACGGCGCTGCGAGGAACTGCTGCGGCAGGCCGAGGCGCGGGTCGACAAGATCACCACCGACGCGTCCGGCCAGGTCACCGGGACCGAACCGCTCGACGTCCAGTAACGGCCGAACCGCGCGCCCCACGGCGGGATGCAAGCTGGGCTTCACGTCGCTCCCCTGCAACAGTAATGAATATTAGGCGAATTCGGCCTCGAGCCACCCCGGCAGGGGCCGAAATAGCTCTTGGCCGGTTACGCGGCCTGATATAGTCCCCCGGCTAGCCCGGGGATCATCAATAACGTGCGCGTTCAGCACCGCCATATCGTCTATGTGCAGGGATACGATCCGCGCGGCCTTGCGCAATATTACCGCATGTTCCGCACCGAACTGCGGAAGTTCGGCCGGCTGTACCAACTCGCCACCACCATCAGCCGCCCGCAGACCGCCCCCGACGGCGAAAGCGCGTCCTGGACCATCGAGACCAAGGCGAGCGACTGGCAAACCCGCACCAGCTACGACTTCCTGCGGTTTGAAGACCTGATCCAGCGCGACCTTGCCGCGCCGATCCTGGGCACGGTGCTGCGGGCGATCTGGATCTACTGGCGGCTGGTGTTCCGCGGCACCATCGCGCGCTTCTGGAAGGCGAACTGGCGGTTCGCGACCTTCATCACCTATCCGCATCTGTTGCTGCTGGCCGAAGCGCTGTGCAGTCTCGGCGTCGCGCTCGCCATCGCCAGGGGATCGAACGCGCTCGGTATTCCCAGCCTGTTCGGCATTGCGGCGGCGGTCATCGTTTTCGTCGCGCTTTTGGGCACGGTGCTGAAATACACCGAAAACCAGACCTACCTGCTCTATCTCCTGTCCGACACGATCTGGACCTGGCAATTCTCCCACCGCCAGCGGCCGGAATGGGACGAGCGTATCGACCGTTTCGCCCAATATCTCGTCAACCTCGCGCGCGAGAGCGACGCCGAGGAGATCGTCGTCGTCGGCCACAGTTCGGGATCGTTCCTGGGCGCCGAGATTCTGGCGCGCGCTCTGAAGCTCGATCCGGTGCTCGGCCGGCACGGGCCGCGCATCGTATTGCTGACGATCGGCGGCAATTTCCCGATCGTCGGATTTCACGCCGCCTCGCAGGGTTTCCGCAATCACCTTCGCCAACTGGCGGTTGAGCCTTCGATCGACTGGATCGACTGCCAGTCGCGCAAGGACGTGATGAATTTCTATCCATTCGATCCGATCGCCGGCCATGGCATCGACGTCGGCGCCTCACGGCGAAACCCGACCATTGTGCCGGTGCGGTTCCGCGAAATCATCAAGCCCGAGCAT
>NZ_JADGRI010000055.1 GCF_017881085.1 Bradyrhizobium sp.
GGCCCGGGCCCAGGTGGCGGAATTGGTAGACGCGCTGGCTTCAGGTGCCAGTGGCTTAACGGCCGTGAAGGTTCGAGTCCTTTCCTGGGCACCATTTGCGCCCAAGCCCGCAATCCAACATCATTCCGATCCTCGGATATGCGCCAGCAGCTTCATCGCGTGCTCGGCGCGACGGAGGGGCTCGAGGCTGCGATAGGTTCGCGCCAGCAACAGCGCGCCTTCGAGCTGGCCGAGCACCAGGGTGGCGGCCAGATCCGCATCGCCCGCCGGCATGCCGAAGCGGAACAGCCCGCGCTTGATCTCAAGCTCCCATTTCTGGAATGCGTTGCGGGTCGCTTTGCCCAGCACTTCGGATTGCGACGCGGTTTCCAGCGCGGTGGTCGCGATCGGACAGCCTTCCCGGTAGTCGGAGCGCTCGAGATCCGACGCCATCGCGCGTACGATCTGCAGCAGAAAGCCTTCGGCGTTCTCCGATGCCTCGGCGGCACGGGCGATGCCCTGGCGCACGGCTTCGGCCGACAGCGCTAAAGCAGCTTCGCCAATTTGCTCCTTGCCCTTCGGGAAGTGGAAGTAAAGCGAGCCGCGCGGAGAACCTGCCGTGGCCAGAATGTCGTGCAGCGCGGTACCATGGTAGCCCTGCTGGCGAAATAGCCTCGCTGCCGCCGCCAGTGTTTTCCCTTTGGAATCAGAAGCTTTTGCCATCCTCCGAAAATATCAATTGCAGATAGGTATGTCGACCTTCATAATATGCAGGACGACATACATACTATCGAATTGGCCCCACTTGCGGCCGCCGAAGCCAGGGAAACGCGGATTCTCGAACCCAACTTGTGGAAGGATCGCTATGAAACGCTCGCTGGATATTGCCGCCACCGTCTTGACCACGCTGTTGCTGCTCGGCTTCGCGGTGTTGTCGTTCCGCGGTTTGATCGATCCGCAACCGGCCTCAGCCCGGTTCGGCACCCCGGTGTCGGATGCCGCGGGCGCCCTGTTTTACCGCGTCTATCTTTCCCGCAATCTGGTCATCGTCGTTTCGGGCGCGATCTTCCTGCTCTTAAGGCAATGGACGGCGCTGGCCATCCTGATGACGATAACCGCGACGCTTCCGCTGTTCGACATGTCGGTGCTGTCGCTGAACGGCGTTACGCCGCCGGTATTTCACCCCGCCGCGCTGGCGCTGCTCGCGATCGCCGCCGCGCTGCTGTGGCGGCGTGCTCGCGTGGCCAGGATTTTGGCGAAAGCGGCATAATCTCCTGGTGCCGCCGGTTGATCGACCGCTCGCCTCCGTCGGATTTGAGCGGTAGATTGGTCGCCGTCGATTCGACAAGGCCCGAGAGATCAAGACCACATGACCGTACGCCTGCATCGCGGCGATCTGCCCGATTTGTCCCGTTACACCGATTCAGTGGCGATCGATACCGAGACCATGGGCCTGCACCCGCATCGCGACCGGCTCTGCGTGGTGCAGCTTTCGAACGGCGACGGCAGCGCCGACGTGGTGCAGATCCCGAAGGATCACGGCAAGGCCAAGACGGAGGCGCCGAACCTGAAGGCGCTGCTCGCTAATCCGAAAATCACAAAGATTTTTCATTTCGCGCGGTTCGATCTCGCTGCCCTCTACAACGCTTTCGGCGTGATGCCGCAGCCGGTGTACTGCACCAAGATCGCCTCACGGCTGTCGCGCACCTACACCGATCGCCACGGCCTGAAGGATCTGGTGCGCGAGGTGCTCAACATCGATCTGTCGAAGCAGCAGCAATCGAGCGATTGGGGCGCGCAGAGCCTGAGCGAGGCGCAACTCGCCTATGCGGCCTCCGACGTGCTGCATCTGCATGGACTGCGCGAACGGCTCGATGCCATGCTCGCCCGCGAAGGCCGCCTGCAACTGGCGCAGGCCTGTTTCGAGTTTCTGCCGACGCGCGCCAAACTCGATCTGCAGGGCTGGGACACCGAAGACATATTTGCCCACTCTTAGGGGCAGGCGCCGGAACGGCGTCTTGAAGCGGCCGCCGCCCCGTTTCGGTCACACTGGTAACGCGAGGTCCCCCCTGCATAATCCGGCAGGACCGGGTAGAATGGGGGAGCGCAATCAGCTTGGCGGATCATGCGCTCGAGCCAGCGCTTCGGAGCCGCGGTGAATTCGGTCCAGAACCCAGCCTATCAAGCCGGAATGGAAGCGCGCTTCGCCGTCGCGGCGCGCCACAGCCGGATGGTGCGGCTGCTGCGCGTCGCGGTGCCGGCGGCCGTGATCCTGGCGATGGCCGGTATCGTCGCGGTGTCGGTCTTCAATCCGTTCCGGATGCTGTTGCCCAAGCTGCCGGTCGACATGGACAACCTCGTCGTCTCCGGCACCAAGATCACCATGGAATCGCCGCACCTGTCAGGTTACACGCCGGACCGGCGGCCCTACGAAGTCTGGGCAAGAACCGCGACCCAGGACGTGACCGATCCGGATCATCTCGATCTCAGGACGTTGCGGGCCAAGGTCTTGATGGAGGATCAAACCACCACGGTCACGCTCGACGCCCGCACCGGGCTGATGGACACCAAGCAGCAATTGCTGGACCTGCATAAGGATATCTTCCTGCAATCCTCGACCGGCTATGAAGCGCGGCTGTCGCAGGCCTTTGTCGATCTCGGCAAGGGCACGGTGACCTCCGATGAGCATGTCGATGTCAAATTGCTGAACGGAACCCTGTCCTCGGACAGGCTCAGGATTACCGGCGGCGGAGAGGTCGTGAGGTTTGAAGGCAACGTGGTGATGAATTTGGACAATCTGGGAGAGCCCGAGCAGCCTGCCAGTGCTCCTGCAGCTCCCACAGCACCTGAACCCGCGCCAGCCCATTCCGGCAAGCCGCGGCCCTCGTCGACCAAGACCGGCAACCCCAAATGATTTTCGAGATGATGTTTTCTCCGCACGGTACTTGGTTCAGGCGGATCGCGCAGGGCGCGATCGCCTTCACGCTCGCGATGATGGCCGCCGGTGACGCCGGCGCGCAAAACGCGGTCACGGGCGTGCCCAATGCGATGCAGGGCTTTTCGCAGAATCGCGACCAGCCGATCCAGATCGAGGCCGCCAGCCTCGAGATGCGCGACAAGAAAAAGGAAGCGACGTTCTCCGGCAACGTGAGGGTAGTACAGGGCGACACCACCATGACGTCAAAGATACTGGTGGTGTTCTACGATTCGACGCCGACCCCAGCTACGGCGCCGGCGGCTAATTCGAAGGCGGCGAAAGGGGCGCCGATACCGGCGGCAGCTCCCGGTCCCGGCGGCAGTTCGTCGATCAAGCGGCTGGAGGCGCGCGGCAACGTGGTCGTCACCCAGAAGGACCAGGTCGTGACCGGGGAGACCGCTGTGTTCGACACCAAGACCAATCTGATCACCATGCTCGGCGGCATCGTGCTGACCCAGGGCAAGAACGTGCTGCGCGGCGACCGGCTGATGGTGGACATGACGACCGGCGTGTCGCGGGTTGAATCCGACTCAGGACGGGTACAGGGCCTGTTCCAATCGTCCGGGCAGGGCGGCCCGGCGATACCGGGAACGCAGCCTTCGCCAACCCCGCTCGCGCCGAATGGCTCAATTAAACCGAAATAGGATCAGTCACTTATAGAATATCCGGGGGTCATGAGGTTGAAGCCCGCAGTATCAGCCCGTATCTAACGGCGAGGGCGGATCGCGCCTAAACTCTTGAAAGAGCGCATGATCTTCTCGCCAAACCGCCCGCGCCTTGGCCGATCATGCGCCGCGGCGCTGTTCGCGCCTCGAATCGAGGGTGTTGCGCTGGGCAAGCGACATCCATTCCTTCATGTTGCTCGAGGCGAATCGAGTAGCCCGCGGGGTTGCGGGATCACCGTGAAAGGCTGAGTGAAGCGGGGATGGTGGATTTACTCGGCATGTTCCGTCGCCGGCCGGCCAAGCGCAGTGCGCCCGGTTTTGCGCGCTCGCGCGCGGACATCACCGCGCTCGGCGACAGCATCGGCGAGATGCAGTCCAGCCCGATGCGCGATGCGCCCCCGATTGCCCGCGACGCGCCATCGCTGAGGCCGGAACCGCCGCGAGCCGAAAAGCCGAGAGCCGAGAAACCAAAAGCCCGGCCCAAGACCAATGGCGGCGGGGCGCAGCCGCCGCGGCTGCTGCAGCGGCCGGGCTATCTGGCTGTGCATAGCGTGGAAAAGAGTTTCGGCAGCCGTCAGGTCGTGCGCGGCGTCAGCATCTATGTCCGCCGCGGCGAGGCGGTCGGTTTGCTGGGCCCGAACGGCGCCGGCAAGACCACGGTGTTCTACATGATCACCGGCCTGATCAAGGCTGATCGCGGCACCATCGAGCTCGACGGCCACGACGTCACCAAGCTGCCGATGTATCAGCGTGCAAGGCTCGGCATCGGCTACCTGCCGCAGGAAGCTTCGATCTTTCGCGGCCTCACGGTGGAACAGAACATCCGCGCCGTGCTCGAGGTCGTGGAGCCCTCGAAGAAGAAGCGCGAGGCCGAACTCAATTCGCTGCTCGACGAATTCAACATCACGCGCTTACGCAAAACGCCGTCGATTGCGCTGTCCGGCGGCGAGCGACGCCGCGTCGAGATCGCGCGCGCCCTGGCGACGCGACCGAATTACATGCTGCTCGACGAACCCTTTGCCGGCATCGATCCGATCGCGGTCGGCGACATTCAGGATCTCGTCCGTCATCTCACCAATCGCGGCATCGGCGTGCTCATCACCGACCACAATGTGCGCGAAACGCTCGGACTGACCGACCGTGCCTATATCGTCTATGCCGGGGAGATCTTGACCGAGGGCAGTCCGGATGAAATCGTCAATGATCCGGATGTACGCCGTCTCTACCTTGGCGAGGAATTTCGCCTTTAACCCTTTCGGGAAATCCCCCCTCTAGTCCGATTTTCTCATTCGTCAAGCCGTGTACATCGGCTTTGGACTAGTTTAAGCAAGAATTGGACCAACTTTCAGGGAACGGTTCTTGCTTCTATGGCACTGACGCAGAGATTAGAGTTCCGCCAGTCGCAGTCGCTGGTGATGACGCCGCAGCTGATGCAGGCGATCAAGCTGCTGCAGTTGTCCAATCTCGACCTGTCGGCCTTCGTAGAAGAGGAACTGGAGCGAAATCCGCTGCTGGAGCGCGCCAGCGACGGCCCCGAGGCCCCGGTGGCGGGCGAGCCGGCGATGCCGGAGCGGGCCGAATACGCCGATTCAGACGGGTCCGGCGCGATCTATGGCGAGGAGTCCGGCGGCGAGCGCTCCGAGATGGCGAGCGGTTCGCCCGGCGACGGTTTCGAGCCTGGCCAGGAAGAGTGGATGAATCGCGACCTCGGCAGCCGCGCCGAGATCGAGCAGACGCTGGATACCCCGCTCGACAACGTCTTTACCGAGGAGCCGGCCGAGGCCGCCGCGCGTACCGCCCAGGATGCGGCCCCCACCGCGTACACCGAATGGGGCGGCGGAGCCTCCAACGATGAGGCCTACAATCTCGAGGCCTTTGTCGCCGCCGAGGTGACGCTCGGCAGCCATCTTGCCGAACAGCTCGCGGTGGCGTTCACCGAACCCGCGCAGCGCATGGTCGGCCAATATCTGATCGACCTCGTCGACGAGGCCGGTTACGTGCCGCCGGATCTCGGACAGGCCGCCGAACGGCTGGGGGCGTCGCAAGCCGACGTCGAGGCGGTTCTCGCGGTCTTGCAGAAATTCGATCCGCCCGGCGTCTGCGCGCGATCTTTAAGCGAATGCCTGGCGATCCAGCTGCGCGAGCTCGATCGTTACGACCCCGCGATGCAGGCGCTGGTCGAGCATCTCGATCTCCTGGCCAAGCGCGACATCGCGTCGTTGCGAAAACTCTGCGGCGTCGATGATGACGATATCACCGACATGATCGGCGAAATTCGCCGTCTCGATCCGAAGCCGGGTTTGAAATTCGGCTCGACGCGGACACAGACCATGGTGCCCGACGTCTACGTGCGGCCCGGGCCCGACGGCGGTTGGCACGTCGAACTCAACAGCGACACGTTGCCGCGCGTATTGGTCAACCAGACCTATTACACCGAGCTGTCGAAGACGATCCGCAAGGACGGCGACAAATCCTATTTCACCGACTGCCTGCAGAACGCCACCTGGCTGGTGCGCGCGCTCGACCAGCGCGCCCGCACCATCCTGAAAGTCGCAACCGAGATCGTGCGCCAGCAGGACGGCTTCTTCACCCACGGCGTGGCGCATCTGCGGCCCTTGAACCTCAAGGCGGTGGCCGACGCGATCCAGATGCATGAATCGACGGTGTCGCGCGTGACCGCCAACAAATATATGGCTACCAATCGCGGCAGCTTTGAATTGAAGTATTTCTTCACCGCCTCGATCGCGTCCGCCGACGGCGGCGAGGCCCATTCGGCAGAGGCGGTGCGTCACCACATCAAGCAGCTGATCGATGCGGAAGACCCGGCGCTGATTCTCTCCGACGACACCATCGTGGAACGATTGCGCGCAACCGGCATTGATATCGCCCGTCGCACGGTCGCGAAGTACCGCGAAGCGATGCGCATCCCGTCCTCGGTGCAGCGGCGCCGTGACAAGCAAAGTATGCTCGGTAATGCCCTTTCGGCCCCTGCCGCGTCATCCGACCGGTCCCGCGATACCCAGCCTGCCTGATTGCGTCCCGGCCAAATCGGGATAGTGTCGGTTCCCCTCCTGACTAATCGAGGCATCAAAAATGACTCTGCGGATTTCCGGAAAGAGCATCAATGTCGGCGACGCACTGCGCGGCCGCGTCAGCGAACGCACCGATGAGGTGCTGCGCAAATATTTCGATGGCAATTATTCGGGGCACATCACGCTGAGTAAGGATGGTTTCGGCTTCCGCACCGACTGCGCGCTGCACCTGGATTCCGGGATCACGCTGGAAGCCGATTCCAACGCCGCCGACGCCTATGCTAGCGCCGACCAGGCGCTCGTGATGATCGAAAAGCGGCTGCGCCGCTACAAGAGCCGGCTGAAGGATCGCTCGGCTCGCAAGGCCCACGCGGCTTCCGCGGCGCTCGCGGAGATGACCGCGCCGACGCTGGACGCGCCGAGCTATGTGATCGAGGCTCCGGCGGAGGGCGACGAGGAGGTCACCGGCTATAGTCCCGTCATCATCGCCGAGGCGACCACCTCACTGAAGCGGCTTTCGGTCAGCGAAGCCGTGATGGAACTCGACCTGAGCGGCGCTGCCTGCATCGTGTTTCAGCATGGTTCCAGCGGCCGGGTGAACGTCATTTACCGGCGGCCGGACGGCAATATCGGCTGGATCGATCCGCCGGTGGTTCAGCCGGGGGGATAGGCCCGGCCGGCATTGACGCCCCAAACGGCCCTCCCTATGGTCCGCGGCCCCCGAGGGAAGGGCCCTGGAACAGGGTCGCGGCAGTTGGCACCGGTCTTGCGTTGGAGTAGAAGCGCCCCAACTAGGACGCAGGTGTAAGCCGGTCTCCCGCCTCATCTTCCTGAAGCCGCCCGCTCGAGCCTGTATCGCAACCTTACGGTTTAATTCACCTCGGAACGCCCCATGACGATTACCGACCTGGTCGCACCCGAGGCGATTCTCCCGGCTTTGAAGGTCAACAGCAAGAAGCAGGCGTTGCAGGAACTGGCGGCGCGCGCCTCGGCTTTGACCGGGCAGAACGAGCGGACGATTTTCGAGGTCCTGCTGCAGCGGGAAAAGCTAGGCACCACCGCGGTCGGCTACGGCGTCGCCATCCCGCACGGCAAGCTGCCCAAGCTGGAAAAGCTGTTCGGCCTGTTCGCCCGCCTTGAGCGCCCCATCGATTTCGAGGCCATGGACGGCCAGCCGGTCGATTTGGTGTTTCTGCTGCTGGCCCCGGAAGGCGCGGGCGCCGACCACCTGAAGGCGCTGGCCCGGATCGCCCGGCTGTTGCGCGACCAGGACGTCGCCAAGAAGCTGCGCGCCTCGCGGGACGCGCCGGCGATCTATTCGGTGCTGGCGCTGCCGCCGGCGACCGCCGCCTGAACTGCCACTGTCAATACCCTGATCGCGACGCGCGTCGGCTGGATTACCCCAAAGCCGAAATACCCTGGTTCAGCGGACCGAGGCGCACCGGCGTCGTTTGAACCTTGGCGCCCCTTGTTCAGACACAACGAGGCTGGGTGGAATTAAGGGACCCAGTGAATAGGCCTGCGCCGCCGAGCGATTATATTCCGCTCAGGCGGCGTTGTGCATTCGATGGATCAACCGGTCGTTGCGGTGGCCGTGGATGCCAGCGTATGCGCGAGGTACCGTTCGGCTGCCGTCATGTGACCTTGCCCGTCGTCGCAAATAAATTTACGCGCAAAAAACGCGCGAGCTGTCCTTGGCCAAGCCAGGAAGAGACCCGCGCGTCGCGAATTCTTATATCGTTCGGGGACAGCCGCAGGCGGCTGCATCAGTCGGAGCAACAACAGCCCGCGTCAGCAAAAGTTCAGTGAACGCTGACGGCCTGCAGTTCGTTACTCCAGGCATTGGCGATCGCGGCTTCCCGGCTGTCGGTCAGCATGATCGGCGTGCCGTCGGCGGCATGCAGCGCGAAAAGCTTCAGGCCCGGCGCAATCTTCGGCGCCTGGGGAAACAGCCCCGGCACGTCCTCGGAACGGATCTGCTTCACATAGGCGATATGACCCTCGCCCAGGGTCGCCAGCGACTCCGTGGAGACGCCCGCCGGCTCAAACACAACATTACCTTCAGTCATGGTCTCGACTCCTCTATCCAGACTAAGCGGTCGAGTCCGCTACTCGTTCCATTATTCATGTTCATTGATAGCGATTGTCTTAACGATCCTTTCCGGCTCGGGCCGGGCTAGATCGATGGACAACAACCCGTTTTTCAGGTCCGCGCCCAGCACCTGCATCCCCTCCGCCAGCACGAAGGTGCGCTGGAAGTGGCGCGCGGCAATGCCGCGATGGATGTATTGCCGGGCCTTGTCGTCCTGCTGGCGGCCGCGGATCACGAGCTGGTTTTCCTCAATAGTTACATCGAGTTGGTCGCGGGTAAATCCCGCCACCGCCAGCGTGATTCGCAACCGTTCAGGCTGGCCGTTGGCGCGGTCGCACCTCTCGATATTGTAGGGAGGATAACCGTCGGCGCCCTTGACGACGCGATCGAGCGCACGCTCGATTTCGTCGAATCCCAGCAGGAACGGACTGGATAACGTGGGAACACGAGTCATTTTATTTACAAAGCCCTCTCGAAGCGACTTTGGCATTTCAGGGCCCTTGCGGCGCCCCATGGTGACTGGGTGGCGGATCTGCCCTCCGGTCAACAGGCAATATGGGCATGATTTGGGGGGTGTTCAAGCGCCTGCGGAACCACGGGAATCCCGAGATTGCCGGCGCGAGGCTCCGGTTCATCGCCGCGCGATGCCCCGGAACGACCGCTACAGCTCGATCCGCTTTCGGCCGTCGACGCTGAACAGGTGCAGTTTTTCGCGCGGGGCGACGGCGCGGATGCGCTCGCCGATGGCAGGCGCGATCGCACCGGGAATTCGCACGATCACCTCGCCCGGCGGCAATTCCCCAGGGTTGGCGGCGACACCCTGCGCCTCGTGCCGGCGGGAACCGTAGATGAAGGTCTCGGCGCCGACGCGCTCGATCGCCTCGACCGTGAGGTCCAGCGCAATGCCGCCGGCGGCGCTGTCGCTCGAAATGACAAGATCCTCCGGGCGGATGCCGAGAAGACCGGCTTCATTCGCTGCCGCGCTGCCTTCGAGCTGCGATTTGATTTCGTCCGAGCGCAGCGGCAGCAGATTCATCGGCGGCGCACCGATGAACGACGCCACGAAGGTCGTCGCCGGCTTCTGATAGATGTCGAGCGGGTTGCCGATCTGCTCGACCTGGCCGCCGTTCATCACCACCAGGATATCGGCGAGCGTCATCGCCTCGAGCTGGTCGTGGGTGACGTAGATCGAGGTGGTGTTGAGCCGGCGCTGCAGCTTGCGGATCTCGACGCGCATCGCGATGCGCAGCTTGGCGTCGAGGTTCGACAAGGGCTCGTCGAACAGGAACACTTTCGGCTGCCGCACGATGGCGCGGCCCATTGCGACGCGCTGGCGCTGCCCGCCGGACAATTGCCGCGGCTTGCGGTCGAGCATGGCGCCAAGTTCGAGGATGCGCGCGGCGTCCTGGACGCGGCTCTCGATCTCCGGCTTGGGCATGCCGCGGTTGCGCAGGCCATAGGCCATGTTGTTGTAGACGCTCATATGCGGATAGAGCGCGTAGTTCTGGAACACCATGGCGATGTCTCGATCGGCCGGTTCGATCGCGTTGACGATGCGACCGCCGATATCGATCTCGCCGCTGGTGACGGTCTCGAGTCCCGCGACCATCCGCAACAGCGTCGACTTGCCGCAGCCGGAGGGGCCGACCAGCACGCAGAACTGGCCGTCGCCGACCTCGAAATTGATGCCCTTGATGGCCTCGAAGCCGCCGGCATAGGTCTTGCGGACGTTGCGCAGAACGACGTTAGCCATCTCTGTCCCTACTTCTCGGTCTCGACCAGGCCGCGCACGAACAACCGTTGCATGAACACCACCACCGCGACCGGCGGCAGCATGGCCAGCACGGCAGTCGCCATCGCCAGTTGCCATTCCGCCAATTCATCCGTCGTGGTCAGCATTTTCTTGATGCCGGTTACGATCGTCTGCATCGAATCCTGCGTCGTGATGAGCAGCGGCCAAAGATATTGATTCCAGCCATAGATGAACTGGATCACGAACAGCGCGGCGATGGTCGTGACCGACAGAGGCAGCAGCGTATCCCAAAAGAACCGGAAAGGTCCGGCGCCGTCGATACGCGAGGCTTCCAGCAGTTCGTCCGGCACGGTCATGAAGAATTGCCGAAACAGCAGCGTCCCGGTAGCGGACGCGATCAAGGGCAGGATCAGTCCCGCATAGGTATCGAGCATGTGCAGATCGGACACCACCTTATAGGTCGGATAGATGCGGACTTCGACCGGCAGCATCAACGTCACGAAGATGATCCAGAACGCAGCCTTGCGGAACGGAAAGCGGAAATATACCACGGCATAGGCCGACAGGATCGAGATGAAGATCTTGCCGACGGCGATGCCGGTGGCGGAGATGAACGAATTGAGCAGGAGGTGGCCGACCGGTTCGCGGCTGGCGTGCGAGCCTCCGACGAAGATCGCGCGGTAATAGTTTTCCAGGGTGTGACCGCCCGGCAAAAGCGGCATGTTGCCGCCGATCACCGTGACCGCATCGTGCGTCGATGCGATCATGGCGAGATAGACGGGGAAGGCGACGATAAATACGCCAAACGTCAGGATGGCGTAGGCGATGATGTCGTTCCACGGGCGGTGCTCGACCATCAGTATTGCACCTTGCGCTCGACATAGCGGAACTGGATGGCGGTCAGCGCGATCACGATCGCCATCAGCACCACCGATTGCGCCGCCGAACTGCCGAGATCGCCCCCGAGCCGTCCATCGGCATAGACCTTGTAGACCATCGTGGTGGTGGCGCCGGCGGGGCCGCCGCCGGTTACCGCGTCGATGATGCCGAACGTATCGAAGAACACGTAGACCACGTTGACGACCAGCAGAAAGAACGTGGTCGGCGACAGCAGCGGAAACACGATGGTCCAGAACCGCCGCATCGGCCCGGCGCCGTCGATCGCGCCGGCCTCGATGACACTTTTGGGGATCGACTGCAGGCCCGCCAGAAAGAACAGGAAATTGTAGGATATCTGCTTCCAAACCGCGGCCATTACCACCAGGATCAAGGCGTGGTTGCCGTTCAAGAGCGGATTCCAGTCAAAACCCATCCAGCGCAGCGGCCGCGCCAGTGTGCCGAGGGTGGGATGAAACATGAAGAACCACAGCACGCCGGCCACCGCGGGCGCTACCGCATAAGGCCAGATCATGAAGAGCTTGTAAGCGGGGGCCGCCTTGAGATTCTTGTCGGCCTGGGTCGCGAACAGCAGCGCAATCGATAGCGACAGCGCGGCTACCAGCGTCGAGAACACCAGCGTCGTCAGCATGGCCTTGTAGTATTCCGGCTGCGCGAACAGCGCCTGGTAGTTCTCCAGGCCGATGAATTCCGACGACAGGCCGAACGCGTCCTCGCGCAGGAACGATTGCCGGACCGCCTGGCTCGCAGGCCAGTAGAAAAATACGAATGTGATGGTGAGCTGCGGCACGAGCAGCAGATACGGAAGCAGCTTGCCGTTAAAAAAAGCAGACTTTTCCATTCAGGACGACGTGTTCATTCGGAAGTCCGGCTTCTTGCCCGAGGCGAGAAAACCTCCCTCTCCGGTGCGAGAGGGAGTTTTGACGGATGGCTTACTTGGCGGTCTTCTCGAACGTCCGCAACATGGTATTGCCGCGGGCTACCGCCGAGTCGAGCGCTTCCTTGGCCGTCTTCTGGCCTGCGAGTGCGGCCTCCATTTCCTCCGCCCAGATGTCGCGCATCTGCACCATGTTTCCGAAGCGTAGACCGCGCGAATTCTCGGTTGGCTCCTTGTTGGTGAGCTCTTTCAGTGGCGTCTGCAGGGTCGGGTTCTTTTCGTAGAAGCCATCCGCCCTGGTCTTTTCGTAGGCTGCCTTGGTGATCGGCAGGTAGCCGGATTCCTGATGCAGCTTGGCCTGGCGGTTGGTGTCGGACAGGAAGGTGAAGAATTTCGCGACGCCCTTGTATTCCTCAGGCTTCTTGCCGCCCATCACCCACAACGACGCGCCGCCGATGATCGAGTTTTGCGGAGCGCCCGCGACGTCGGGATAATACGGCATCGGTGCCGAGGTGAAATCGAACTTGGCGGTGCTCTTCGCGGTCGCGTAGTAGCCCGAGGAAGTCATGAAGATCGCGCATTCGCCGGAACCGAAACGGCTTTCGCTGGCGTTGGCGCGCCCGGAATAGTCGTAGGTCTTGTCTTTCTGCAGGTCGATCAGGTTCTGCAGGTGCTTGACGTGCAGCGGCGAATTGAATGTCAGGACCGTGTCGAAACCGTCGAGCCCGTTCGCCTTGGTGCCGATCGGCACGTTGTGCCAGGCGGAAAACTGTTCGATATGTGCCCAGGTCGCCCAGGCATTGGAGAAGCCGCAGGTGGCGTGTCCCGCCGCCTTCAGCTTCTTGGCGGCGTCGAACACTTCCGGCCAGGTCTTCGGAATCTCGGCGACGCCGGCCTTCTTGAGTTCGTCCTTGTTGATCCACATCACCATCGACGAGGAGTTGAAGGGGAACGAGAGCATGTCGCCCTTGGAGGTCGAGTAGTAGCCGGTGATGGCCGGAAGATAGGCCTTCGGATCGAACGGCTCGCCGGCATCCTTCATCAACTGGTAGACCGGCTTGATGGCGCCGGTCGCGCTCATCATCGTCGCGGTTCCGACCTCGAACACCTGCATGATGTGCGGCGCGTTGCCGGCCCGGAACGCGGCGATACCGGCGTTCATGGTGTCGGGATAGCTTCCCTTGAAGGACGGCACGACCTTGTAGTCGGACTGGCTGGCGTTGAAATCCTCGGCGAGTTTGTTGACGATGTCGTTGTTGCCGCCGGTCATGGCGTGCCACCACTGGATCTCGATAACCGCATGCGCGGGTGTGGCGCCAAGCGCAAGCGTGACAGCAACCGCCGCAGCAGCGCTAAATTTGCGAAGAGACATCAAAATCCTCCGGGTTAGGGCCATCATCTTCGTTTGGCGCGATAACAGCGCTGGATGACGTGCAAATGACCGTATAGGCGAAAGAATGGTATTGGCAAAGCGCGCGCCAAGGGAAGCGGAAAAAAGCGGACGCGGGCGACGTTTGGGCTATCAGGTCGTCCCCGGCGGGTCCGGCGTTCGCCGGGACGACGTCGAATTGCTCAGCGCTTGCGCTCCGGCCCGCAGACGATGCCCTTGGCGACCAGGGCATCGATCTCGCCCTTGGAATATCCGAACTCGGTCAGCACCTCGGTCGCGTGCTGGCTGAAATTCGGCGGCACGCGGCGCAGGCTGGGCTTGCTGCGCTCCATGCGAACCGGCGAGGCGACCCCCTTGTACCAGTCCTTTTCGATGACATCGCCGCGGTGGACGGTGTGGGCGCTGGTCAGCGCCTGGTCGATCCTTTGCACCGGTCCGGCGGGCAGGCCCGCGGCGAGCAGGCGGTCGCACAAGGGCCCGGCGTCGTGCTGGCTGAACACGGCGGCAAGCTCGGCGCGCAGCGCCTCGCGGTTGGCGATGCGGTCCTTGTTGCGGGCGAAACGCGGATCGTTGGCGAGCTCGGGCTTGCCGATTTCCTTGGCCAGCTTGCGGAAGGTGCCGTCATTGCCGACGCCGATGAAGATGTTGTCGGTGCGGGTCGGGAAGATCGCGTAAGGCACGAGGTTCGGATGCTCGTTGCCGGTCAGGGAGGGCGGCTTGCCGTGCATGAAATAATTCGCGGCATGCGGATGCATGATGGAGAGGCCGGTTTCGTACAGCGTGGTTTCGAGAAACTGCCCCTGGCCTGATTTCTGCCGCTCCGAAAGCGCCATCAATATCCCGATCGTCGCGTAAAGCCCGGTCGAGATGTCGACCAAGGGCACACCGATGCGCATCGGCCCGCTTTGCGGCGAGCCGGTCGCGGCGATCATGCCGGTCATGGCCTGGATGATGGCGTCATAGCCGGGATTGCCGCCGCGCGGGCCGTCGGCGCCGAAGCCGGAGATCCGGCAGTGCACGAGTCTGGGAAACTTCGCACGCAGCACGTCGTTGCCGATGCCCCATTTGTCGAGCGTGCCCGGCTTGAAATTCTCGATCAGGACGTCGGCGCCCTCCAGCATCTTCATCAGCACGATGCGGCCGCCCTCGGAGGCGAGGTCGAGCCCGATCGAGCGCTTGTTGCGGTTGATGCCGACGAAATAGGCCGCGTCTTCGCCATGGAAGGGCGGTCCCCAGTCGCGCACCTCGTCACCCGCGGGCGGCTCGACCTTGATCACGTCGGCGCCGTGATCGGCGAGGATTTGCGTGCAATAAGGTCCGCCGAGAACCCGCGTGAGGTCGATCACGCGCAATCCGGCCATCGCGCCGGGGGCAGTTTCAGTCGTCATGGCGTTTTCTTGCGAAGTTCATGGAGAGACGTCGGAGCCATTAAGCATCACCGACGCTTCTTCGCAAATCCGCGCAAGCGCAGGCAGTTCAGTCCCGCGGAATGGCCCGCCGGTGATCGTGACGGGCCGTTCGAAGGGTGTGGGTCACACGACGGTCAGGCGGACGTCCACATTGCCGCGAGTCGCGTTGGAGTAGGGACATACCTGATGGGCCTTCTCCACCAGCGCCTCGGCGTCCGCACGGGGAATGCCGGGCAGGGAGACGGCGAGCTCGATGTCGAGGCCAAAACCGCCGGCCGAACGCGGACCGATGCCGACGGTCGAGGTCACCGAGGCGTCGGCGGGCACTTTCGGGCCGCCCTGCGAGGCGACGAATTTCATCGCGCCGATGAAGCAGGCGGCATAGCCGGCGGCGAACAGCTGCTCGGGATTGTTGCCGGCGCCACCGCCCCCGCCCAGTTCCTTCGGCGTGGTGAGTTTGACGTCCAGCGCCCCGTCGAGCGTGGCAGCATGGCCATCCCGGCCGCCGGTGGCCTTTGCGCTGGTTCTGTAAAGCACGTTCACGGACATCGAGAACTCCCTTGGTTGCGGTGTCGATGCCATCTATATTGCTCACAATTGAATTGTGCACAATATGAAATAGATGAGTTCACATTTAATTGTGCGCAATTGAATACCGGGCCGCTCCGGCCCACAATGGGGACCGGGGCGCGCTGTCCCGTGGCGAGGCTGAAAATGGCGAAGAAACAGGCGGCGGACGCGCCGCTGCTTTTGGGCAATCAGATCTGCTTTGCGATCTATTCGACCGCGCACGCGTTCAATCGCGTCTACAAGCCGCTGCTTGACCGGCTTGGCCTGACCTATCCGCAATATCTGGTCATGCTGGTGCTGTGGGAACGCGACGGCGTTCCGCTCAAGGATATCGGCGAACGGCTGTTCCTGGATTCCGGCACGCTCACGCCGCTGCTCAAGCGGCTGGAGGCGGCACAGCTCATCAAGCGCACGCGCAGCACCGCGGATGAGCGGCAAGTGCTGATCGCGCTCTCCTCCCTGGGGCAGGCGCTCAGGGAAAAAGCCAGGACCGTGCCGCAGTCGATCCTCGCCGCCTCGGCCTGCTCCATGGCCGAACTGTCGGCCATGAAGAACGACCTCGTCGCGCTGCGCGACCGGCTCAATGCGGTCGCGGGGGAGTAGGCGGGAGGTTTGTGCGGACAAGAAGCGTTAAAGTCGCTTCTTTGCAAATGCCCGTCCGGAATGAGATTTGAGATATTCTCGAATTCCAACGCTTTGTATTTATCCGGGAAGGCGCAGTATCAGATCAATTCCCAAGGCTTGGACTTGGCGGTGTGGGTTGACTTGCGGGCGTTATGTTCCGGTAGCCGCCGTTTCAAATCCGCGGTTGCACCGACGTATTCCTGTTCGGGAAAATTGATGCTGCGGATGATGTAGACGTACCACATGGGCGCTCACGCACGGCCGCACCATCAGAAGGCGTATTCCAGCCCGTCTTCGCCCTTCGGGCTACGCCGGGCGCCACGCTTCGCTTTCTGCTCTTGCGTGGCTGCGCCACGCGTAACCGAAGGCGAAGCGTGGTGGAGCCAGGCGGGATCGAACCGCCGACCTCTTGCATGCCATGCAAGCGCTCTCCCAGCTGAGCTATGGCCCCATACGCCGCGCGGATGGCTTTAGATCAGATCGCCATCCCGCTCTACTGCTTTTTGAGCATGATCTTTCCGGAAAACCGGTTGCCACTTTTCCGGATCATGCTCGGCCCGCGCGCCTTGGGCGACTCGCGGGGAAAACCCTGAACACAGTTCAGGGCCGACCTCAAGTCTCCTCGTCGCCGCCGACGTCGCCGATGATGTCGGTGACGTCCTCGTCGCCTTCCTCTTCGTCGGCGATGAAGGTGGAATCGTCGTCGTCATCGTCTTCGATGGTCTCGTCGATCTCGATGTCGTCTTCCGATTCGGGAACCACTGCCTTGACCTTGCCGGTATTTTCCTCGGCGTCGGCTTCCTCGAGCGGCACCAACTCTTCGGCCTCGACCGGTTCCGGTGTTGCCTCGGCGGAAGCGGCGGCGGCTGCGGCACTCGCGCGCGCGGCAGCATCCGCGCGGGTCCGCGGCGGCGGCACGGGCGCAATCGGCACGATCTCACCGGTATAGGGCGAGATCACCGGGCTCTTGTTCAGGTCATAGAACTTCTTACCCGTGGTCGGGCAAATGCGCTTGGTTCCGAGATCGGATTTGGCCACGTGTGGAATCCTGGGAATTTTTTGAAAAACGGTGCTTCACTTGGCTAGTTGAGGCGCTGCTGTCAATAGCGCTTTGCGAGAGCTAGATGCCAGCGTGACGCAGCGCGGCCCATGTGATACCTGCCGCCCGCGCAGAGGACACAATCTTGACCCAATCAGATCGCCTTGCCGACCAGCCCAGCCCGCTCGAAGCCCGCCCAAGCGGACCGCTGACCGGCAAGGTCCGCGTACCCGGCGACAAGTCGATTTCGCACCGTGCCCTGATTTTGGGTGCGCTGGCGGTCGGCGAAACCCGGATTTCGGGCCTGCTGGAGGGCGAAGACGTCCTCAATACCGCCAAGGCCATGCGGGCACTGGGTGCAAAGGTGGTACGGTCGGGCGATTTCGCCTGGGTCGTGCATGGCGTCGGCGTGGCCGGGTTCGCGCCGCCGCAAGCCGCGCTCGATTTCGGCAATTCCGGTACCGGCTGCCGGCTGGTGATGGGGGCGGTGGCCGGATGCCCGATCACGGCGGTTTTCGACGGCGATGCCTCGCTGCGGTCACGGCCGATGCGGCGGGTGCTCGATCCCCTGGAACTGATGGGGGCAAAGGTCGGTTCGAGCGGGCAGGGCGGCCGCCTGCCGCTGACGCTCGAGGGCGCGCGCGACCCCCTGCCGATCCTCTACCGGACGCCGGTGGCCTCGGCCCAGATCAAGTCCGCGGTGCTGCTGGCGGGGCTGTCCGCGCCGGGTGTCACCACCGTGATCGAAACCGAGGCCAGCCGCGACCATACCGAGCTGATGCTGAAGCATTTCGGCGCCGAAATCGTCTCCACGCGGGAAGGCAGCCATGGCCGTCGTATCGCGCTCACCGGCCAGCCCGAACTGCATGGCGCTGACGTCGTGGTGCCGGCCGATCCGTCGTCGTCGGCGTTTCCGATCGTGGCCGCCTTGATCGTCGAAGGGTCCGATCTGGTTCTGTCCGATGTCATGACCAATCCGCTGCGCACAGGTCTGTTCACGACGCTGCGCGAGATGGGCGCCTCGATCGACGAGACGGAAGTCCGCGGCGATGCCGGCGAGCCGATGGCGCAGTTACGGGTGCGCGCCTCCAAACTGCGCGGCGTCGAGGTGCCGCCCGAGCGCGCGCCCTCGATGATCGACGAATATCTGGTGCTGGCGGTGGCGGCGAGTTTTGCCGAAGGCACCACCATCATGCGCGGCCTGCAGGAATTGCGGGTCAAGGAATCCGACCGGCTGGAGGCCACCGCCGCCATGCTGCGCGTCAACGGCGTCAAGGTGGAGATCGTTGGCGACGATCTGATCGTCGAGGGCAGGGGCCACGTGCCCGGCGAGGGCCTGGTGGCGACCCATATGGATCACCGCATCGCGATGTCGGCGCTGGTGATGGGGCTGGCGGCTGATAAGCCGGTGAAGGTCGACGATACCGCCTTCATCGCCACCTCATTTCCGGATTTCATCCCGATGATGCGTTCGCTGGGGGCGGAGTTTTCATGATCATCGCCATCGACGGACCCGCGGCGTCGGGAAAAGGCACGCTTGGCAAGCGGCTGGCCAAGCATTACGGCTATCGCCACCTCGATACCGGCGTGATCTACCGCGCGGTGGCCAAGGCGCTGCTGGACGCCGGCGCCGACCTGACGGACGAGATGATCGCGGTTTCCGCGGCCCTGGCCCTCGATCCCGAAAAGTTCGGCGATCCCGTCCTGAAGACGCAAAAAGTGGGCGACGCCGCCTCGGTGGTCTCGGCGATCCCCAGGGTGCGCGAGGTTCTGCTCAATTTTCAGCGTCAATTCGCCGCCGATCCGCCCGGCGCGGTGCTCGACGGCCGCGACATCGGCACCGTGATCTGCCCGGATGCCGACGTGAAGATTTTTGTCGTCGCCGACCCCAGGGTTCGCGCCCGCAGGCGGACCCTGGAAGCCCGGGCGCGCGGCGAGGACGCCGACGAGGCCGCGGTGCTGGTGGATATCCTCAAACGCGACGAACGGGACCAGAATCGCCCCGTTGCGCCTTTGAAACCGGCGAAGGATGCTTACTTGCTCGATAACTCCCATTTGGATATAGAAGGCGGCGTCCGGGCCGCCATCGACATTGTCGAGGCCGTCCGAGCGGGCCGGCAGCGGGTTTAATCCGCTGCCGTCATTGGAGGAAAGCCCGCTCCCGTTCTTGAACTGCGATATCCCGAGGTCGATTGCCTCGTTCAGGCTCCGGACAAATTTATTCAACGTATCGAACGTGCAGGCATGCTGCCGGCCCGCTGTCGCGATTTTCCGCCGATAGCGGTCGTCAGGGTTTGCGGAACCCTGACACTTCACGCGCGATACGCCCTTTAACCCGAATGGCCGGCGATACCCGCATCTGGAGAACAAATGGCTTCGACTGCTACTTCCTATAATCCTTCCCGCGACGATTTTGCCGCGATGCTCGACGAGTCCTTCGCCGGCGGCAACCTGCAGGAAAGCTCCGTCATCAAGGGCACCGTTGTCGCGATCGAGAAGGACATGGCCGTCATCGACGTCGGCCTGAAGACCGAAGGCCGCGTGGCGCTGCGCGAATTCGCCGGGCCCGGCCGCGAAAGCGAACTCAAGGTAGGCGACGTGGTCGAGGTGTTCCTCGACCGCATCGAAAATGCGCTCGGCGAAGCCGTGCTGTCGCGCGACAAGGCGCGCCGCGAGGAAAGCTGGGGCAAGCTCGAGAAGGCCTTCAACAATAACGAGAAGGTGCACGGCGTCATCTTCAACCAGGTCAAGGGCGGCTTCACCGTCGACCTCGACGGCGCGGTGGCCTTCCTGCCGCGCAGCCAGGTCGATATCCGCCCGATCCGCGACGTCGCGCCCCTGATGAACAACTCGCAGCCGTTCCAGATCCTCAAGATGGATCGCCGCCGCGGCAATATCGTGGTGTCGCGCCGCACGGTTCTCGAAGAGACCCGTGCCGAACAGCGCCAGGAACTGGTGCAGAACCTCGAAGAGGGTCAGGTCATCGACGGCGTGGTCAAGAACATCACCGATTACGGTGCGTTCGTCGACCTCGGCGGCATCGACGGCCTGCTGCACGTCACCGATATCGCCTGGCGCCGGGTCAATCACCCGACCGAAGTCCTGACCATCGGCCAGACCGTGAAGGTCAAGATCATCAAGATCAACCACGAGACCCACCGCATTTCGCTCGGCATGAAGCAGTTGCTGGACGATCCGTGGCAGGGCATCGAGGCGAAGTATCCGCTGAACGCGCGCTTCACCGGCCGCGTCACCAACATCACCGACTACGGCGCGTTCGTCGAGCTGGAGCCGGGCATCGAAGGCCTGATCCACGTCTCGGAGATGTCGTGGACCAAGAAGAACATGCATCCCGGCAAGATCGTCTCGACCTCGCAGGAAGTCGAAGTGCAGGTTCTCGAAGTCGATTCGGTCAAGCGCCGGATTTCCCTCGGCCTCAAGCAGACGATGCGAAATCCCTGGGAAGTCTTCGTCGAGAAGTTCCCGGTCGGTTCGGTGGTCGAGGGCGAGGTCAAGAACAAGACCGAGTTCGGCCTGTTCCTCGGGCTCGAGGGCGACGTCGATGGCATGGTGCATCTGTCCGATCTCGACTGGAAGCTTCCGGGCGAGCAGGTGATCGACAACTTCAAGAAGGGCGACATGGTCAAGGCCGTGGTGCTCGATGTCGATGTC
>NZ_JADGRI010000287.1 GCF_017881085.1 Bradyrhizobium sp.
GAGGAGATGAACCATGCCCGAGCCTTCGCTTAGCCTCGCTGAGATCGATGAGCGCATCGCCGCGGTGCGGGAAAACCTGACCGAGCTGACCGAACAGGCTGCCGCCTATTCCGGAGCTGCGGTCGAGGAATTGGCGGCAAAGCGTATTGCCGAACAGGAGGCCCAGCTCGATCTCCTGACCAGGCTGCGGGACCAGCAGCTTCAGCGCCAGGCCAGCGTCAAGCCGCATATGGAAGTGATCGGCGCGGATGGCGTTCACGTCGGAACCGTCGATCGCGTTGAAAGCGGCAGGATCAAGCTGACCACGGCCGACAGCGGCGAAGGCCGTCACAAAGGCCATCATCATTTCATCGATCTCGGCCTGGTCGCCGGTATCGAAGGGCAAAGGGTGCGGCTGTCGGCCAATGCGGCCGTGGCGGTCAGCCTGGAAGAGGAACGGTCGGGAAAGCCGACCTGAACGCGCGGGCCGCCCAACGGATCGCCGGAAGCTGCCTCACCGTCATTGACAATCGCGGGCCGATCCAATACTTAACATAATGGTTAAGTATTGGGGGTTGTGATGCCGAAACCGGAAATCATCGGGTCCGCGCGGTCGACCTACACGCGTGTCGTCCGAATGGTTTGCGAGGAGAAGGGGATCGACTATGGGCTGTCGGAGTGCGCGCTGGGCGCGCCGGAGCTTCTGGCCATTCATCCCCTTGGCAAGATGCCGGTGCTGCGCCACGGCGATGTCGCGCTGTTCGAATCCAGGGCCATCGCCAGCTATCTCGATCGCAGCTTCCCCGGTCCGCAGCTGTTCCCGTCCGATCCTCATCTCGCCGCGTTCACCGAGCAATGGGTGTCTCTCGTCAACACGGCGATCGATCGCACCCTGATCCGCACCTATCTCTATGCCTACATCGCGCCGAAGACCCCTGATGGAAAGCCGGACCGCGCGGCGATCGACGCCGTGATGCCGGCGGTGCGCCAGCAATTGGAAATTCTCGATCGCGCGGTCGCCGTCACCGGCTACCTCGCCGGCGATCAGTTCACGTTTGCCGACATCAACCTGCTGCCGATCCTCGATCGGGTACGGCTGCCGCCCGAAGGCGCCGATGCACTCGCGGCGGCCAGTCATCTCGCCACCTATTACGCGCGGCACGCGGCGCGGCCGAGCTTTGTGCGTACGGTGCCGCCGGCCGCACCGCCCGGCCGGGCCAGGCTGAACTAACTAGCTGGGATGGACCTGCTGCGAAAGCCTGTAACCTCGCGGGCACCATTGCTTAGTCGGCAGAAAGTCCGGCGTTCCGAGTTTATCCAGATGGTCGCCAATATCCTTTGTCGAAAACCCCCAGCAGACGGGGTGGCCGAAGGTAAAGAAACTTATCGTTTTCGGCGCCAGATGGAATTTCCAGGGGGTATTATGCGCCGCAGGCTTCGCGACGATCATGCCTTGAACGTGAACCTGATCGACAACCTTTCCGCCAAGGATCTGCATCGCCATCTGAATCTGCTTAGGTTTGGAAAGCGCGATGATGAAGTCGTTCGGCGAACCGCAGCCGCTCGGATCGGGTCCCGGGCATACCCTAAAATACCGGGTTTCGGCCGATGCTAAACTCGAACATCCGAGCACAGCGACGGTCCAAATCAACGCGCTTATCCAGAACGGTCTTGCGGTTTTGCGTTCCATGAATTTCTCGTAAATCAGATAAAGTGAGGGGAAGGCTCGGATTATTTCAGCTCACGAATCACCCGCGATGACCACGGCACCATTTGTTGCCGGGCAAGAAAGCGCCGCCAACCTCATCGAGATGTGCTTCAACATAAGAGGTGGTCGCATCACAGACCTCGATTGCTTGCTTGAAGAACGATATCGATTCAGGCGCCAGGTGAAAATGCCATGGTTGGTTATATGCCGCAGGCTCCGTCACAACGACGCCCGCGACGGCCACACGCGTCGTTTCCTTGCCGCTGACGATCGCGCGGGCTTCGGCTATGCGGACAGGATCAGTGAGCCGGATAAAGAAAGTTTCTTTCGCCGCCCCGTCGCTCACCGCGAAGACCGACTCTTCAGCGCAAACGCCGTGCGTGAAATAGTGAACCGCGCATTCCTGATCCTCCTTCACGCCGCTGAAATCGAATGTGGTGCAAGGTAACCTGTCGCCCTTTCCTGCGACGTTCGCGATAGCTACGGTCAGGTCTGCTAGATCAGCCGCAGCCCCTTCATGCTGGCGTGCCCGCTCTTGCCGACGATAATGTGGTCGTGCACGGCGATGCCAAGCGGGCCGGCGATGCCGATGATGGCTTTTGTCATCTGGATGTCGGCCTGCGACGGCGTCGGATCGCCGGAGGGGTGGTTGTGCACCAACAGGATCGCGGTGGCCGATAATTCCAGCGCGCGCTTGATCACCTCGCGCGGATAGACCGGGGTATGGTCGACGGTGCCGGTCTGCTGCACCTCGTCTGATATCAACTGGTTGCGCTTGTCGAGGAACAGGATGCGGAACTGCTCCTTGTCGGCGAATGCCATCGTGGTGCGGCAATAGTCGATCACGTCGTTCCAGGACGACAGCAAGGTACGCCTCTGCAACTGGCCCTTGGCAATGCGGCCGGCGGCCGCGGCGATCAGCTTGAGTTCGGTGACGGTCCTGTCACCGACACCGTCGATTTCCCGCAACCGCGCTTCAGGCGCGTGAACCACCTCGGCGAAAGAGCCGAATTTTTTCAGCAGCGTCTTGGCCAGCGGCTTCACGTCGCCGCGCGACTTGGCGGTGAACAGCACCATCTCGAGCAACTCATAGTCGCTCAGCGCATCGGGACCTGCGGAATGAAAGCGCTCGCGCAGCCGCTCGCGATGGCCGTGGTAGTGCGGCGCTTCGGCGGGTGACTGGGTATCGCTGGTATCCGCGGCCATCGGCGCTAGCACCGTTCAGGGAATGGGCTAAACATGCCGGGTCGGGCAGGTTTTGCAACCGGGAAGTGCCGGATGACGGGCCGCCCAGGCCGAAAATTACGCCACCACCGGCGGCTTCTCGCCATGGCGCTGCGAAAGGGTAAAGATCTCGACGCCGGTCGAGGTCACCCCGACCGAATGCTCGAACTGCGCCGACAGCGAGCGGTCGCGCGTCACCGCGGTCCAGCCGTCGGACAGGATTTTGACGTGCGGCTTGCCGAGATTGATCATCGGCTCGATGGTGAAGAACATGCCGGGTTTCAGCACCACGCCTTCGCCGGGCCGGCCGATATGGATGATGTTGGGCTCGTCGTGGAACATGCGCCCCAGTCCGTGGCCGCAGAAATCGCGCACCACGCTCATGCCCTGCGGCTCGACGAAACTCTGGATGGCGTAGCCGATGTCGCCGGTGGTGGCGCCAGGTTTGACCGCCGCGATGCCGCGCATCATGGCCTCATACGTCACTTCGATGAGCCGCTCGGCCTTGCGGGCGATCGGGCCGACCGCATACATCCGGCTGGAATCGCCATACCAGCCGTCGACGATGAAGGTGACGTCGATATTGACGATGTCGCCTTCCTTCAGCGCCCGGTCGCCGGGCATGCCGTGGCAGACCACATGGTTGATCGAGGTGCAGGTCGAATAGCGATAGCCGCGATACATCAGGGTCGCCGGATAGGCGCCATGGCTGAAGGCGAACTCGCGGACGAACTCGTCGAGCTCCGAGGTCGCCAGCCCCGGTCTGACGATGTCGGTCAGCTCGTCGAGGCATTTGGCTACCAGGCTGCCTGCCTTGCGCATGCCGGCGAAGCCGCTCGGTCCGTGAAGCTTGATCTGCCCGGTTTTGCGCAAGGAGGTGTCTGTTGCTTCGATGTAGCTCATGGGCTGATCTTCGCCGGGCGAGGGGTGATTTGACCCCCAATTTAATGATCGGGGCGGGCAGTAGCAAGCCAAGCTTGGGTCGCGAAATGGTTGTCATTGGCCCGGAACCGGCGGGTTGGCGGCAGCAGGTTGCCACCGGCGTCAGTTCGAAACCTCCACCGTGGTTTCGACCGGCAGCGCGCCGCCGCGAATGCGGATTTCGCGGACCGGATAGGGCACCCGGACGCCCTCCCGCTTGAAGGCGTCCCACAGCGCCAGCATCACGTCGCTCTTCACATTGTCCATGCCGTCGGGGTCGGCGATCCAGAAGGTCAGCGCGAACTTCATCCCGGCCTCGGCGAATTCGGTCAGGATGCAGTTCGGCGGCTTGCCCTTGATGGCGCGCTTGGCCGATGCCGCGACGTCGACAGCCAGCTTGCATACCAGCTTCGGATCGGCGTCGTAATTGGTGCCGAAGACGACCTTCACCAGCGTGTTCTTGTCGGTGTAGGTCCAGTTGGTGACCTTCTGCGTCACCAGATCCTCGTTCGGGATCAAAAATTCCCGGCCGTCGCCGGCGGCGACCGAGATATAGCGCGTCTTCATCGCGCTGATGCGGCCCGTGGAGTCGCCGATCGTGACGAGGTCGCCCGGCTTCACCGACTTGTCCGCCAGCAGGATGATGCCGCTGATAAAGTTGGCGAAGATCTTCTGCAGGCCGATGCCGATACCGACGCCGACCGCGCCGGAAAACACCGCCAGCGCCGAGAGGTTGATGCCGACCGCGCCCATGGCGATGGTGATCGCCAGCACCAGCAGCCCCATACGGATCATCTTGATCAGCAGCACCTGAATCGATGGCGTCAGGTCGGTGGACTGGTTGATCCGGCTTTCGACGAAATTACTTGTAATATTTGTCAGCCACAGCGCGGCGATCAGGAGTGCCCCGAGCTTGATCAGCAGCAGCGGCGTCAGCCGCAATCCGCCGAGCACGATCGAGACCGAATCGAGCGCGTCGATCGCCGGGTCGAGCTGGCCGATAATGCTCAGCGCCGCCACCACCCACGCCGTCAGAGACACCAGTCTGACGATGAAGGCGTTGCGGATCACGGAGGTCACTAGCCGGATCACCAGCCAGGCGAACGCGAGCTTGGCGGCCACCATCAGGAGGTAGCTCCGGCTCGGCCAGGTCGAATGGTACATCGCCACGCGCGCCGCGATCACCAGGATCGCGAACACCGCGGTGGAAGCGCTGCTGACCAGCACGCGGGCGAAGTGCCGCAACGGCAGCGGCCAACCCATCGCGAACGAGGTCATGTCGACGCGCGAGCGAACGGCGGCATCCGTCGCGAAGGCAATGCCGCCGGCGGCCAGCATCAGGCCGAACTGCAGATAGAACCAGGGCGATGTGACCTCCGCGCCGGCCGATCGCGCGGCCGTATGCAGGAAGTCGATGATGTCGTTCAGCTCCATCGGCAAATTCTCATCTCAAAGCGGCTCATCGAACAAACTTGATTCGAATATCCGGCAGATTCCCATAACCGCGGTTCCGGCGCTATCGCTACGGCACGCGGAGGCGGCAGGAAAGGCCGAAAAAACGGGCACATTGTCGCTAGCCGCCGAAAAGGGGTTGGCGTCGAAGTGTGGCGACGATAAGGATGCAATTGCAAGTATTTGCTTCTGTTTGCGAGGCCTTTTGACCTCTCTCGATTCGGTCAGCATAGCGATTCTTCTCGGCGCCGTTCTGGTCATGGCAGGCATCCTGTCGAGCCTGCTGGCGCTGCGCTTCGGCGCGCCGCTGCTCTTGGTGTTTCTCCTGATCGGCATGCTGGCCGGCGATGCCGGTCCCGGCCAGCTGCGCTTCGACGACGTGCGCACCACCTATCTGGTGGGCTCGGTGGCGCTGGCGCTGATCCTGTTCGACGGCGGCTTGCGGACGAGGTTTCAGACCATCCGCGCGGTGCTGGCGCCGTCGATGGCGCTGGCGACGATCGGCGTGCTCTTGACCGCGCTGATCACCGCGCCGGTCGCCCGCTACGTGCTCGACCTGAACTGGACCGAGGCGCTCCTGGTCGGCGCGGTGGTGGCGTCGACCGACGCGGCGGCGGTGTTTCTCCTCGTGCACGCGCAGGGTCTGCGGCTGCGTCCCCGCGTCGGCGCGACGCTGGAGGCCGAATCCGGCACCAACGATCCCTTCGCGGTTTTCCTCACGCTGATGCTGGTCGAACTGATTTCGGTCGGTCACAGCTCGGCTTGGCATGTGTTGCTGGAATTGACCCGCGAGGCGGTGCTGGGGGCGATCGTCGGTGTGATCGGCGGCCGGCTGGTGGTGCTGGCGCTCAATCGCGTGGCGCTGCCGCAGGGACTGCACGCGCCTTTCGTGGCGACCGCGGCGCTGGTGATCTTCGGCGCGGCGCAGATCGCGCACGCCTCGGGGTTTCTCGCGGTCTATCTCGCCGGCATCATCATCGGCAACCGGCCGACGCGCGCGCATAATTCGGTGGTGACGTTTCTCGATGCCGCGACCTGGCTGGCGCAGATCGTGATGTTCGTGCTGCTCGGTCTATTGGTATCGCCGCAGCGGCTGGTGACGAGCATCGTGCCCGCCGTGATCGTGGCGCTGGTGCTGATGCTGGTGGCGCGGCCGCTTGCGGTGTTTCTTTGTCTCGCGCCATTCCGCTTCAGCTGGCGGGAGAAGGTTTTCATCGCCTGGACCGGACTGCGCGGCGCGGTCGCGATCTTCCTGGCGTCGATCCCGATGCTGGTGGGGCTCTCGAAAGCGTATCTCTATTTCGACGTCGCCTTTGTCGTCGTCATCATCTCGCTGCTGCTGCAGGGCTGGACGCTGGCGGCGGCGGCACGGCGGCTGCATGTGGCGTTGCCGCGGGCGGATCGCGGGCCGCGGCGCGTTGAATTGGATCTGCCCGGCCAGCTCGAGCAGCAATTGGTCGGCTATTCCGTGCGGCCCAAAAGCCTGTTCTTCCGGCGCGGCCTCATTCCATCCTGGTCTAAGCCGACGCTGGTGATCCGCGACCAGCGCATCCTCTCGCCCACCGAGGCCGATCCGGTTCGCCCCGGCGACTACATCTATCTGCTGGCGCCGCCGGAAAAGGCCGAAGCGCTGGATCGTTTCTTCGTCGACATGCAGCCGAGTTCGGCGCCCGATCCGCATCTGCTCGGGGATTTCGTGGTCTCCGGCGAGATCACGCTCGGCGACATCGCCAACATCTACGCCATCGCCACCGATCCCGAA
>NZ_JADGRI010000288.1 GCF_017881085.1 Bradyrhizobium sp.
CACCGGCACCATCAAGAAGCGCTTCGACGCCATCAACACGGCTTCGACCGAGGAGACGCGCCGCGACTATCGCGAGATGCTGTTCCGCTCCACCGAGGCGATGACCAAATACATCTCCGGCGTGATCCTCTACGACGAGACCATCTGGCAGAACGCAAAAGACGGCACGCCGCTGGTCAAGCTGATCGAGCAGTCCGGCGCGATCCCCGGCATCAAGGTCGACGAGGGAACGCAAGGCTTGCCTGAATGCCCCGGTGAACTCATCACCGTCGGGCTCGACAAGCTCGCCGAGCGCCTGAAGAAATACTACGAACGCGGCGCGCGGTTCGCGAAATGGCGCGCGGTGATCGATATCGGCAAGGGCGCCGGGGGCCATCCGATACCGACCATGACCGCGATCCACGTCAACGCCCACGCGCTGGCGCGCTACGCCGCGCTGTGCCAGGCCGCGCAGATCGTTCCGATCGTCGAGCCGGAAGTCCTGATGGATGGCGATCACGATATCGATCGCTGTTTTGAGGTGACGAGCCGCGTGCTCAACAAGACGTTTCAGGAATTGCGGGTTCAGCGCGTCGCGCTGGAAGGCATGATCCTGAAACCCAACATGGCCATATCGGGCAAGAAGTGCGCGAAACAGGCTTCGGTCGATGAGGTCGCCGAGAAAACCGTCCGGCTGTTGAAGGCTTGCGTTCCCGCCGCGGTGCCCGGCATCGCCTTCCTCTCCGGCGGACAATCCGACGAAGAGGCCACCGCGCATCTCGACGCCATGCACCGGATCGGCGGCCTGCCCTGGCGGCTCACTTTCTCCTACGGCCGCGCGCTGCAGGCGGCGCCGCAAAAGGCGTGGTCGGGCAAAGCCGAAAATGTCGCCGCGGGCCAGCGCGCCTTCACCCACCGCGCGCGGATGAATTCGCTGGCGACCAACGGCGAATGGAAGGCCGAGCTGGAAAAGAAGGCGGCATAGATTGGCCACTAAACCTGCTCCGCCGCGCCCCGTGCCGCGTCTCTATCTCGCGACATCCGAGGTGGACGATCCCTCGTCCCTGATCGCAAGCCTGCCCGGCCTGCTCGCGTCAGCCGATGTCGCGGCGGTGCTGGTGCGGCTGAAGCCTGTCGACCAGCGCACCATGATCTCGCGGGTCAAGGCGCTCGCACCCATCATCCAGGACAGCGGCGCGGCGCTGCTGCTGGACGGTCACGTCGAACTGGTCGCGCGTGGCGGCGCCGACGGCGCGCATCTGACCGGCATCGCGGCGCTCGAGGAAGCGCTGCCGTCGCTGAAGCCCGACCGCATCGCCGGCGTCGGCGGATTGGCGACGCGGCACGATTCGATGGCCGCAGGCGAACTGGGCGCGGATTACGTGCTGTTCGGCGAGCCCGATGCGAAGGGCCAGCGGCCGTCGGTCGAGGCCATCGCCGAGCGGCTCGGATGGTGGGCCGAGCTGTTCGAGCCGCCCTGCGTCGGCTTTGCGGCCTCGCGCGAGGAGGCTTACGAGTTCGCCGCGAACGGCGCGGATTTCGTTCTGGTCGGCGATTTCATCTGGGCCGATCCGCACGGCGCGGCGGCGGCGTTAAAGGACGTCGAGCAGGCGATCAGGCAGGCGCACGCGGCGTCCGGAAAAGCCAAAGCCGAACAGGGATAGCGCCGAAACATGCAGCGCCTGCGTCCCATATCGATTCTGCTGTGCTGCCTGATGTGGACGGCAAACGCCGCGGCGCAGATCTCGCTGACGCCTCCCGGTGCCGGGACGCAGCCCGACAAGCCGGCTGCAGCGCCGAAAGCCAAGCCGGCCGCGGTCGCCAAAAAGCCGCAAGCTCCGGCGGCAACACCGGCGGTAACCCCGGCACCGGCCGCAACCGTCACGCCCGCGCCCACCCCCGACGATCCCAATGTCGATCTGGTCTACGGCGCCTATCAGCGCGGCATGTACAAGACCTCGTTCGATCTCGCGAGCAAGCGCGCGGAGACCGGCGATCCCAAGGCGATGACCATGCTCGGCGAACTCTACGCCAATGCGCTGGGCGTCAAGCGCGACTATGCCAGGGCCGCCAATTGGTACAAGCGCGCCGCCGACGGCGGCGACCGCGAAGCGATGTTCGCGCTGGCCATGATGCGCCTGGCGGGCCGCGGCGGAGCGGCCAACCGCGAGGAGGCCGTGAAATTGCTGGCGTCCTCTGCCAAGCTCGGCAATCCGAAGGCGGCCTATAATCTGGCGCTGCTCTATCTCGACGGACAGACGCTGCCGCAGGACGTCAAACGCGCCGCCGAACTGCTTCGGCAAGCCGCCGATGCCGGCAACCCGGAAGCGCAATACGCGCTCGCGACGTTCTACAAGGAAGGCACCGGCGTGCCGAAGGACATCGAAAAGGCGGTCCGGCTGCTGCTGGCGGCCTCGCTGGCCGACAATGTCGACGCCGAGGTCGAATACGCCATCGCGCTCTTCAATGGCGCCGGCACGCCGAAGAACGAGGCCGCGGCGGTGGCGCTGTTGCGGAAGGCGGCCAGGCAAAACAGCCCGATCGCGCAAAACCGCCTCGCCCGCGTGCTGGTAACCGGCCAGGGCGCGCCGATGGACAAGGTCGAGGGCATAAAATGGCACCTGGTCGCCAAAACCGCCGGGAAAGGCGATCCCATGCTCGACGAGGCGCTGTCCCAGCTCAGCCCGGAGGACCGCGCCAAGGCGGAGGCCGGCGCGCGCAAATGGCTGGGCAATCCGGCCTTGACGGCACGATAACCGCAGGGCACCCACTGCTGTCTCACCTCTCCCGGGCGGGGAGAGGTCGGCGCGTCGCGCCGGGTGAGGGGCTGGAACCCGCACCGACACCGTAACCCCTCACCCCAACCCTCTCCCCAGAGGAGAGGGGGCGTACCTTCAACGCGGAAACACGCTGCGAGATCATGCTGCATTCAGCCCTTATCAACGTCATGGTCAAAGCCGCGCGCCGCGCCGGCCGCAGCCTCAAACGCGACCTCGGCGAGATCGAGAACCTTCAGGTGTCGCTGAAGGGTCCGGCCAATTTCGTCAGCCTCGCCGACAAGCGCGCCGAGCAGATGCTGCTGGAGGACCTCACCAAGGCGCGGCCGGGCTATGGCTTCGTCGGCGAGGAAGGCGGGATACGCGAAGGCCAGGACAAGACCCATACCTGGATCGTCGATCCGCTCGACGGCACCACCAATTTCCTGCACGGCATTCCGCAATTCGCGATTTCGATCGGCCTGCAGCGCGAGGCCACCATCATCGCCGGCGTGATCTACAATCCCGCCAATGACGAGCTCTATATCGCCGAGCGCGGCAAGGGCGCCTTCCTCAACGACCAGCGGCTGCGGGTGGCCGGCCGCCGCAAGCTCAGTGACTCCGTGATCGCCTGCGGCCTGCCGCATATGGGCCGCGGCGACCTCGAACTGTCGCGCGTCGAGATGAGCGAGATCCAGGCCAAGGTGGCCGGCCTGCGCCGATTCGGCGCCGCCTCGCTCGACATGGCCTTCGTCGCCGCCGGCCGCCTTGACGGCTATTGGGAACGTAACCTGCAACCCTGGGACATGGCGGCGGGCCAGATCATGGTGCGCGAAGCCGGCGGCACCGTAAGCGGCATCGAAGGCAACGACGATGCGCTCAAGAGCGGCAACGTGATCTGCGGCAACGAATTCATTCATGCCGAACTGGTGAAGATCCTGAAGCCGCTGGGGAAGTAGGCCTCGCCGCCGCCGGCGAGCCGCTCCGCAGGCAATGGTTCGCAAAGGTGGTTTGTCAGGTGCCGCCGGCGCGGCTCCGGGCGCCATTCAACGCCGCCTCGATCCAGACCTTGCGCATGGCGTCCTCCTTTGCGTTTTCGCGGAAACCGAAGCTTTGGTTCATCAGGCAGTGCGGATGTTATTAGTCTAGTTCGCGCGGACCGCCCGGTGTGTCGATCGTCGCGCGAATTTGAATCGCGGCGCCCGTCGAAATGGTGACGCGGGCGTCGGAAAACACCGGTGCAAGGGCCTGAGCCAAGCGAGCACCTTGCGGATGCACGATGGAAAGACTCCGGAGGCGGCAGCCGAGATCCGCCATCCGCGATGACGGATGTGGACCGGGTGGCCATTCAATCAGGGTGGGAAAGGCGCCATCGAACGGCAACGAACCATCCGATGGTACCGAGATCAGCCAGGACAACTCTCCGCGCGTGACGCGCACGGCTTCACCCCGCGCGCAATCGACCGCGCCTAGCGCGTGTTTCAGATCGGAAACGCGGGCCACCCAATTGACCAGCCGTGGCGAGTTCTGGAGACTTTCCCGCATCGCCGGATCGTCGAGGCCGAACCAGCGCGGTCGTTGCGGCGTGGCCGCGGGATCGGGCGCGATAAGCTCGAGAAAGGCCCCCTCTCCGATCCGCATGAGATGATTATGCGTGCCCATGACGGGGTGGGCTCCCCCGGCCGGAATCACCACCCCCAGCGCGCGCTCGATATGGGCCACCCCCTGTTCGAGCGTCAGCGCCGCGATGGTCAGATGATCGAAAATCAGCATGAACAACCCCCTGGCAGAGATAGATAATTGCAGGCTTTTGAAGATTCCTGTCTGCGCCATGGATGATTTCGATAGAAAACTGGGATTTCATCGGTGAGACCCGGAAAAGTTTCGACTGGGATATTAAGTCGAGAAAGTCAACATCGCACGAAGTCGTTCAATGGCTTTCGCTCAGAGACGTTTCAAAAGGCTGGCCGAGGGACGTACAGGGTTGGCTTCGCGGGTCGGCTTTTCCGATCAAAGCAAAAGCGGATATCAAGCATTCGCCGCTAAACTCTTCTCAGCCGGTAATGGCTGACGCCCCATTCGCTGCCGCCGGCGTAGCCGAACAGGCCTGATGTCGCGAGGAAGAACCAGCGCCAGCGCCGCATCCACAAGCTCGTGTCGCGGCCGTAGACGTCGCGAAGAACGGCCTCGATCTCGTCGCGATGGGAATCGAAATTGCCGAGCCAGCCGAGCGCGGTGCGCTGGTAATGCGCCCCGCTCCAGCGCCACTCCTTTTCGACCTCGAACAGATCGGCATATTGCCGGATCAGATGATGGCTGGGCATCACCCCGCCGGTAAAGAAATGCTGCGCGATCCAGTCGTCGCGGTCGGCGCGATCGAACAGATAGGCACCGGAGCGGTGGGTGAAGACATGCATGAAGAAGCGGCCGTCCGGCTTCAGCCATGACCGCACCCTTTTCAGCAGTTCGCGCCAGTTCATGATGTGCTCGAACATTTCCACCGACACGATGCGGTCGAACTGCGCTTTCGGATCGAACTCGTTCATGTCGGCCGTGACCACGCGGAGATTTGTCAATCCGCGCGCGGCGGCCTCATGCTCGATATATTCGCGCTGCGTGCGCGAATTCGACACCGCCAAGACCTGCGAATGCGGAAACTGCCGCGCCACCCACAGCGACAGCGAGCCCCAGCCGCAGCCGAGCTCGAGGATCGACTGGCCGTCGGCGAGTTCGGCGTGATCGACGGTCTGGCGCAGCGCCTCTTCTTCGGCCTCCTGCAGCGTGGATTCCGGCTCCTTGTAAAAGCAGGAGGAGTATTTGCGATTGGGGCCGAGCACCTTCGCAAAGAACGCCGCCGGCACCTCGTAGTGCTGGGCGTTGGCCTCCTCGGTGTGCTCGGCGATGGCGCGGGCCGCCATCTCGTCGGCAAAGGAGGCGTCGCTTTCGGCATTGCCGCTGGCTAGCCGCGTCGCGGTGCGCGAGCACAGCCGCTGCACCGCGGCGCGGATGACGAGGTCGGGCAGCGGCACCCGCTCGGCGGTGCCGATCATTCTGGAGACGACGCTCATGTGACCACTCCCTTGTGTGGTGGCAGCGGAAAGAACGCGCTGGTGCGCGCCTGGTAGTCCCGGTAGCGCTCGCCGCGCGACCGCAGCATCTGCTCTTCGAGCGGCGGGATGCCGGTGACATGGACCAGGATCCAGTACATGAAGAGCGGCGCCAGCAAGGTTGCCCAGCCCCATCCGTATTCCGGCGAGATCGCGATCACGGGATAGGCCAGCCAGCCCAGCCATTCGAAGAAATAATTGGGATGGCGCGACCAGCGCCATAGTCCGGCATCGCAGACCCGGCCCTTGCTGGCGGGGTCGTCGCGGAAACGCTTGAGCTGCGCGTCGGCCAGCGCTTCGCCGGCGATGCCCGCAAACAGGACCAGCGCGCCGAGATAATCCTGAAGCCGCAATACATCGGCGGGAAACCGCGCTGCCAGAAAAATCGCAAACACCAGCGGGATTGATCCGAGACCCTGATTTTGCAGAAAGATGAACATCTTGCGCGGCGCATCGGCGCCCCAGTCGCGGGCGAAGGCGGCATAGCGCGGATCGTCCGTGATCCGCAGCGTGCGCCGTGCGATGTGCACGCCGAGCCGCAGCGACCAGACCGCCACCAGCGCCGCGACCAGCCATTGCCGCGGGTTCGGCGCAGCGCCTGCGATCGGCCACAGCGCACTGCCAGCCCCGGTGAGCCCGACCGAAAACGTCCAGATGGTGTCGACCCAGCCAGAATTGCCGCTGCGCTGCTGGACCATCCAGGCGATCGCCATCAGCGCCGACAGCGACACCGCGATCCCGGCCAATGCCGTGAGATATCCAACCATCATGCAAGAAAATCCACTAACTGCCTCAGGCGCCGAAGATTTGTAAAATACGCACATCACCAAGCCGGGTTTCACGCCGAAGTTCCCTTTTCCGCCTCAATCGGACTGCAACTGGCTTTCATCCCGGGCGCGCTGTGCCATATTGGTGTCCCGAAACCGGCTGCTCGCAACGGATACATCGGCAATGCCCTCAGGCTCCTCTTCCCGCTCCGCGATGGAGATCGAACTCGCCAAACTGTCCTCGCCGCGGATTTTCCTGGTGCGGATGCTGGTGTTCCTGGTGCTGTGCGCGCTGGTCGCGGTCGTGCTCTACAAGCAGATCGTGCTGGCGTTTTTCGCCAATCCCGGCCTCAACGCGCTGATCGGCGCGGTGCTCTTCATCGGCACCATCCTGTCGTTCCGGCAGGTGATCCGGCTTTA
>NZ_JADGRI010000289.1 GCF_017881085.1 Bradyrhizobium sp.
ACCATCGACACCGGCACCAGCGAACTGCTCTGCGTCATCCGCGACCGCGTCGCCGTTATCACGCTGAATCGCCCCGAGGTCCGCAACGCGCTGTCGGACGATCTGACGCCGGCGCTGCGCACGATGATCAAGACCTGCGGCGAAAACCCGGACGTCGGTGCGCTGCTGATCACCGGGGCCGGCACCGCCTTCTGCGCCGGCGGCAACGTCAAGGGCATGGGCGCGCATCGCGACAAGAAGAAGCTGGAAATGTCCTATGACGAGAAGGTCGCCGACCTGCAGGAACGCCAGCGCCTCCTCACCGGCGCGCTGATCTCGGTGCGCAAGCCGACCATCGCCGCCCTGCCGGGACCGGCGGTCGGCGCGGGGCTCGCCATCGCCATGGCCTGCGACATCCGCATCGCCGCGCAGTCGGCGTTCGTGTCCACCGGCTATCTGCGGGTCGGCCTGTCCGGCGACTACGGTATCGCCTGGCTGCTGACGCGGCTGGTCGGGACCTCACGGGCGCGTGAATTGATGTTCACCGCCGACAAGGTGGATGCGGCGCGATGCGAGGCAATCGGCCTCGTTAACCGCGTGGTGCCGGACACAAGACTCCAGGACGAGGCGTTTGCGCTGGCGAAATCGATGGCGGAAGGACCGACCATCGCGCTGCGCTACATGAAGGACAATCTCGACGAAGCCTTGACGTTCGATTTCGCCACCGCTCGCGACCAGGAAGCCGAGCGCCTGATCCGCACCACCATGACGGCAGATCATCGCGAGGCAGTGCAGGCGTTCATCGAGAAGCGCAAAGCGGTGTTTTCGGGGAAGTAGAGAGCTCAAGCCGCCGCCTGCAGCGAGATCTGTTCGGCCGCGAGCCGCCAGCTGGCGCAGGGAATTTTCTTCGGCGCTAGATCGCTGTGCTTTTCGAACCGCACCAGCTTCCAGTCGTCGGGATTGTTGGTGAAGACAAAGCCGGATTTACGGGCCAGCGCGATCATGACTTCGTTGGAGCGCAGGGTGTCGCCGAACAGGCGCGTTGCGCCGAACGCGGCCGCGCGGCATTCCAGATTGCTCAAAAGCGCGGAGCCGACGCCTTGGCCCTGCCAGCGGTCGTCGATCGACAGGCCGAACTCGAAACTGTCCTTGTCGGGGTCGAAGGCATAGCGGGCCTCACCGACGATGGTCTCGTGGCCATCGATCTTCATGGTCGCGATGACGCTGAAACGGTCGTTCTCCCCGACATGGACGAAATCCTCAAGCAGCTTGTGCGGCAGCTCGCTCATGGCGCCGAGGAAACGGTTGTAGCGGGAACGGGTCGTGAGCGACCGGAAATAGGCCTGCAGCGCGTCGCCTTCGCTCGGCTCAAGGAAGCGGACCGTGAGCGACTTCCCGCTCCGCAACCGCAGCACATCGGAATGTTGCCGGAGGTCATCGAGACCAAACGTTGTCATCGCAAGCTCCCGTCGGTTCCCAAGGGTCGATGGCCGGCGTCCCCCTTAAGGAGGCGGCGCCGGCCGCGGCGGCCGTCAAGCCCGCCAGAACGGCTTTTCGGCCTCATGAGCGATATCGCTCCAGGACAGGCCGACGTCATGCAGGTCGCGATCGGTCCACTGGGTCAATTCGCGCCGCTGGCGAACGCGGTCACGCCACACCTGAAAAGTCTCGCCGAGTTGCCCAAAAAGCCCCGTATCATGATGATTTGTCATTGATTGATGTGAATAGATGGACATGATGTCCTCCTAAAGCTAAGCTGTTGGAGCCAATATCAGGGCTATTCTAGCTTTCGACAAACGACATGTTGTCTGGCTTCACATGAGATAAACTCATGAAATGGATGGACCTATGACGGCCCGATTGCCATCGCTCAATGGCCTGCGGGCGTTCGAGGCCGCGGCCCGGCATCTGAGCTTCACCAACGCGGCGTCCGAGCTGAACGTCACGCAAACCGCGATCAGCCATCAGATCCGGCGGCTGGAGGAAGAACTCGGGATCCAGTTGTTCGTCCGGCAGAACCGCGCGCTGGCGCTGACTCCGGAAGCCAGGGAGTACCTCCCCGGCATCCGTGCGGCGTTCAATGATCTCAGGCTCGCCACCGACCGGCTCAAGCGCCGCGACGACGACCATGTGCTGACGGTCTCGACGCTGGCGTCGCTCGCCGCCAAATGGCTGTTGCCGCGGCTTTCCGCCTTTCAGGAGGCGCATCCCGGCATCGACGTGCGCATCACCACCTCGACCAGCCTGGTCGATTTCAGAAGCGGCGACGTCGATGCCGCGATCCGCTATGGCCGCGGCCACTGGGCCGGCCTGCGCGCCGACTGGCTGATGGCCGACGAATTGTTTCCGGTGTGCAGTCCGGCGCTGGCCAATGGCGACAAACCGCTGCGCTGCCCGGAAGACCTGGCCCATCACACCTTGCTGCACAGCAGCGGAGGCTATGACGACGACTGGCGGCTGTGGCTCACGGCCGCGGGACTGCCGGCGAATATTTCAAGACAGCCTGGAGTGAGCTTCGACCTGATCTTCATGACCGTGCAGGCGGCGATCGACGGCATCGGGGTGGCGATGGGCCGGACCTCCTACGTCGAGGCCGATGTCGCCAAGGGGCGGCTGGTGGTTCCCTTCAAGATCGCGCTGCCGGCGGACGCCGGCTTCTATCTGGTCTCGCCCGAGACCAGGGCGGATCCGCCGAAGCTGCGGGCATTCCGGCAATGGCTGAAAACCTCGGTGCAGGGCAAGGCCTGAGAGGCAGTCCACAGCTGCGCCAAAAACCGGCTCGATCGGCGTTTTCCGGGTTGGTCGGGCGGCGCAGACGTGGCAGATTGCCGCAGCAAGCAAAGTACTGTCGGCTGACGAGAAGTCTTTCCGCACAGGCCATGTCGCAACGGGGAGAAGATCGCCATGTCGCAAACATCCACGTCACAACCGCCGCAGATCAAGTCGCGCATCGGCGCCATTCTGCGCGCGACCAGTGGCAATTTCCTCGAGCAGTTCGATTTCTTCCTGTTCGGCTTTTACGCCACCTACATCGCCAAGGCGTTCTTTCCGTCCGAAAACGAGACCGCCGCTCTGCTCAACACCTTCGGCGTATTCTGGCTCGGCGCGCTGATGCGTCCGGTCGGCGCGATCGTGCTCGGCGCCTATATCGACCGCATCGGCCGCCGCAAGGGCCTGATCGTCACGCTGGCGATCATGGCGCTCGGCACGGTGACGATCGCGATCTGTCCGACCTACGCCACGATCGGCGTTGCCGCCCCGGTGATCGTGCTGATCGGCCGGCTGCTGCAGGGCTTTTCGGCCGGCGTCGAGCTTGGCGGCGTGTCGGTGTATCTCTCCGAGATCGCCACGCCCGGCAACCGGGGCTTCTACACCTCGTTCCAGTCCGCCAGCCAGCAGGTCGCGATCTTCGTCGCGGCCATCATCGGATTTGTGCTGAGCGAGATGCTGCCGGCGGCGACCGTCGCCGCATGGGGCTGGCGCATCCCGTTCTTCATCGGCTGCCTCATCATCCCCTTCATCTTCTTCCTGCGCCGGACCCTGGAGGAAACGCCGGCGTTCCTGGCCATGAAGAAGCATCCGTCCACATCGGAGGTCTTCAGCTCGGCGGCGGTGAACTGGAAGATCATCCTGCTCGGCATGATGCTGGCGGCGATGACCACCGTGACCTTCTATTTCGTCACCGTCTACACGCCGACTTTCGGCAAGACCGTGCTGAAGCTCTCCAGCCAGGACGCGCTGCTGGTCACGCTGCTGGTGGCCGTGACCAACTTCATCTGGAATCCGGTCGGAGGCGCGCTGTCCGACCGTGTCGGCCGCAAGCCGGTGTTGCTGGCGATTGCCGGCCTCTCCTTCGTGACCGCATACCCTGCGCTGCTCTGGCTCACCGCCGCTCCGACCTTCGGCAAGATGCTGGCGGTGGAATTGATGTTCTCGCTCTATTTCGGCGTCTACAGCGGCACCATGCTGGGCGCGCTGGTCGAAATTGTGCCGAAGCATATCCGCACCACCTGTTTCTCGCTCGCATTTGCGCTCGCCGCGGCGCTGTTCGGCACCTTCACGCCGTTCGCGGCAACGTCGCTGATTGCCATGACCGGCGACAGGGCGTCTCCCGGCTTCTGGCTGATGTGCGCCGCCGCCAGCGGCTTCATCGCGGCCATGGTCATCTACCGCAGCGGAGCGATCGAGGCGCGCGAACAGGCGGTCGCCGCGCAGCAGGCGTGAGACGGCGCCCAGGCGCTTGCCTGGCCGCAGGTTTTGATTTCCATGCAAACAACGATAACAAGAGCGCATGGTCGACTTAGCCCGTAGATACGATGTGCTGGTGATCGGCGGCGGCAACGCGGCGCTGTGCGCCGCGATCAGCGCGCGGCGGCTGGGCGCGTCCGTATTGGTGCTGGAAGCCGCGCCGAAATTCTATCGGGGCGGCAACACCCGCCATACCCGCAACATGCGCTGCGCCCATGATGCGGCGACCGACATCCTCACCGGGCCTTATACGGAAGCGGAATTCTGGGAAGATCTGCTGCGGGTCACCGGCGGCCAGACCGACGAGGAACTGGCGCGCCACATGATCGCGGAGTCCAAGGACATCCTGCACTGGATCGTCAAGCAGGGCGTGCGCTGGCAGCCGTCATTGGGCGGCACGCTCAGCCTCGGGCGGACCAACTCGTTCTTCCTCGGCGGCGGCCGGGCGATGCTGAACGCGCTGTACCTGACCGCCGAGCAGCTCGGCGTCGAGATTCGCTATGACGCCGAGGTGCTCGACCTCGAGATCGACAACGGCATGTTCCTCTCCGCTTCGCTGAAGCAGGGCGACGGCCGCACCAAGGTGAGCGCGGCGACCCTGGTCGCCGCCGCCGGCGGCTTCGAAGCGAACATCGAATGGCTGAGGGAATATTGGGGAGCGGCCGCCGACAATTTCCTGATCCGCGGCACGCCCTACAACCGCGGTTCCATCCTCAAGATGCTATTGGCAAAGGGCGTGCAGGAGGTCGGCGATCCCACCCAGTGCCACGCGGTCGCGATCGACGCCCGCGCGCCGAAATTCGACGGCGGCATCATCACACGGCATGATTCCGTGGTGTTCGGCATCGTCGTCAACAACAAGGCCCTGCGCTTCTACGACGAGGGCGAAGACATCTGGCCGAAGCGTTACGCGATATGGGGCCGCCTGGTTGCCGCCCAGCCCGACCAGATCGCCTATATCATCTTCGATTCCAGCGTTCTCACCAGTTTCATGCCGACGCTGTTTCCGCCGATCAAGGCCGACAGCATCGCCGAGCTGGCCGGCAAGTTCGAGCTCGACGCGGCCGTGCTGGAAAAAACCGTCGCCGACTTCAACGCCGCGGTGAGGCCCGGCACTTTCGATCACACCATCCTCGACGACTGCCGCACCGAAGGCCTGACCCCTCCCAAGACGCATTGGGCGCGGCGGATCGAGACGCCGCCTTATTACGCCTATCCGGTGCGACCCGGCATCACCTTCACCTATCTCGGTACCCGCGTGAACAAGCAGGCGCGGATGCTGATGAAGGACGGCAAGCCCGCCGCCAACATGTTCGCCGCCGGCGAGATCATGGCGGGCAATGTGCTCGGCAAGGGCTACGCGGCCGGCATCGGCATGACCATCGGCAGCGTGTTCGGACGGATCGCGGGACGGGAAGCGGCGCAAAATGCACGGAACTAAGACGCTCGAGGAAGCCGACCGGCTGATGACGGTTTGCAATTCCTGCCGCTATTGCGAGGGCCTGTGTGCGGTGTTCCCGGCGATGGAAATGCGCCGCGCGTTTTCCGACGGCGACCTCAATTACTTCGCCAATCTCTGCCACGCCTGCGGCGCCTGCTACACCGACTGCCAGTTCTCCCCGCCGCACGAATACAACGTCAATGTGCCGAAGAATCTGGCCGCCGCGCGCGCCGAATCCTGGGCTGCCTATGCCTGGCCGCGCGCCTTCTCGGGCCTGTTCGCGCGCAACGGCCTGGCGATCAGCATCATCGCGGCCTTGAGCGTGGCCGCGTTCATATTCGGCTTTGCGGCGTTCACCGACCGGCAAGTGCTGTTCGGCATCCACACCGGCCCCGGCGCGTTCTACGCGCTGATGCCGCACAACGCGATGGCGGCCTTGTTCGGCGCGGCGCTCCTCTATGCGATCGTCGCGCTGGTGATGGGCGTACGCGCGTTCTGGCGCGATATCGGCGAGCCCGTGGGCATGCTGGCCGATCCCGGCTCGCTGTGGCAGGCGATGAAGGATGCCGGTGAGCTGCGCTATCTCGACGGCGGCGGCGTCGGCTGCTTCAACGAGGACGAGCGCCCGACCGACCACCGCAAGATCTACCATCATCTGACCTTCTACGGTTTTGGGCTCTGCTTCGCCGCCACCTGCGTGGCGACGCTGTATCACTATCTGATCGCGCGCGAGGCGCCCTATCCGTGGTGGGACCTGCCGGTGGTACTGGGCACGCTCGGCGGCATCGGGCTTCTGATCGGGCCGGCGGGTTTGCTGATGGAGAAGTCGAAACGCGATCCGGCGCTGGTCGACGGAAAAAGCGCCGGCATGGACGTCGCGTTCATCGCCATGCTGTTTTTGACCGGCCTCACCGGCATGGCACTGTTGATTTTGCGCGAGACCGCGGCGATGGGACCGCTGCTGGCGTTGCATCTGGGCTTCGTGTTCTCGCTGTTCGTCACCATGCCCTACGGCAAGTTCGTCCACGGCCTCTACCGCTACGTCGCGCTGGTGCGCTACGCGCGGGAGCGGCGGATGATGGCTGGCGGGACCTAGTCCGGAGTTTCGCGAGCGAACGCTGATCCTTCTCCCCTCCCGCCGCGAAGCGGTGGGGTCGAGACGAGCGAAGCTCGCTCTTAGGGGTCGGGGGTGGGGGTCTGTCGGCTGGAACCGCAGCTTCGGTGGACGCCGCGCTACCCCCACCCCCGACCCCTCCCCGCCACGCGCAAGGGCGCGTGGGTGGAGGGGAGCTCAAGAGCGGTGCTCGCTCGTCCGGGACGACGATAGTTTCCGAT
>NZ_JADGRI010000056.1 GCF_017881085.1 Bradyrhizobium sp.
GTGCGCTTGAGAGCCCGCACCTCGCCGTCATCTTCGCCGCCTTGCGCGGCTTCGCTCAACAGCGCCGCGGTGGATTTGCGAGTCCAGATATTTGCCATCGCGCGCTGAAACTCCCGTGCCGGAACCGATGCCGCAAAACCATAACGCATCGGGTTGGTTTTTGGGCATGGCACCCGCGGATTCTTGTCGGGGTTGCGCGGGTGGCGTCGGCTGTGATGTCATCGGTTGGCGGGCTCGACCGGCGTTGGGATGATTGATACGTGGAATATGACCCAGGACAGCTTCACACTTCGCAATGACAAGATGTCGGCGACCGTCGCGGCGAATGGCGCTGAATTGTGCTCGTTGAAAAACGCCGGGGGGATCGAGCTGCTTTGGCAGGCCGGACCTGAATGGCCACGCCACGCGCCGCTGTTGTTTCCCATCGTCGGCCGGCTGAAGAACGACCAATTGCGGCACGGCGGAAAAATCTATCCGATGACGCAGCATGGCTTTGCCAGGGATCAACGGTTCGATTGGCTGCAGCGTGAACCCGCTTCCTGCAAGCTGCATCTCGCGGACAATGCCGCCACCCGCGCGCGTTATCCGTTCGGCTTCCTTCTGTCGGTCGCCTACACGCTGGACCGCGCCGATCTGGAAGTGGCCCTCGAGATATCCAACACCGGCGATGCGATGTTGCCGGCGTCGATCGGCGCCCATCCGGCCTTCAACTGGCCATTGCTTGCGGGATTGGCCAAGGAAGATTACGCGCTGGTGTTTTCCGGGGATGAGCCGATGCCGGTCCGGCGCCTCAAAGACGGTCTGCTGCGGGCCGCGCCGGAGCCGACTCCTGTTCGCGGCAACACGCTCGCGCTCTCGGAGCGGCTGTTCGACGATGACGCGATCATCCTGGACCGCCCGGCAAGCCATTCGGTCCGCTTCGCGGCCGGCCGCGGGCCGTCGATCGAGGTCTTGTGGGAAGGATTTCGAGAACTCGGCATCTGGTCGAAGCCAAAGGGCGCGCCGTTTCTCTGCATCGAACCCTGGCACGGTTTTGCAAGCCCGTCGGATTTTGATGGTGAATTCGCAGACAAACCGGGCCTGATGCATATCGCCCAGGGAGAAAGTCGAACCCTGAGATATCGCGTGCGAATTGGCTAGGGATCGATGAGCACACCCGGATTGAGCATGCCCTGCGGATCGAGTTCCTTCTTGGCCGCGCGAAGCGCCGCCGCGAACAGCTCCGGCCGCTGGCGGTCGTACCAGGGCCGGTGATCCCTGCCGACGGCGTGGTGATGGGTGATGGTGCCGCCGGCCTCGATCAGCGCGTCGCTCGCCGCGTTCTTGATCGCCTGCCATTGCTTGAGGAGTTCACCGTGGCGGCCGATGGCGTGGAACGAGAAATAGGGGGCGGGGCCGTCCGGATAGACATGGGTGAAGCGGCAGGTGACTTCGCCCTTCACGCCGGTCGCCTCCTGAATCGCGCGCTCCGTCGCCGCCTTCACCTTGTCGTGGAAGCTTTCGAACCGGTCCCAGGTGATGGCGGTCTCAAACGTGTCGTTGATGAGGCCCGCCGGCGTCAGGAACTCGCGCGCATAGGGCATGCGGATGAAGGCATTGCGCCAGATGCCCGCCGCGCCTTCGAGATGCGCATCGCCGGCCTTGGCCGCCTCGGGCGCGCCGCCATGGTCGCCGCAGCATTCCAGCGCGCGGGCCATCCAGGCGTCCGGCGCGTGATCGCCGGATTCGAAGCCGAGCACCATGATGGCGACGCTGCCGTCGGCAGCACCGGTGTTGAAGGCCTCCTGCGGGTCGAGGATGCGGCAGTTCGACGGATAGAGCCCGGCTTGCGCGATGGCGCGCACCGCGCGCGCCGCGGCGAAGAAGGTCGGGAAGCGGACCGATGCGCCGGTGCGGAATTTCGGCCGCGGCTGCAACCGCATCCAGGCGCGCGAGATCACGCCCAGCGTTCCCTCCGAGCCGATGAACAGGCGGTCGGGACTGGGCCCTGCGCCCGAGCCGGGCAGGCGGCGCGTTTCCAATATGCCGCGCGGCGTCACCACGCGCAGGTTTTCGACGAAATCGTCGATGTGGGTATAGAGGCTGGCGAAATGGCCGCCCGACCGGGTCGCGATCCACCCGCCGAGCGTCGAATACTCAAAACTCTGCGGAAAATGCCGCAAGGTGACGCCATGCGGCTTGAGCTGGTCTTCCAACGCCGGACCATAGGCGCCACCTTCGATCAGCGCCGCGCGCGAGGCCTGATCGACCTCGACCACCTTGCCGAGATGGCGCAGGTCGAGCGTGACGGCGGCCTTGTAGCGAACGCCGTCGGTGCGCGGCTCGACGCCGCCGCAGACGCTCGAGCCGCCGCCGAACGGCGTCAGCGAGGCGCTCACGCCGCCCGCCCAGTCCATGACCGCGGAAATCTCCGCCTCGCTGCGGGGATAGGCGACGACGTCGGGCGCGCAATCATAATCGCCGAGCATGGCGCGCACATAATCCGGGTAGGACTTGCCGTAGGCATGCGCGGCGCGGTCGTAGCGGTCGGTGCTGCAGAAGGCGGCGAGCGAGTCCGGCGGCGTCACGCGCGGCGCGCGCAGGCCAAGATCCTCCAGCCGCGGCACCGCAATGGTCTCGAACTTGTCGCGGGAGAATTTCGCGCGGTAACGGCCGAGCACAAAAGCCTGTTCCGCCTCCGTCATACCCTCGCCCTCGCGGCCCCAGCCATAATGCTTCAGCCTTGCGCCGGTCATGGTCGCCTCCTGCCGTTTTCGCCGGAAATTGTCTGGTTGGGGCAGTCTCTCGCGGCGCGATGTCGTCAGCAAGTCCTGGAAACAATTCCCTCTGCCGGTGGCCCCTCATGCGGCAGATAGCAGTCGCTTTCGGGCCGAACTTCGTCTGGTACCGCGCCGTCATTCAACCAGGAAGCTTGGCCGATGGCATAGCCGGTCCCTCCGGGGCGGGTCGCAGTCGTCCCCGCGGCACTTGCAGGGGCCGGGCGGGGCCACCATCTCTGACCTCCGAAGGAAATCGCCATGCTGGATTTTACCCACTCTACATTCGACGAGAACCCGCCATCGCAAACGGCCAGACCTGAGGCCGCCGACGATCAGGCGTTGCTCGATGCCTATTCCAATGCCGTGATCGGCGTGACCGAACGCGTCGGACCCGCGGTGGTCCGCGTTGAAACCACCTCGGCGGCACAGGAAGCGCGCGGGCGCGGCGGGATTGGCTCGGGTATCGTGATCTCTCCGGACGGACTCGTTCTCACCAACAGCCACGTGGTCGGATCGTCGAAGCAGATCAGGCTGCGCGACATCGAAGGCATCGTCACCGACGCGCGCGTGCTCGGCGTCGACCCCGACACCGATCTGGCGCTGCTGCGCGCCGACGGCGTGCGGGATTTGCGCTACGCCTCGCTCGGCGATTCCAAGACGTTGCGGCGCGGCCAGCTGGTGGTGGCGATCGGCAATCCGCTCGGCTTTGAATCGACGGTGACGGCGGGCGTGGTGTCGGCGCTCGGCCGTTCGATCCGCTCGGTGAGCGGCCGGACCATCGAAGACGTCATTCAGACCGACGCCGCGCTCAATCCCGGCAATTCCGGCGGGCCGCTGGTGTCCTCCGCAGCCGAGGTGATCGGCATCAACACCGCGATCATCAGCGGCGCGCAGGGAATCTGCTTCGCGGTCGCCAGCAACACCGCGCAGTTCGTGTTGTCCGAAATCATCCGCCATGGCTATGTCCGGCGCGCCTATATCGGGGTGTCCGGCCAGACCGTGCCCGTTCCGCGACGGCATGCGGTGGCCGCCGGCATCGATAACAAGATGGGTGCGTTGCTGGCGCAGATCGAGCCGGATGGGGCTGCGGCGCGGGCGGGGCTGTTGCCCGGCGATGTCGTGATCAAGCTGGATGGCGTCGACGTCAACGGCGTCGACGATCTGATCCGGATCCTCGATCGCGACCGGATCGGCCGCACGCTGGCGATGGATGTGCTGCGCATGGGGCGCCTGCGCGCCATCGATATTCATCCGATCGAGCGCAAGCCGGCCGCCCGGCAGGGCGCAGCCCGCTAGCGCTGTCGGCTCGCATGTCCTGCCCTTGCCTGCGATCCGCGTGGTCTGCCCTGCGGCCGCGCCATCTTGACATTTTCGAGAGCCGCGTCCGGTTCCACTGCCAGCTGGCCATTCCCGGTGCCAGATTGGGGCGGCCCGCGAGAAGGATGTCCGCTCACCCTCACAGAGATGTCGCAGGAAGTGGCTGCAGCACAGCATTTTGCTGGCTCGGAGCCCGTCCTGCCGCAGCCGGCGAATCTCGGGGCTGGACAAGTCCGCGGCGAACTCCACTGCCAGCCGCGATCGACTCCCACCTACTTTAGTTGCGCTGACGCGGAGCGGATTGGGGTGCAGTTTCGCTTGCCGAGCACGCATGCCCGGCTAAAATACTGGGAAAGCTGAATAACGGCTCAAGAATAAGAATGGAGAGAAACATTATGAAGAACACATCGAGGTCGCCTATTTTCTGGTCATTGCGAGGACTTCTCGGCGGAACCGCGCTCGGCCTGTTGACGATGGCGTCCGGCCAGGCGCTGGCCGCGGACCCCATCAAGATCGGTGTCATCGCCGAAGCCCAGGCCATTGCCGGCGCCTCGATCCCGCAGGCGGCCCAGATGGCGGCCGATGAAATCAATGCCAAGGGCGGCGTCGACGGCCGCAAGATCGAAATCATCACCTACGACAACCATTCCTCCTCGGCCGATTCCGTTCGCGCCTTCCAGCGCGCGGTGAACGAGGACAAGGTCAACATCGTCATCGCCAGCTACATCAGCGAAGTCGTGCTGGCGCTGGAGCCATGGGCGTCGCGCCTGAAGACGCCCTTCATCACGCCCGGTGCTGCGTCCAACGAGATCAGCAAGAGCGTCCATTCCGACTACGAGAAGAACAAATACACCTTCCACGGCTACCTGACCTCGGCCGCGCTGGCGCTGTCGGTCTGCGACGCCGCCAAGGAATTGCTGGTCGACGAGAAGCACATGAAGAGCGCCGTCATCATGAGCGAGGACGCCGCCTGGACCAAGCCGCTCGACGTCGGCTACGAGGAATGCCTGCCCAAGATCGGCCTGAAGGTGCTCGACCACATCCGCTTCTCGCCCGATACCACCGACTTTACCCCGATCTTCAACAAGATCGAAGGCGCCAAGCCCGACGTGATCATCACCGGCATTTCGCATGTTGGCGTGCAGCCGACGGTGCAGTGGAAGAACCAGCAGGTGCCGATCCCGATGCTCGGCATCTCTTCGCAGGCCACCAACTCGACCTTCGGCAAGGATACCAATGACGCTTCGGAAGGCGTGCTTTATCAGGGCGTGTCCGGACCGGACGTGCCGGTGACGCCGAAGAGCCTCCCGTTTACGCAGGGCTTCAAGGCGAAGTTCGGCAACTTCCCGTCCTACGCCGGCTACACCTCCTATGACGAAGTCTACTATATCGCCGACGCCGTGAAGCGCGCGGGCTCGACCGACGCCGACAAGCTGGTCGAGGCGCTGGAAAAGACCGACTGGGAAGGCACCATCGGCCGCATCCAGTTCTACGGCAAGGACGATCCGTTCACCCATTCGATCAAGTACGGCAAGGGCCTGATCACCGGCCTGATGCTGCAGTGGCAGGACGGCAAGCAGGTCGCGGTCTGGCCGAAGGAAGTCGCCAAGAGCAAGTTGAAGTTCCCGAGCTTCATCAAGGTCACGTCCAACTGAACCTCGAATGAAAGTGCTCCCGGGCAAGCCCGGGAGCATTTTCCCATTGGCAATTTCCCAGGAGTGAGGCAGCGGTGCTGCCGCGGCCATTATAGATGCTTGCTTTCCAGATTCTGATCGATGGCTTTGCCATCAGTGCGTTGTACGCCCTCGGGGCTACCGGCTTCACCCTCATCTTCGGCGTCTCCGGCGTGCTCAATCTCTCGCACGGCGCCATCATGGTGCTGGCGGCGGTGGCGGCATGGGCTGCCGCCTCTACGCTGCACATGAACACCTACGCCGGCGCGCTGGTCGGCGTCGCCGTGGCACTGGTCGCGGCGTTCGCCACCTATTTCGCGGTGGTCCAGCCGATCCAGAAATCGAGGCGAATTCCCAACGAGGAAAAGGAGATCTTCGTCCTCACCGGCACCTTGCTGTGGGGGATCATGATCCAGGAGCTGATCGCATTCTTCTTCACCAATAACGCCAAGACCGTGCTGCCGATCGTCGAAGGCGTCGTCGACATCTTCGGCGTCCGCACCCCGAAAAACGAAATCTTCACCGCGTTGGTCTGCTGCCTCGTGATCGGCCTGCTCTGGCTGATGGTGAACCGCACCCGCACCGGCAAGGCGGTGCTGGCGGCGTCGATGAACCCGCGCGGCGTCACACTGCTCGGGTTGGAACTCACCAGCATCTATGTCGTGGTCTGGGCGATCTACGGCGTGCTCGCCGGCATCGCCGGCGTGCTGCTCGGGATGTTCCTGGGCGTCAGTTCCTATAGCGTCGGCCCGCTGACCGCGAGCGCGTTCTCGATCGTCGTGCTCGGCGGCCTCGGCAGCGTGTCCGGCTCGCTGATCGCGGCCTTCGTGGTCGGCTACCTCGAGACGCTGACGGCCTATCTGGTCTCGCCGGCCTACCGCACCATTCCGGCGCTGCTGCTTTTGGTCATCGTGATGTATATCCGGCCGCAAGGCCTGCTCGGGAGGCGATGAGCATGGCCCATTTTTTCAAATCGCGGCTGTTCCTTATCTCGCTGGTCGTGGTCGTCGTCGCGGCGACCCTGCCACTCTACGTCTCCGGCTATGTTCTCGGCCTGCTTACCGTCGCCTATTATTTCGGCGTGTTCGCGATGGCGTGGGATCTCCTGTTCGGGTTCGCCGGCGAGGTGAATTTCGGACCGACCTTTCTGATCGGTGTCGGCGCCTACACGGCCGGTATCCTCAACAACCAGTATGGATGGTCGGTGTATCTGTGCATCGTGCTGGGCGCGATGGCTTCCGTGGTTGCCGGCTTCGTGCTGGCGCTGCCGGCCTTGCGCGTGCGCGGTCCCTACTTCGGGCTGACGACGCTGGTCGCCGTGCTGATGCTGCAGAATTTCATCGTCGTGTTCGCCGATCTCACGGGCGGCGAAATCGGTCTCACCATTCCCGACGTGATCACCATCGATGCCGGCGCGAACTACTGGATCGCGCTCGGCTTCATGACCATCAGCGCCGTCATCCTCTATGGGCTTTCGCAATCGCCGGTCGGCCTGGTGCTGCAGGCGAGCGGGCAGGACCCGGTGCAGGCCGGCGCGCTCGGGTTCAACATCGTCAAGCACAAGCTTGCGGCCTTCGTCGTGAGCGCATTTTTCTCGGGGCTGTCGGGCGCGCTGCTGGTGTTTTATTTCGGCACCGCCTCGGTCGGCACGGTCGTCGATGTCGCCGTTGGAGTTAACGTCATCGTTGCCGCGGTGCTCGGCGGCCGCCGCACCGTGCTGGGCGCGGCGCTGGGTGCGATCTTCCTGATCGTCGCCGGCGAATTCCTGCGGCCGACCGGCGAACTGGCGACCTTCATCGTCTCGGCGGTCGCGCTGCTCGTCGTTCTGTTCTTCCCCGGCGGTTTCCTCGGAGCGGCCCTGTCGCGTGAGGCCCGCTCGTGATGGATGCGACCAGCAACAATCCGCCCGTTCTGGAAGTCCGCGGCCTGACCAAACGCTTCGGCGGCCTGACCGCGGTGAAGAACCTCAGCTTCGATTTGCGCGCCGGCGAAATCTTCGGCCTGATTGGCCCCAACGGTTCCGGCAAGTCGACCGCAATGAAGTCGATCATGGGCATCGAGCGCCCGACCGCGGGCGAAGTCATATTTCTGGGGGAGAACGTCGCAGGCCTGCCGCCGCACAAGATCGCGCGCAAGGGTTTCGGCATGGTGTTCCAGCACTCGCGGCCGCTGAACCGGCAGACCGTGCTGGAGAACATCATGGTCGCGCTGTTGCCCGACAGCCTGTTCATGCTGTTTGCGGACAAGGCGCTGACCGAACGCGCGAAATGGATCGCCAACCGCGTTGGTCTTGGCGCCGTGATGGACCGGCGGCCGCCGACCTTGCCGTTCGCGGATTTGCGCCGGCTAGAGCTGGCAAAAGCCATCGCGCGGGATCCGAAGGTTGTGCTCGTCGACGAGCCCTTCGCGGGGCTGACTCTGGCCGAAGTCGGCACCTTCTCCGAACTGATCCGCAGTTTTCGCGACGAAGGCCGTGCGGTGCTGCTGGTCGATCACAACGTCAAGAGCGTTGCCGCGCTGGTCGACCGGGTGCTGGCGATGTATCTCGGCGAGGAGATCGTCACCGGCCGCGCCGACGAGGTGATGCGCAACGAAACCGTGCGCCGGGTCTATCTCGGCGGCGCCATCGAAACGTCGGCGCGCCCGGAGACCAGCTTCAAGGACAAGGTTCCGTTGCTGCAGGTCGAGAATGTCAGCGTTTATTACGGCAAGGCGCAGGCGCTGGAAAACGTCTCGATCCATGTCCATCAGGGCGAGTTCGTCTCCGTGGTCGGCCTGAACGGCGCCGGCAAGACCACGCTGTTCAACACCATTTCGGGTTTCTTGCCCTACACCGGCGAAATCCTCCGCGACAGCGAAAAGCTGCGCGGCACCAGCCCCGCGCGGATCGCCCGCAGCGGCATCGTTCAATGCCCGGAATCACGCGAGCTGTTCGGCGAAATGAGCGTGCGCGAAAATCTCGACCTCGGCGGACAGCATTTGTCGGACCAGGAGAAGGCCAAGCAATTGGCGTGGCTGTTCGAGCTGTTTCCGATCCTGAAAGAGCGTCAGAGCCAGATGGCGCAGACGCTGTCCGGCGGCGAGCAGCAGATGCTGGCGATCGGCCGGGCGCTGATGATGCAGCCGAAAATCCTGATCCTCGACGAGCCGACGCTCGGCCTTGCGCCGGTCATTCTCGAACAATTGTCGAAGGCGCTGGAAAAACTGCGCCAGACCACGCCGATCACGGTGCTGTTGGGCGAGCAGAACGTCACCTTCGCGCTGCCGCATGCCGACCGGGTCTATGTGCTGGAGCACGCGCGGATCGTCTGGGAAGGCGATCCCGGCCGTTTTGCCGAGGAAGCCGGCACCGGCTATCTCTAAGGCCGCATATAAAAAGCCAGAATGGCACCTTATGTGCTGACGCCGACCGGGTACGAAGAAAACCTGGCGCGCACATGATGCGGAAATCGGGGAGGGTACTATGCTCGACACGAAATTGGCCTATCCGTCGCGCCGCGAGATCCTGGCTACGGCCGGCCTGGCGCTCGGCGCACTGGCGGCACCAAGGCTTGGCCTGAAGCCGGCAAGTGCAGCGGCCTATCCCGAGCGTACCGTCAAGATCATCGTGCCGTTCGCGCCGGCCGGTCCGACCGACATCATGGCGCGCATTCTCGGTACCCATCTCGGTGAGGCCATTGGCGGCACCGTCATCGTCGAGAACAAGGCGGGGGCCGGCGGCAATATCGGAATCGGCACCGCAGCGCACGCCGACCCCGACGGCTACACGCTGCTGGTCACCTCGAGCGCCTATGTGGTCAATCCCGGTCTCTACGCCAAGGTTCCCTACGATCCCTACCAGGACTTCGCGCCGATCGCCGAACTCGGGACCTCGCCGAACGTCTTCCTGGTCAATCCCAAGCTCGGCATCAACACCATGGCCGAGTTGATCGCGCGCGCAAAGGCCGACCCCAACGAGCTCAATTATGCGAGCCCGGGGATCGGCACCACGCCGCATCTGTCGGCCGAGCTTCTCAAGATCGTCGGCGGCATTCAGATCACACATGTGCCGTTCTCCGGCGCGGGCCCGGCCATTCAGGCGGTGCTCGGCGGCATCACCCAGGTCTGCTGCGCGGCGTTGCCGCCGGCGCATCCGCAGATCGAATCCGGCGCGCTGAAGGCGCTCGCGGTCACCGGCGCCCAACGCTGGTTCGATCTGCCCAACGTGCCGACGATGGTCGAACTCGGCTTCAAGGATTTCATCGCCGACACGTTCCAGGGCTTTTTGGCGCCGGCGAAGACGCCGCCGTCCATTGTCGAATTGCTGTCGGCGAAGTCGATCGAGATTCTCAAGACACCGAAAATAGCCGAGCAATTGCGCAACGACGGTTTCGAGGTCATCGCCAACGGACCTGATGACATGCGAAAGCGCATCGAGGACGAGGTGCCGAAATGGCGCGAGGTCGTCGCCAAGGCAGGCATCAAGCCGGTATGATCGGAACACAACAACAGTCTCAGGAAACCACATGGCCAGACGATTGATCGATATCTCCGTGCCGCTGCAGAACGACGTGCCGGCCGATCCGCCGGGCCTCCATCCGGCGATCCAGTACAGCGACCACCAGCAGAGCCTGCCGCGCATGCTGCAGTTCTTTGAGGGCCTGAAGGCGCAGGACCTTCCGGACGGTCAGGGCTGGGCGATGGAAACTGTCCAGCTCTCGACCCATAACGGTACCCATCTCGATGCGCCCTACCATTATCACCCCACCATGAATCGCGGCGAGAGGTCGTGGACCATCGACGAGGTACCGCTGGAATGGTGTTTGCAGCCGGGCGTGAAACTGGACTTCCGGCATTTGACCGACGGCTATGTGGTGACGGCGAAAGATGTCGAGAACGAACTCAAGCGCATCGGCCACACGCTGTCGCCGCTGGAGATCGTCGTAGTCAACACCAGCGCCGGGGCCAAATATGGCCGGCCGGATTACGTCACGTCCGGCTGCGGCATGGGGTATGAGGCGACGATGTACCTGCTGGAGCGCGGCGTGCGGCTGACCGGAATCGACGGCTGGAGCTGGGACGCGCCGTTCGTCTACACCGCCAAGAAATACGCCGAGACCAAGGACGCCAGCCTGATCTGGGAAGGCCACAAGGCCGGGCGCCACATTGGCTACTGCCACATCGAAAAGCTGCACAATCTCGAGCAATTGCCGTCGACCGGTTTCACGGTGTCGTGTTTCCCGGTCAAGATCGAGCGCGCATCCGCCGGCTGGACGAGGGCGGTGGCGATCATCGACACCTGAGGAAGTAGCCGGTTACGCCGCTACTTCTTCATGCCCATGATGAAGGCAGCGATATCCTGGGCGTCGTTACCGCGCAGCGGCACGTTCGGCATGGTGGCGTGCGGCAGCCGCAGGAATGAGGCGATCATCTCGGCGGTGATTTTCTCCTTGGCGGCGATCGCTGCAAAGGATTGCGCCTTGGATTTTCCGGGAGTGGGTCCGATCGCATGGCACTCCACGCACCACCGTTCCGACAGATGCCGGCCGTTTTCGACGTTCTGGGCGGAAGCCGCCGCAATGCTTCCGAACAGGGCAAGCGCGACAGCAAGCGACGGCGCCTGTGGATACCGATTCATGATTTGAGGCCGGACGCTCACAGCGGTTCATCGTCGGTGGTTGAGGGCTGCTCCTGCAATGACGCGATATCCCCGCCGCCAAGATCCTCCTCCGGCGGCGGGTAGGCGCGCGCCTCGAGATTATCGAGCACCTTCTTGACGCCCGGAACATTCTCCGCGGCGACGATCGCTGCCTGCCGGGTGTTCTTGCTTGCGACAACGCCGCTCAGACTCACGACGCCGTCGCGCGCGGTGACCTTGAGCCTGCAGGGCGCCCAGGACGCGCCTTCAATGGCCGCGATGACTTGCTCGCGAATGAGGTCGTCGTCGGCCGAGGGGCTCGGCGCATGGCGGGCAAGGTCGGCGAGGGTGGGCAGAAAATCCGAGCGGGTCACGATCCCGACCAGGCGATTGCCGCGCAGCACCGGCAGACGTTTGACCTTGTTGGTTTCCATGATCTCGACCAGCTCATCGAGCGGCGTATCCTCCGTGATGGTCAGGGGATCCGGCGTCATGATCTCGCCGACCTTGCGGCCATGGGCCTGCACGAAGTCGGCCGCGACCCGGTCGGCGCCGACCAGAAAGCTCAGCCACCGGCCGCGCTTTCGCTGCGTTCCGATCTCGGCGCGGCGGATGAAATCGCCTTCCGAAATGACGCCGATCAGCGCGCCGTCCGCATCGACCACGGGCAGCCCGCTGACATGGTGCCGCAGCATGGTGTCGACCGCCTCGGCGATGGGTGCATCGGCGCCGATCGTAATGACATGCTGGGTCATGATTTGATTCGCGCGCATGAATGTCTCCAGGCCCGATATTCGAAAGACAGCCCGGACAAGCTAATTGAAAAGGGCGCCTTTGGCTTGATCAGGGTCAAGCTGAAGGCGCCGAGGTGACCTGCGGGCAAGACGCCCGGCAAGCGGCGTTCGGTTGCACCGCGAGATCAATATCAGGCAGGAATCGATGGCTTGGCTGTCAGGCCACCGCCGCCTGTTTGGTTTCCTCCAGCGCCGCGGCGATCGCATCGTCGATGTGCTCGAGCCAGATGAACTCCAGTCTGTCGCGCGCGCCTTGCGGAATATCATCGAAATCCCGCCGGTTGCGCGCCGGCAGCATCACCCGGGTGAGGCCGGCCGCCGCGGCGGCGACCACCTTTTCCTTGATGCCGCCGACCGGCAGCACCAGACCGCGCAGCGAGATCTCGCCGGTCATCGCGGTGTCGCTCCGCACAGTGCGGTTGGTCAGCAGCGAGGTAAGCGCGGTAAACATCGCAACCCCCGCGCTCGGTCCGTCCTTCGGCGTGGCGCCGGCGGGGACATGGACGTGGATATCGCTCTTTTCGAACAGCGCGGGATCGATCCCGAGCTGGGCGGCGCGGCTTTTCACGAGCGTCAGCGCGGCCTGCACGCTTTCGCGCATGACGTCGCCGAGCTGGCCGGTCAGGATCAATGCGCCTTTGCCGGGGACACGTGTCGCCTCGATAAAGAGGATATCGCCGCCGACCGGCGTCCAGGCGAGCCCGGTCGCAACCCCGGGAACGCTGGTGCGCATGGCGATCTCACCCTCGAAACGCGGCTGGCCGAGCACGCCCGTGAGATCGCTGGCGGTGAGGTTGACCTTGTTCGAAGAGCCCTCGGCGATCTGCACCGCGGCATGGCGCAGCGCCTTGCCGATTTCCCGCTCCAGCGAGCGGACGCCGGCCTCGCGGGTATAGCCCTTGATCATCAGCCGCAGCGCGTCGATGTCGATCTCGGCCTGGTCCGGCTTCAGGCCGTTGGCCTCGAGCTGGCGGCGAACCAGATAGCGCCGGGCGATCTCGAGTTTTTCATCCTCGGTGTAGCCCGGCAGGCTGATGATCTCCATGCGGTCCTGCAGGGGACCCGGAATCGTGTCCAGCATGTTGGCGGTGGCGACGAATACCACGCGCGAGAGATCGAACGGCACGCCCAGATAATTGTCGCGGAACGTCGCGTTCTGCTCGGGATCGAGGACTTCCAGCATCGCGGCCGATGGATCGCCTTGAATGCCGCGTCCCATCTTGTCGATCTCGTCGAGCATCATCACGCAATTGCGTGCGCCAGCCTTCTTGATGCCCTGGATGATATTGCCGGGCAGGGCGCCGATATAGGTGCGCCGGTGACCGCGGATCTCGGCCTCGTCATGAACGCCGCCGAGACTGACGCGGACGAACGGCCGATCCATGGCGCGGGCGATCGACTGCCCCAGCGAGGTCTTGCCGACCCCGGGCGGTCCGACGAAGCACAGGATCGGCGCCTTGCCGTGCGGCGCCAGTTTCCGAACCGCCAGATATTCGACGATCCGGCTCTTGATCTTCTGCAGGCCGAAATGATCCTCGTCGAGGATCCGGCGCGCCTCCGGAATGTCGATGGTCTTTTCCGGAGGCAGCGCCCATGGCAGCTCGATCAGCCAGTCGAGATAGCTGCGGACCATGCCGGCCTCGGCGGCGGACTCCGGCATCCGCTCGTAACGGCGCACTTCTTTCTTCGCCTGGCTTTCCGCCTCGGGCGGCATCCCCGCCTTGGCGATCGCCTCGTTCAGCTCCGCGACCTCCTGCGACTTGCCGTCGCCTTCGCCCAATTGGCGTTGGATCGTCGCCATCTGCTCGCGCAGGATGGCCTCGCGCTGGCGGTCGTCGAAGGTGGCCCTGGTTTTCTGGCCGATCTCGGCCGTCAGCCGCAGCACTTCGAGCCGCTCGGCGAGGTGGCGCGAAACCTTCTCCATGCGCTGCGCGAGATCGATGGTCTCCAGGATCTCCTGCTTGTCCTCCGGCTTGATGTCCATATAGGAGGTCGCCAGATCGGCGAGCGCGGCGGGAGAGGTGGTCGACTGGAATAGCGCAAGCAGCTCCGGCGGCGCCTGCGGCAGCAGTTGAATGGCTTCGATGGCGAGCCTTTGCAGGTTGAGAAACTGCGCCTCGATCTCCGGCGAGCTAGTCGTCGGCTCTGGAATATGCAGCACCCGCGCCACGGGGAACGGCGTGCCGGGAAGGAAATCGAGAATGCGGGCGCGCTGAACGCCCTGGCAAATGATGTGGTGGGTTTCATCCGGCGCGGTGATGTAACGGACAATATTGGCGACGGTACAGACCCGGTAAAGATCGTCAGGTGCAGGATCGTTCGCCTCGGCGCTTCGCTGCAGCACGATTCCGATCGGCCGCTGATCGCGCAGCGCCTGTTGGGCGGCAGCGATCGATTTCGGTCGGCCGATGGTGATGGGAGCGACGACTCCTGGAAACAGCACGATATTGCGAACGGGAACGATGATCAGGGCATCGTTCGGGATCGGCACAGACTCAGCCTCGGTGGCAGCGGGAGACGAAGTCGAAGCGAGTTCTTCGTTGGACATGACGATCCTCACACAGACTTGGCGAGACGCAATACGATGCATCCATTCACGGCGAAGCGGCTGACGGCGTAACGCCCGGTGGGCAGTGCGATGCGACGTTCGAACCGGCCCTGCGGCAGTTCGAGCCGGTGAATCCTGGCATTGCGAAGCTCGACCGGCAGTACCCGTTGTCCGGAGACGACAAGCGTTCCGTTTTCGATCACGGCCTCGACATGCTCGGGATCGACGCCGGGCAGGGCGACGAGAATCAGGATCTCCCGATCCGTTTCCAGCACGTCGATCGGAGGTTCCCAACTGGCCTCGCGCGAGCCCGCCCTCGACTGCAGGCTGAAGAATTGCTGGCGCAGTCGTTCGGCGCGGGCCAGTGAGTCGATCGCCTCGGACAACATCCAGTTGACGGGATCTTTTGTCGACATGGGCTCTCTCGCGTTTACTCAAATCCAGAACAGACTGCTTGCCGCTATCCTGACATCGCCGATGCAAAGGCATCCGGCGGGTTCGCCTGAATAGTTCTACGCCTGCGTTATCCCGTCAATCGGGGCGGCAGGCAGAATGGGGGGCTTTGCTAGGATGCGGTAGGAGACTCGGACCGCATGCGCGCGATGATCCCGGCGACAATCTGCATGGTCGCGCCAATCCCCCAGCAAATACTGATCAGGAGCGCCGTTCCCGCACGTGCCGTCTCATCCAGAACGATGCTGGAGACGGACACCACCGCTGCTACCGCAGCCAGGAAAGTGCCGGCCGCGCTGAGCAGTTCGACGGTATCCCAGGTAGAACCAAGTCCATGCCGCAGCAGCAGGTGCATCTTGTGATCGGGGGGAACGCGAGGCAGGTCTATCCCGAGATAGAAGCCGGCGCCGCCGTAGACCATCATGGCCAAGACGGTGGCGGCTGAACCAATCAGGTCGATGTTGGCCCGCCCCACATGCGCGGCGACGAACAGCCCGCACGAGGCCCCCGTCAGGGCGAGCCCAATCCGTTCCAGAACATGCGCCCACTGGCTGATGGCGGAGCGGGTATCCCATGGTTCGGTACGCTTGATCATTTCTTATAGCTACCAAGCCGGAACCGGGGCGCCATTGACAAAGATCAAGCCCGCGCCCTTTCGCTTTTCGGAACGGCGCGGGGGTATTTCCGCGCATGTTGACCAGTATCAAAGTGTACCGGCGGCTTCTGGCCAGTATAGTGCCTGACGGCATGACCCGTCTCTTTAGCCGGCCGGAGGGCAATTGACCCAAGCACAGTCAACGAGCCGCAGCGAGGGCATCTCCTTGCGGCAGATGCTTCCCGGTGCCATCGCGGGTACCACATCGCTCGCCGGCCCAATTGCCGAATCCCAGCCCGGACGTAACATCAAGACACCGCATTATCTCACCGCGCATTACTGGTGGGCCTATGTGCATCCCAGGGCTATCTGGATCTTCGAGCGGCAATGGCTGGTCAATCTCATTCTGTGGGGCAATTATCCGCGGCTGCGTAACGCGGCGATGGCGGAATTGGGGGATGTGCTTCCCGGCACGACCTTGCAGGTGGCCTGCGTCTATGGCGATCTCACCGGCGAACTGAGCAGCCGGGTCGCGGCCGGCGGCGGCAGGCTGGATATCGTCGATGTGCTGCCGCTGCAGCTGGAAAACCTGCGAAACAAGCTGCCGTCCGGCGCGCCGGCGCGGCTGCTGGCGATGGATTCAGCCGAGCTTAAGCTCGCGGACGCCAGCTATGATCGGGCGCTGTTGTTTTTCCTATTGCACGAGCAGCCCGCAGCGCATCGCGAGCGAACGCTGAGCGAAGTCTTTCGCGTCGTCAGGCCGGGCGGCGAAATCGTCATTGTCGATTATGCCCTGCCGCGCCGGTGGCATCCGCTGCGCTATCTGTGGCGGCCCTTGCTCGCTGCGCTCGAGCCGTTCGCGCTGGATCTATGGCGTGACGAGATCGTCCGTTGGCTGCCCGCGGCCGCGCGAACCGGATGGCGCAAGCAGTCGTTCTTCGGCGGGCTCTATCAGAAAGTCGTGATCAAGCGCTGAGCAGTCAGGTCGCAATCAGCGCGCCCGCGGCAACGAGAATGACGAGCCACGCAGTGCCGTAGCACGCTGCCTTGACGCCGCCGCCTCCCAATCCGAGATCATGCGCCGTCATGCGCAGTCGATGCGCGGCATGCCAGGCCGGCAGCGCCACCGCGCCGAACAGGATCAATTTGCCGATCGGATGGTGCGCGAACGCCGCGATCGTCTCGTAATTCAAATGGATGACCCCCAGCGGCACCAGTATTCCGGTGATCAGGATCAGCACCGGCGTGATCAATGCGGCCACCAGTCCGCCGCCGGCAAACGGCAGCCACAGGATCGGCTTGTTCGATTTCGCCATGGCCTACACCCCCGCTGCCATCAGCACGACGGCCGACACCGCCGCCCAGGCGACGTAGTGGGCGCCGACGATCAGTTTGCCGGGCACCGGTTCACCCTTCACCATCAGCGGCATCGCCTTCGGCGTCAGCGCGAACCAGGTCACGCTGTGATAGATCGCGAAAACCAGGCAGAGCCATTGAAAGACCACGCCGGGCGGACTGGAGAACGCCGCGACGAATCCGTCCCATGCCGCGTGGCCTTGCGCCAGCCGCACAAGCCCGATTGCCAGCAGCGCGCAGTACAGCCCGACGAACAGGCTGGTCAGCTCGCGGATCATGTAGGCGACGTAGCGCGGGTGCTGCAGCCACCAGTTCCGTTCGATCTTGCGTACATAAGGGCGGCGGCTCATCGATGCGCTCCCGGCGTCAGCAGGTCCTTGAGCCAGTCGACCGAAGCGGAAATTTTTGTCTGCTGGATCGCGGCCGCGGGATCCACCTGTTTGGGGCAGACCTGGGAACAGGCGCCGACGAAGGTGCATTCCCAGATGCCCTCGTTGCTGGCCACCACGTCGGCGCGCGCGCCCTTGCCGCCGTCGCGGGAATCCAGATTGTAGCGGTGCGCGAGCGCCAGCGCCGCCGGGCCGACAAAATCCTCGTTCAGGCCCACTTGCGGGCAGGCGGCGTAGCACAGCACGCAGTTGATGCACTGGGTGTACTGGTGAAAGACGTTGAGCTCGGCCGGCGATTGCAGATATTCGCCGTCGCTCAGCGGCTTTTCCTGCTTGGGGATCAGCCAGGGCTTCACTCCCGACAGCTTTTCCATGAAACTGTCCATCACGATCACGAGGTCGCGCTCGATCGGGAAATGGTCGAGCGGCTCGACCCGGATCACGCCGCCGCGGTAGTCGCGCAGGAAGGTGTGGCAGGACAGTTTCGGCTCGTTGTTGATCGTCATGCCGCAACTGCCGCACACCGCCATGTGGCAGGACCAGCGGTATGACAGCGTGGCGTCGAGATTGTCCTTGATGTGATTGAGCGCATCGAGCACCACCCAATCGTCCCGGTAAGGCACGGTGTAGCGCTGGAAATGCGGCTCACTGTCGGTCTCGGGGCGATAGCGCAGCACCTCGAGCGTGATGGTTTCGCTCATGTCGCCGCACCCCCATAGACGCGCTCGGCCGGCGGCGACTTGGTGATCACGACGTCGAGATAGCTGATCGATGGCGGACCGGCATCGCGGTAGCGCGCCAGGCTGTGCTTGAGATAGCTGGCATCATCGCGTTTGGGATATTCGAGGCGCTGGTGCGAGCCGCGCGACTCCTTTCGCTCCAGCGCCGAATGCGCCATGGCCTCGGCGACATCGAGCATGCAGCCGAGCTCCAGCGTCTGGATCAAATCGGTGTTGAAGACGTTGCTGCGGTCCTGCAACTGGATCTTGCGGTAGCGCGCGCGAAGGTCCGCGAGCACGCCGCAGGTCTGCCGCAGCGTGTCCTCGCTGCGGTAGATGCCGGCGCCGCTTTCCATGGTGTCGTTCATCGCCTTGCGCAGGCTGGAAACAGTGTCGCTGCCGCCCTCGCGGGCGAACAGTTCGCGCAGATTTGCCTGCGCCGCCTCGGCGGCCTTTGCCGCTGCAGCGGGCTTCGGATGGGCTTTGGCAAAGGCCGCGGCGCTGCGTCCGGCGCGGGCGCCGAACACGACGATTTCGGCCAGCGAATTGGAGCCGAGGCGGTTGGCGCCGTTGATCGAGACGCAGGCGCATTCGCCCGCGGCGAACAGGCCGGGCAGGGAAGTCGCGGTATCGATATCGGTGTGAATGCCGCCCATGGTGTAGTGAACCACCGGGCGCACCGGGATCAATTCGTGCACCGGATCTACGCCGACATAGGCTTTCGCGAGTTCGCGCACCATCGGCAGCCGCTCGTTGATCATCTTTTCCCCGAGCTGACGGATGTCGAGATGCACCACGTCGCCATGCGGCGTCTTGATGGTGCGGCCCTTCTGCTGCTCGTGCCAGAAGGCCTGGCTCAGGCGGTCGCGCGGCCCCAGTTCCATCGCCTTCTTGCGCGGCCAGGGATCGGGCGGGCCAAGATTGTAGTCCTGCAAATAGCGGTAGCCGTCTTTGTTGACGAGGATGCCGCCTTCGCCGCGCGATCCTTCGGTGATCAGGATGCCGGTGCCGGGCAGTCCGGTCGGGTGGTACTGCATGAATTCCATGTCCTTCAGCGGCACGCCGGCCCGATAGGCCATCGCCATCCCGTCGCCGGTCTTGATGGCGCCGTTGGTGGTGAAGGGGAAGATGCGCCCGGCGCCACCGGTGGCGATGACGACGGCCCTGGCGCGGAACGCCACCATGCGGCCCGATCGCATCTCGATCCCGATGACGCCGGTGCAGCGGCCGTCCTCGACGATCAGGTCGGTCGAGTAATATTCGTCGAAGCGCTTGATCGAGGGATATTTCAGCGAGGTCTGGAACAGCGTGTGCAGGATATGGAAGCCGGTCTTGTCGGCGGCGTACCAGGTTCGCTCGATCTTCATGCCGCCGAACGGCCGCACCGCGACCTTGCCGTTGGCTTCGCGGCTCCAGGGACAGCCCCAGTGCTCCAGTTGCAACAGTTCCAGCGGCGCGGTGTTGACGAACAACTCGACCGCATCCTGGTCGCACAGCCAGTCGCCGCCGGAGACCGTGTCGTGGAAATGGTTGTCGAGGCTGTCGTTGTCCTTGATGACGCCGGCAGCACCGCCTTCGGCGGCCACGGTGTGGCTGCGCATCGGATAGACCTTGGAGATCAGCGCCTGCGTCAGGGTAGGATCGGCCTCGGCCACCGCGATGGCGGCGCGCAGGCCTGCGCCGCCGGCCCCCACGATAGCGACGTCGATTTCAATCACGTCCATGAGGCACCGTTTCCCAGAGCGGCGGCTCCCGCCAGCCTTCTCTGTGAACGTTCAATGCGCCATGATGGGGCTAGACGGCGTTGATCTAGGTCAACATGTGATCCGATCTGCACCGAAAATGATGGGGCCCCGGCCGCCAGCCAGGTCGCGAGGATCGCGCGCTCCTCGCCTGATATCTCGGTGACATTGCCCGGTGGCATCGCGCTCGACCATGTGGCGTTGTCCCGGTTGATCCACCGCAATGTGCAGGCTGCCGCTTTTTGATGCTATCGGGGCTGAGATCACACGCACCGCGCCAGAACGGTTCGCAGATTTCGACAAGACGGGAGGCGATTAGATGAACGGCGCCCAATCACTGATTCAGACGCTTGTCAATTGCGGTGTCGACACCTGTTTCGCCAATCCCGGCACTTCCGAAATGCATCTGGTCGCAGCCCTCGACACCGTGAAGGGATTGCAGCCGGTGCTGTGCCTGTTCGAGGGCGTCGCGACCGGCGCTGCCGACGGTTATGGCCGCATCGCCGGCAAACCTGCCGCGACGCTGCTCCACCTCGGGCCCGGCCTCGCCAACGGCCTTGCCAATTTGCACAATGCCCGCCGCGCGGCGACGCCGATCGTCAATGTGGTCGGCGATCACGCCACCTATCATCTGCAATATGATGCGTTGCTGACGTCCGATATCGCTGGCTTCGCCCGGCCCGTATCAAGTTGGATCCACGAGGCCAAGAGCCCAAGGCTCGCCGCCGGCGACGCCGCAAGGGCGGTGCAGGCCGCGCGCGCGGCACCCGGCGGCATCGCCACCTTGATCCTGTCCGCCGACGCCGCCTGGAATCCGGCCGAGCGCGCCGCGCCGCGTCTGCCCGATATCGGGCCGGCGATCGTAACGGCGGACACGATCGAAGACGTCG
>NZ_JADGRI010000290.1 GCF_017881085.1 Bradyrhizobium sp.
CCGGAGCTGCGGCTGCGGTCCTGCTGATGGCAAATATGGGCCTGGCGCCCGCCCTGGCCGATACGATCGAGGCCGCGCTGGTGCGTGCCTATCAGAACAACCCGCAGCTCAACGCGCAGCGCGCCCAGGTTCGATCCACCGACGAGAACGTGCCGCAGGCGCTATCGGGCTATCGTCCGAAAGTCGCGCTCACCGCCAGCGCCGGTTTTCAATACACCGACACGAATGCCACCCAGGGGGGCACGCCGAACGCGATCGTCAGGACCGAAATTCACGGCGCCAATCCGCCGCGCAGCGCCGGCCTCACCATCACGCAGACGCTGTTCAACGGCCAGCAGACCGCCAACAAGACCCGCGCCGCGGAGAGCCAGGTCTCCGGCTCGCGGGAAGCCTTGCGGGTGCTCGAACAGAGCGTGCTGCTGTCGGCCGCCACCATCTATATGGACTATTTGCGCGACTCCGCGATCGTCGAGGTTCAGAAGAGCAACGTTCGCGTTCTCGAGCAGACGCTGAAGCAGACGCGCGACCGATTCAATGTCGGCGAAGTGACGCGCACCGACGTTGCGCAATCGGAGGCGCAGCTTGCCGCCGGCAACACCCAGCTGTTGGCCGCCGAAGCCACGCTGACGACGACGAAAGCGAATTTCCGCCGCATCATCGGCAACGAGCCGCAAGCCCTCGCGCCGGGCTCGCCGGTCGATCGCTTCCTGCCGGGAACGCTACCCGGCGCGGTCGAACTGAGCCTGATCGAGAATCCTAATGTGACCGCCGCGATGTTCGGCATCGACGTCAACTATCTTCAGGTCAAGGTCAACGAGGGCGCGCTGCTGCCCACGGTCAGTCTGCAGGCCTCGGTGCAGCAATCCTACGAACAGACCATGACGGTCTACCGGTCGTTCGGCGCTTCCGCGATCGCGCAGATTTCGGCTCCGCTGTATCAGGGCGGCGCCGAATACTCGCTGATCCGCCAGTCCAAGGAAAACCTGGCGCAGCAGCGCCTTGTTCTCGAGCAGACCCGCGACCAGACACGCGCCAATACGGTGACGGCATGGGGCCAGCTGGTCGCCGGCAAGGCGCAGGTCGCTTCGGCCCAGGCGCAGGTCACGGCTTCCGAGATCGCGCTCAACGGCGTGCGTGAAGAGGCCAAGGCCGGCCAGCGCACCACGCTCGACGTGTTGAACGCCCAGCAGGCGCTGGTCAATGCGCGCGTCGCGCTGGTCACCGCGCAGCACGATCGCGTCGTCGCGTCGTATGCCGTGTTGAATTCCGTGGGACGGCTGTCGCCGCAGGTGCTCAATCTGCCCACCACCGTCTACGATCCGAGCGTGCATTATCAGCAGGTCCGCGACAGCTGGTTCGGCGTCCGCACGCCCGACGGACGCTGATCGCCTGAGTGCGATCGGCAAGAGCGAATCCCGGTCTTGCGTCCGCGTCGGGTTCTCGATTCCTGAAGATCACATGATCTTGTCGCCGAACCGTCGCCCGCGTCCGCGGGTGATCCGGCGCGAAGCCGACGTTGCCCGAGGGCAAGCTTTGGCGGTTCATGTGCTTGGCGTTGCTTGCAATCAAATGTTGCCGTGACATACCTTTGCCTCAGGCAGCAGAGCGATTCGCGCCGCATCCGGCGTCCTTAGGCCGCGACGCTTCGGTGCCCTGAGCAGGGGCGGGATGTCGGGTGTCGTATCGTGCGGCGCTTGATCTGGGGACAAGTCAGGCTTGTGCGATGAAAATCCCGGCCTGCATATCTGGAACCGGCAAATCTCCCCTGGCTTGGTGTAAAACGCATGCAAGGGCGTTGATGATGTGGAGTCGGAAATGACGCAGCCCGCAAAGGCCCAAGAACCCTCGATGGAGGAGATTCTGGCGTCGATCCGTCGTATCATTGCCGACGACGAAGCCAAGCCGCCGGCTGCCGAAAAACCGGCCAGCGCGGCGGCCCCTGCGAAGCCGGAAAAACCAGCGGCTGCGCCGGCAGCCAAGGCGCCCGTGATGAATGACGTTCCGCCGTCGGCGATTCCAGCTGCGCAAGCCGCTGCCAAACCAGCGCCACCGCCCGCCAAGCCCGCGCCGCCTGCTGCGGCGCCGCCGCCGGCGCCGGTCGTGAGCAACAGCCAGGATGATATCGACGCGCTGCTGAACGGCCTCGACGCATCGACCACGCCGGAGGAAATACGGCCGCCATCGCCCGAGCTCGAAGTGTTCGAGCTCACCGACGAGATGGCGGTAGCGCCGCCGGAGCCGCCGCGCTCGCCGCAACCTTCGTTCCAGAAAGTCGATCCGCAGGACGATGTCGAATTCGCGGAAGCCGGCTCGGCCCGGCACCGGCAGCCCGCATTCGAGCCGCCGCCGCTGGAAAGCGGTTTCCCGCCTCAGCCGATCCTGTCGCGTTCGACCGTGTCGGCGGTCGAATCCGCTTTCAACACGCTTGCCCATACCGTGCTCAGCAATAACGCCCGGACCTTGGAAGATCTGGTCAAGGAGATGCTGCGGCCGATGCTCAAATCCTGGCTCGACGATAATTTGCCCGGGCTGGTGGAGCGGATCGTCAAGGCGGAAATCGAGCGGGTTTCCCGCGGACGGTAACAGGGCCGTTACGGCCGGGGTTCAACCGCACCATCCGGCTTGAGGCTGCACATCGTTTCAGGAGTGCTTCCGGCATGTCTGTCGTGTTGACTTGGCGCGCGCGTGCGGCTTTCTAGGGCGCGATCCGGAAAAGCATCCCCACGACCTTTTGGGTGAAATCGCTTATTCCGAAAAGGTCAGCTTAAACAGAAAGATAGCGCTGGAGGCTGATTTGGCTCCGGTTGAATGGACTGTTCCAGCGCGTTCCACAGCCAGATTGCTTCGCCATGATCGAGAAGAACTACCAGCCCGCCGACATCGAAGGCCGCATGTCCCTGATCTGGGAGGACAGCCGCGCGTTTTCTGCCGGACGCCCGGACCGCCGCGATGCCAGGCCGTTCACGATCGTAATTCCGCCGCCGAACGTGACGGGCTCGCTGCATATGGGGCACGCGCTCAACAATACCCTGCAGGACATTCTCTGCCGCTTCGAGCGGATGCGCGGTCGCGACGTGCTGTGGCAGCCGGGCACCGATCACGCCGGCATTGCCACCCAGATGGTGGTCGAGCGGCAATTGATGGAGCGCCAGCAGCCGGGCCGCCGCGAGATGGGCCGCGCGAAATTCCTCGAACGCGTCTGGCAATGGAAGGCCGAGAGCGGCGGCGTCATCGTCAATCAATTGAAAAGGCTCGGCGCCTCCTGCGACTGGTCGCGCGAACGTTTCACGATGGACGAAGGGCTGTCGCGCGCCGTCGTAAAGGTGTTCGTCGAGCTGCACCGCGAGGGGCTGATCTACAAAGACAAACGGCTGGTGAACTGGGATCCCAAGCTCTTGACCGCGATCTCCGATCTTGAGGTGCAGCAGGTCGAGGTCAAGGGCAGCCTGTGGTATCTGCGCTACCCGCTGGCCGGCATCACGTTCAATCCCGAAGATCCCATGAGCTACATTGTCGTCGCCACCACGCGACCCGAGACGATGCTCGGCGACGGCGCGGTCGCGGTGCATCCGGACGACGAGCGCTATAGCCATCTGGTCGGCAAGCACGTGATCCTGCCGCTGGTCGGACGCAGGATTCCGATCGTGGCCGACGAATATTCCGATCCGGAAAAGGGCTCGGGCGCGGTGAAGGTGACGCCGGCACACGACTTCAACGATTTCGAGGTCGGCCGCCGGCACAGTCTGCCGCAGATCAGCGTGCTCGATCAGGAGGCTCGTATCAATCTGGTCGGCAACGAGGACTATTTGCACGGATTGCCGGAAGGATCGATGCAGCTTGCCGAGGAATTGCATGGCCTCGACCGGTTCGCCGCGCGCAAGCAGATCGTGGCAAGGCTGGAAGATTTCGGCTTCCTGGACCGGATCGAGCCGAACGTCCACATGGTGCCGCATGGCGACCGCTCCGGCGTCATCATCGAGCCCTATCTGACCGACCAGTGGTACGTCGACGCCAAGACGCTGGCGCAGCCGGCGATCGCGGCGGTGCGCTCGGGCGCGACGACCTTCGTGCCGAAGAACTGGGAAAAGACCTATTTCGAATGGATGGAGAACATCCAGCCCTGGTGCATCTCCCGCCAGCTCTGGTGGGGCCACCAGATTCCGGCGTGGTACGGACCGGACGGCAAGGTGTTCGTCGCCGAGACCGAGGAGGAAGCGGTTGGCAACGCGCTCGGCTATTACGTCGAGCAGGAAGTCATTACGCCGGAGCAGGGGCGGGAGATGGCGCTCGACCGCAACAAGCGTGCAGGTTTCATCACCCGCGACGAGGACGTGCTCGACACCTGGTTCTCCTCGGCGCTATGGCCGTTCTCCACGCTGGGCTGGCCGGATGAGACGCCGGAGGTGAAGCGCTATTATCCCACCGACGTGCTGGTGACGGGCTGGGACATCATCTTCTTCTGGGTCGCGCGGATGATGATGATGGGTCTGCATTTCATGAAGGAGGCGCCGTTCTCGACGGTCTATATCCACCGCCTGGTTCGCGACGAGAAGGGCGCGAAGATGTCGAAGTCGAAAGGCAACGTCATCGACCCCCTCGGCGTGATCGACGACTATGGCGCCGACGCCCTTCGCTTCGCGCTGGCGCGCGGGGCCGCGCACAGCCACGACATCAAGCTGTCGCCGCAGCTCGTCGAGACCAACCGCAATTTCGCGACCAAGCTGTGGAACGCCTGCCGCTTTGCCGAGATGAACGACTGCGTGGTGCCCGCGGGCTTCGATCCCACCAAGGCCAGGGACACGCTGAACCGCTGGATCGCGCACGAGACCGCGCGCGCCACCCGCGAGGTGACCGAAGCCATCGAAGCCTACCGCTTCAACGATGCCGCGAACGCGATCTATCGTTTCGTCTGGAACGTCTATTGCGACTGGTATCTCGAGCTCGCAAAACCCGTGCTGATGGGCGAGGAGGGGGTCGCCAAGACGGAGACCCGTGCCATGGTGGCGTGGGCGCGCGACGAGATTTTGAAGCTGCTACACCCGTTCATGCCCTTCATCACCGAGGAGCTGTGGGGGGTGACGTCGAAACGCGACGGCTTGCTGGCGCTGGCGCCGTGGTCGCGCAAGCCGAGCCTCACGCCGGAACAGCTGGCGATGATGTCGACCGCGACCATCAACGATCCCCTGATGCCGCCGGTGCTGCTGGCGTTCGACGCCGCGGAGTTTACCGATACGTCGGCCGAGGCCGAGATCGGCTGGGTGGTCGATCTCGTCACCGCGATACGTTCGGTACGCGCGGAGATGAACATCGCGCCGGCGACGCTGACGCCGCTGGTGCTGGCCGGCGCCTCGGACGAGACCAGGGAGCGGGTCCCGCGCTGGAGCGACGTGATCAGGCGGATGGCCCGGCTCGCCGACATCTCGTTTGCCGACCGCCCGCCGGAAGGCGCCGTGCAGCTCCTGGTGCGCGGCGAGGTCGCGGCCTTGCCGCTCAAGGGCGTGATCGACCTTTCGGCCGAGAAGGCGCGGCTCGACAAGGAACTTGCGAAAGCCGAGGCCGACATCAAGCGGGTCGACGCCAAGCTTTCCAACGAGAAGTTCGTCGCCAACGCGCCGGAAGAAATCGTCGAGGAAGAAAAAGAGAAGCGCGAGGCCGCCGAGGCCCGCAAGGCCAGGATTCTGGAAGCGCTGGAGCGGCTGAAGAACGCAGCCTAGCGCGCCATGATCACGCGTCCTATGATGCGGCAATCCCCGGGGCATCCCGGCGGCAACCGAAAACCGTCTGCCGTCGTCCGTTGTGAGGAGGAACCTTGCGCGCGGGACAACCCAGTCAGACCGCGCGCGGCGCGGCCGCCCTCCGCGCCATCCATCAAACGCTGGAAGGTGGCGTGATCTTCCGCGATCCCTACGCAGCGCGAATCCTCGACGATGAAACCCGCGCCGGCCTCGACGCCATGGCGGCCGACGCATCGCTGCGGCCGCTGCGGCTGCTCATCGCCGCGCGCAGCCGGTTTTCGGAAGGTGCGCTGGCGGCCTGTGTGGCGCGCGGCGTGCGCCAGGTCGTTATCCTCGGCGCCGGCCTCGACACGTTTTCATTGCGCAACCCGCATGCCGGCCTTGGCGTTCGGGTGTTCGAGGTCGACTATCCCGCCACGCAGGACTGGAAGCGCGAGCGGCTGGCGCAGGCGGGCCTCGCCGTGCCTGATACGTTGACCTTCGCGCCCATCGATTTCGAGCGGCAGGGCCTCGCCGATGGACTGGCGGCCGCCGGTTTTCATGCCGATCGGCCCGCCTTCTTCCAATGGCTCGGCGTGGTGCCCTATCTGAGCCACGACGCGATTTCGCAGACGCTGCATTTCATCGCGGGCGTACCGGAATCGGAAGTCGTGTTCGACTATGGCGAGCCGTTTGAGAGCTATGCGGAAGAACGCCGTGCCAACGTGATGGCGGTTGCCGAAAGAGCGGCCGCGCGCGGCGAGCCATGGCTTAGTCAGTTTGATCCGGCCGAGATGTCGGACTTGCTGCACGAGGCGGGTTTTGCCGTGATCGAGGATCTCGGCATGGCCGCGCTCAGCGAGCGCTTTTACGGCGCGTTGAAAAAGCACGCCAGGATCGGCCCCGGCGCGCATGTGGTTCGGGCGGAGCGCTGATCCGCATCAAAATCGTCCACTTGCCTTTGGTTGCAGATGCATCTGATTTGCCCGTCAGGTTGTTTTGCAAGGGGCGTGTCCAGCCCCTTTTTCAAAAATTTTTCCTCTTTTCGTTTCATGCAAATCACCTTCCTAGTCCCCGCCGTCCACCCCGCTCGAGGGGCGTATCGCGATCGTCACGGACGCGGGGCTGGATGCGGTGGACGCGGCGGCGCTCTTGACGAACAGCGCCAAAGCGGACGGAGAAGTCGTGTGGTCCTGACGCCTCGACGCTGGCGTCAAGTCGGCAGCTAAGACGCCGCCGATGACGGTGACAAAAAAGCCCGATCGC
>NZ_JADGRI010000291.1 GCF_017881085.1 Bradyrhizobium sp.
GCGGCGGCCGTCCGAATATGTGAAGGAGCATTTCTGGTTCACCACCCAGCCGATCGACGAGCCGGACGAGGCGCGGCATCTGCGCTCCCTGATCGAATGGGTCGGCGTCGATCGCCTGCTGTTCTCCTCGGACTACCCGCATTGGGACTTTGATGATCCGCGCTTTGCCTTCAAGACGCCGCTGACGGAGGCCGAACGCCAGAAGATCTTCAACGGCAACGCCCGCGCGCTGTACAAGCTTTGATCGCAAGAACAAAAGAATGACCCGCCACATCGTCGCCCGTACTACGGAGATCCCGCCCGGCGGCAACAAGGTGGTCGGCGTGGAGGGCCGCGACATTGTCGTGTTCCATGTCAACGGCGAGTTCTTCGCGTTGCTCAACCGTTGCCCGCATGCCGGCGCGCCGCTCGACAAAGCCGCCTGTGTGGCGCGGCTGACCTCGCCGGAACCCGGGGTCTATCAGCGCTCGCGGGTCGGCGAACTCTTGCGCTGCGCCTGGCACGGCTGGGAATTCGACATGCGCAACGGGCAATCCTGGTTCGACCCGAAGCGGGTCAAGGTGCGGACCTATCCGGTCGTGATCGAGGACGGCGAGACGCTGGCCAAGGGGCCTTACGTGGCGGAGACCTTTCCGGTTCACATCGAAGACAGTTACGTCATCATCGAGACGTGAGCCGGCTATCTTGCGCGCATGCGGGGCAGCTCGGGCGCGCTCGCACCCATCGCCGCGCGTCTATCGGCAATGGCATAATGAAACTGCTCCAGCACCAGGCCAAAGGCCGAGACGTCCTCCTCTTCGATTGCGCCGTCATCGAAGGCGTCGAGCGTCTCGCGCAGCACGCCATCCACCTCGCGCTGCATGGCCAGCAATTCGTCCGGGGTTTCCGCGGTGCGCACCTTCGCAATCAGGCTCAGCATCTTGTCCCGATGCAGCGTGTTCTGCTCCCGCTCGTCTCGTCTCAGGAAGTGACGCAGCCAGGCCCAACCCGAACCAAGTCCCGAGAGAACCAGCACGGCAGCCCAGAAATAATCGCTGTACCGCTCGAGGAAGGTGCGCTCGGTACCGTCGATGTAGGCGGCCGCTCCCTGGTGCACCGGCAGCTCGGCGTCCTTGTCGGTGTCCGGCTTCTTGATGTGCGCGGCGCCGGGGAATTGTCTCGCCAGCACCTGACGAATGGCGAACAATTGCCGGGCCAGCGCGCCGACCGTCGTTTCCGGCAACGCCTTTCGCGCCACGATCAGGTGGTTGACGCTGACGGTGTCGATCTTGTCATCGGGTCTCGCCGGCGACGCATTGAAGATGCTGCCCGGTATCTCCTCGGATTCATAAAGCGGGTGCTTCTGGGCGATGGCTTCCGATACGTCGATCGGGAGAAATTTTGGTTCGCCCCGGGCGCGCGCGGTGGCTTCGAGCGCCTCGGCGGTGATCTTGCTGTCGAGCGGGCCCACCGCCATGTAGGCATCGATGGCCGGGTCGGCTGCCATCGCCGCGATCTCGGTGGTGCCAAAATTCTGGACCGCAACCTTTTCGGGAGCGACGCCCGATTCGGTCAGGATCACGTTCAGCAATGCGACATTGGCTTGCGTCCGGCCGATGATGGCGACCCGATGGCCGGCGAGATCGTCGATCGTGTTGATCTTCGGTGCCGGTTTTTTCTTCGACCCCTTGACGGGAAGGCCGGAAGGCGCCCACAGCACGACGACGTTCTTGCGCACGATGGCGACGGTTTCGGCGTCGGCCGGCATGTCGAGATCGCCGCGGGCGATCGCCAGATCGGCCTTGGCCGCGGCAAGCAGCGCAATGCTTTGCGTAGCACCTTCGGTCGTGATCGGAGCCAGCCTGACCGCACTGCGGTCGCGGTCGAACGCTTGTGCCAAGACCTGGATCAGCTTCTGATCATCGCTTCCCGGCGGCCCGACGGCAATCCGAAGCGTGACCGGCTTCAAGGCATAATAGAGTGTGCCCGCCGCCGCGGCGAAAACCAGCAACCCGGCGGCCAGCAGCAACAGCAGGGAGTTCCGTCTTTTCAGGCTGCGACGCGACACGCCTGCGGTTCTGCCAAGGTCGTCCGATGAAGACATCGCTGCTGCCGGGCTGAAGAAAAATCACAGGGCCGCCGTTAGGATATCACGCTTCCTGGCCCAGGTCCGATCGGCGTTGGCCACGGACCTTGGGAGGGCGCTATGCCGGCCCGATTGCCAAGAACCATATATCAGCCCACTCGGTTACGACCTTAACGTGCTGGTCCCGCATCCAAACGGTCGTGTAATACCCGAAGGAATGAAGCGGGTTTAGAAGCGGTTTTTTCGCGGGAGGCTGGCCGCAAATGCGATGCGGGTGCTATAAGGCTGCTCCGGTGGCCATGACAGGTAGAAGCGGATGTCGAAGCAGTCGATGCGGGAAGAGGCCGAGCGCCTGATCCGCGAAACCATGGAACGCAAGACCATCGTCGTGAAGCAGGGCAATACTCGCATCGAGACGGTCTGCGGCAAATGCGGCGCGCCCAATCGCATCTCCGCGGAAAAAGGCGCGACCCGCGTCAAGTTCGCGTGCAAGCAATGCGGGCACAAGCAAGAGACGCTGTAAGGTCTCTCCGTCGTCGCGTATCCGGGCGGCTACTTGCTGCTGACCGGCAATTTGACCGGGACGTGCGGCGAGGTACTTATCACGCGCGGGCTTCCATCCGGGTGGCTGGCGTGGCTCCTGAGCGTCTCAATCAGCAGAATGAATTTTTCGGCGAGCATGGGCCTGCACTCCCTTAAGGTCACTCTTCCGGTTGCCGGCGCCGGGCGGTGCTGTTCACGGTTTCAGGCGGAGGCGTGGGTCTTGCGCATCTCGGCGAGGCGAGCCCTGCAATACTCGAGATAGATCAAATTAATTAATGCGGACATGACCACACTCCATTGTCGATCAATGCAGCGATTTTGACCCCTTATTCTTTCCGGCGGTCTTCGCAGCACGGCCAAAATGGTTTCGTCGCCGGTCTATTTGGTTTCTTTGGAACTTCCCCACGAAACCGGTTCACGCGACCGTGAGTGCTTGGCCGCCGGTGAACGGCGGCCCCAGCCGGCAAGTTCTGGCACTTTGCAGCTACTTGAAAGCTTCGCAAACGGTCTGGTGATCCCGCCTGACCGCGCCGGCGGTTCGCGCCGAGACCGCAGCCCACCATGCATCGAGCGCCTTGCGATCGCAGCGCAGCTTGACGCTCATGCCGCCGGCAAATTTGATCCAGTCCCCGAAGCGATGGCTCGGCACCGCGATCACGACCGGAATATCGGCGCTCAGGGCGCGCTCGACCAGGAACGACAGGCCCTTTCCCTCGCATTCCTGCCGTCCGAACCGGTTGACGATCACGAGGTCGGCCCCCTCCTCGATCGCGCCGGCGACCCGGGCGCCCGCGCCCAGGAGTTGGCCGACATCCAGCCTGCAGCCGGTCGCGCCGGCCCCGAGGTTCTGGAACAGCTGCAGTTCCTCGCCGTTATGGACCAGCATCGCCGACAGTTTCCGCGCATCGAGGCAATGATGGCCGGTCTGCACCAGCCCGACCGCGCGATAGCCGCGAGCGTTCAGGTCCGACGCAAAATCCCGCAGCACTTCATCCGGGTCCTGATCCCGTTCGTAGACCATGGCTGCAAGGTCGCATTGGGCGTCAAACATGACGGCATCTCCATTATACCCAGCCACATACCACGAAATTGACCGGAGGGCCACGGCCAGTCGGTTCGACGGCCGCCAAAACGCGGACTAGAGGCCGCCGTCAGTCGCGATATATTCGACTGAATATAACGAATGATCGTGCTTCCCGATGGAGATCGACACCCAGGCCCTCACCACCTGCGAAGTCGCAGACGACCGCGGCGCCATTTCGCTCGGGTTCGTCGATTCTACCGGCAAGCCGGCGACCATCCGGCTGTCGCTGAACCAGGTCGGCGCGCTGGCCATGACGCTGCCGGGGCTGATCGACAGGGCGCTGCAAACCCGCTTCGGCGATCAGAGCCTGCGCTACGCTTACCCGCTCGAATCGTGGCTGGTCGAACAATCGTCCGATCCCACCCAGACCATGGTGACGCTGCGGACCGTCGACGGCTTCAGCGTGTGTTTTTCAATCCCGCGGCGCCAGCAGAGCGAACTCGGCGAGGCGCTGGTGGCGCAGCCCACGCGGAATGCGACGCTGCGGCCGCATTAGAGATGGCATCATCCGGATGCATCCATGCATAGTGTGTTCCCCACGGCTCCGTCAGCTTGATCCTATGCGCCGGCTGGCTGTGGCGGCCTTTCCCGACCGGCCGTTCGGGGGTGTGCACTGGAATGCCCCTTGCTCAAAAGATGCGTGGAGAAGTCCGACTTCGTTGATCGGTAACTTGGTTTCGACCTGTGAGTCGGACAAACTTCTATTTCAATTCACGGCGCGCGATATCGAGTGCATGTTCCCTCCATGGAACCTGTCTGTTCGAGTCCGGGGCAAGGGGGCGAAAGATGCTGGCACGCTGGGGATGCGTTGTTGCCGCTTGCCTCGGGCTGGTGCCGTGCGCGGAAGCCGCCGAGCACGCGGGACTTGTTCACCGCGCATCCTGTTCCGTTGTCCGGTTCTACGTCGCCAGGTTTTCGGAAACCGCCGCCGAGATGTGGGCGAGAAGCCACGGCGCCACGGAGGCCGATATCGAGGCGGCGCGGCGTTGTCTCAAGAGCGGACCGAGTGAGAATGCGCAAGCGGCTCATTGGACGGCGCAATGGCGGCCAGCAATCAGGATCGATCCGAACTGATCGATTTCGGTGGATATGTAAACTCCACCGGCCAGATCGTGATATGATGAATCTGGCGGCGCGTTTGTGATCTCGCGCCGCTCTCCCAAACTTCACCCCGTCGAGGGCGGCGGGGTCTTTTCACGGCCATGCCGCGCTTGCGCTGGCTTTTCCATATGCGGAGCGGACGCGTGGTAATGCCGCGTTCCGCACAAGCGATATTTCAGCGACTGCAATTGCGCTCGCTAGGTCCGTCCGCGCCGCTCCGCCAGGATGTCTTCCACGATGCCGAGAACGCCGTCACCCGAGATTCTTTCCCGCCTCTTGTGGCGATCGAACCCAAGCAATTGGTCGAACTCGGACGGGGCATAAGTCAGCCCGTCGCTATCGATGATCTGGACCAACCAGCCGGTCTTGAAAAGTCCACGGGCCTTGGCGACCGTGGCGGTCGGGCCTTCCCGGTGCGTCTCGATGGTTTCACCGTCTTTGGAGGCGCGGATGGTAAAGATCATTGGAAATCTCTGAACTGAAAATTGCGTCAGTGTGGGCATAACGATCCGCGAGGAGCGGGGTTCGCCGGCGGATCGTTTTCAATCGTTCGCCAGGATGTAAAGTTCTCGAAGCTGTTTCTGAATCTGTTCGATGCGCCTGACGCTGTTTGGAAATGATTTTCGGACCCGCGGGCTCGTCAAGGCGGTCCAGCCGCCGCCGCTCGGTACAATCGCAATCGAGATTGTGGGAGAACAGTCATTGAACGACGACAGCTTCTCCCGGAAAATCCAGATAAGTTCGGTGCTCGAAATCCTGCTCTTGGCCAATCAATAAATCCGTTTCAAGGTTCCCCTAACCTGAACAGGAAATTCAGGCCGAGACAACGTGGATCGCAACTTAACCTAACTGGTCAACCTTACCACAGGGGGCCGGGAGTTGGGCTCTCGCCAAAATCAGGGATAGGCGCCTTGAACCAGGTTCCCGGGCGATGCGACCTATGGTCTCGCAAGTATACCTGCAATTGAAGGGTGGCTGAGATGCGAGCCAGGCGGGTTGGAAAGGTCGCGCAGGCCTCGCTGCTCCTGACGGTCCTGACCGCGGGATCTGCCTCAGCCTACGACCCCTACGATCCGCGCAATTGCAACGGCTTCGAATGGGACGACAAACGGGCGCTGGTCGTCCAGAAGGTTACGGCCAGGCCGCGCGTCAGCTTCGTCAAGAGTCCCTACGACGACGATTTCAAGGCCGAGACCTGCCCGGCGTCGACCGAGGCTTGCCGGCAAAAGGCCTACCTCGTCGCCGGCGACCTCGTGCTCACAGGCAAGACGCTCGGCTCGTTCACCTGCATCTCCTACCAGGAGAAAAAGCAGATGTGGGCCACGGGGTGGCTGCCGGGCACGGCGCTAACCCCGGTCGCGCCGATGCCATCACCGAAGATTTCAGATTGGCTCGGTACCTGGTCCCACCCCGGTGGCGGCGTCGAGATCACGCGCGGCGCCGGTGGCAAATTGCATATCGAAGGCGTCATGCTCGTCCCCGCCGGGAAGACGACCAACAACGGCGTGATCGAGGCCCAGGCGACACCGCAGAACGACACCATCGCCTTCGTCAACGACGGCAGCGTCCCGTTCGAGAACATGGATGAACCAGGCTGCCGCGTCCGCATGCAGCGCATCGGCCCGTGGCTGCTGGTCGAAGACAACGGCGATTGCGGCGGCTCCGGGGTGACGTTCAGCGGGCTTTATCACCGGAAAAAATGAGACGCTGCCGCTCATCCTTCGAGGGCCGGCGAGCGCAGCACGATCCGTGCTCCGTCTTCGGCTTCTTCTTGATCTTCCGGCGCAAACGGCAGCTCCGCCGGTGGTAGTGACCACCAGCGAGAGCCGACGAGAGCGCGTGCGTCAGGCCGCCTTCGATTTGGACTTCGCCACATGCGTGGCGATCGCATCCATCAGTGCCGGCGACAGGCAATCATAGGGTTCTAGCCCGAGTTCCTTGAGGCGCGACCTGATCCCATCCATTTCGGAAGGGTTGACGCCGGACTCGATGACCGAGGACACGAAGGCTGCGAAGCCCGGTGCCGCGGAGCCCGTTTCCTGGAACAGTTCGGGATGGATGAAGTCCAGCCCGTAGAACGGATGCGCCTTGTTCTCGATGCGGCCGTACATATGCGTGCCGCAGGCCTTGCAGGCGTGCCGCTGGATGGTTGCCGAGGCGTCGATGATGTGCAGCTTGTCGCCG
>NZ_JADGRI010000057.1 GCF_017881085.1 Bradyrhizobium sp.
GAGGTCGGCCGCGAATTGTGGAACTGGCTCGCCGAAGGCGCCACCATCTATGTCTGCGGCGACGCCAAGCGGATGGCCAAGGATGTCGAGCGTGCGCTGGTCGATATCGTCGCGCAATTTGGCGCGCGGACGACCGACGAGGCGGTGCTCTTTGTCGGGGACCTCAAGAAGAAGGGACGATTCCAGCTCGATGTCTACTGATCGGGTTCCAGTTGGTTCAAATCGGGCCGAATAATCTTCTCGCATGAATCCTTTCCGGAGAAGTTTTGACTCCGATCGGGCCCTCACGGAGCTTTCATATCGCTATTTGCAGGGTTATCTTGCGCCCGGCCGCCAAGCGTATTCCAATGCCAACGATGGGGCGTTGGAGATCCACCATGCGCGAACTATCGGCGGAAGCCCGCCTGCATCTTTATGCGCGTTCCCTGTCCCGGCGAACGGGAAACGGGTTCCATGCGGCTGCGCTGTACGGCGCCTTCGCGCTCATTGCGGCGGTGGTGTTCGGCTCGCTGTCGGTTCACCCGTTCTGATCGGGATCTCGCTAATTCGCCTTCCTGATGAAGGGCGCCACCTCGATGCCCGCGTCCTTCAACGCCTGCCGCACGCCGCGCGCGATATCGACGGCGCCCGGCGTGTCGCCGTGGATGCAAACGGTGTCGGTGCGCATCTTGATTACCTTGCCCGTGACTGAAACCACCGCGCCGTCCTGCACCATCCGCGCTACGCGGTCCGCGATCTCCTTGGCGTCGTGCAGCACCGCGCCGGGCTTGCGGCGCGACACCAGCGAGCCGTCGTCTTCGTAGGCGCGATCGGCGAACACTTCGTGGACCATCGGCAGGTTGGCGACTTCGCCGGCCTGCACCAGCTTCGAATTGGCGAGCACCACGAAGACCAGATTGGGGTCGACCGCCCTGATCGCGGAGGCAATCGCCCTGGCGGTCATGTCATCCTCGCAGGCGACGTTCGACAGCGCACCGTGCGCCTTGACATGGGTGACCTTGTGACCGGCCGCTGTCGCGATCGCCTGCAGCGCGCCGATCTGATAGGCGACGAGGTTTTCGATTTCGGAAGCCTTCATGCCGGGAAAGGGCCGGCGGCCGAAGCCATGCAGGTCGCGGTAGCCAGGATGGGCGCCAATCGAGACGCCGCGCGCCTTCGCAAGCTCGACCGTCTTGCGCATGATGTCGGCGTCGCCGGCATGATAACCGCAGGCAATGTTGACGGAGGTAGCGAGCTCGATCATGGCGGCGTCGTTGCCCATCTCCCAGGGTCCGAAACTTTCGCCGAGATCGCAGTTGAGATCGATGGTGGTCATGTCTGTCCTCTTGCGCGCGTGGATCTTCCGTCAGTCTCTTCCATCTAGCGCCAGAGCATCCGCAGACTGCGCTTGCCATGTTCTGGCGTCGATGGCGCTGACGGCGCTGCCAGCGACATTAGCATCCCTGAGCGCCTCGATGTTGAGATCGAAAGTCTCGATGGCTCTGAGCCGGTCGGGCAGGGTGCGGAGCAATTTGGCAAAATTCCGCGCCTCGCCTTGCGCCTCCGCCATGCTGACGGCCTTGAACCGAAATCCCTTGCCGGCGGGAATCTGCGCGAACCGTCCGAGATCGGCCGTGATCAGGGTGGCGATCTTGGGATAGCCGCCGCTGGTGCCGCGGTCCGGCATCAGCACGATGGGCGCGCCGTTGCCGGGCACCTGGATGCTGCCGTTCACGGTGCCGTCGGAGACGATGTTGTGGCCGTGCAGATGTCTTATCACGGGGCCTTCGAGCCGGTAGCCCATGCGATCGCTGGTCGCCGATATCTTCCACTCGCTATCGAAAAACAGGTTCTTGGCTTCGTCGCCGAATTCGTCGTCCTGCGGACCCAGCACCACGCGGATCGGGCCTTCCGCGATGGCCGGAAGCTCGATCCGGCGCTCCGCGGCAGCGCTTGCAGCACGGGTCTGCAATTCATCGCCGGCCTGAAGCGGACGCGGGTAGGGGCTGCCGAGACCGGCGCGAGCATTGACCGCGAGGCTGCCGAACATGGACTCGCCCGTAATCCCGCCTTCGATCGCGAGATAGCTGAACGCGCCGCCGCGGGCAAAACCCAGGGTCAGGGTTTCGCCGTCCGCCAGCGTCGTCGAACTATCCCATGCAATGGCGCGGCTGGCGATGTCGGCGCTGCGCGGCGCTCCCGACAACGCGACACGCACAGCACCTTCGCGCGCGGTTAGGGCGGCGCCGAACGGACCGATCTCGATCGCGGCGTCGAAAGCGCCGTTTCCGACCAGCGTGTTGGCTGCCGCGAGCGCGAGCGGGTCCATCGCGCCGCTCGGCGTCAGACCGTAGCGCTGCGCGCCGTGGCGGCCGCCGTCCTGCACCGAGCTCGCCGGCCCAATGGTGGAAACGACGAGCTTGCTCATGACGCCATCAACTCGGCGACGATCTCGCCGCCCGCCGCGGCGCGATCCTGCTCGGCAAAGGTCCTGGCGTCGACTTGCGAAAATTTCACGCGGTCGCCGGGCTCCAGCAGGAAAATGGGGTTGCGATGCAGTTGATAGGTCCTCACCGCGGTCCGTCCCAACAGATGCCAGCCGCTCGGACCGGCCAGACATTGGACGCCGGTTTGCACCCCGCCGATCGAGATCGTGCCGGCCGGCGTCAACAGCCGCGGATCTTGCCGGCGCGGCATATGCAGGAATTTCTCGAGTCCGCTGAGATAGGACCAGCCCGGCGTGAACCCGATCATGGCCACGCGGTAGTCGCCGGCGACATGGCGCGCCACGATATCATCCGCGGTGGTCTTGAGTGCCTTGGCGACATCTTCGAGATCGATGCCATGCTCGCCGCCGTAGACCACTGGGATGCGCCAGCGCCGCGTTTTGGCCGTCGGCGGAGCCGGAAGTTGCGCAAGCGCGACAAGTTTAGCGCCCAGCGTGTCGAAATCGATCCGCACGGGGTCATAATGCACCAGCAGGGATCGATAGGTCGGGACCGTTTCGGTGACTCCTGCGACCGGGTCATTCGCCAGCGTACGGTCGAGCGCCAGCACCCGCTGGTTTGCGGCATCGTCGATGTTGTGGCTGAATTCGACCGTGATGGCGCTGTCGCCACTTGGCAGAATACGGGGCGGGGAGAGCGTCGCGGCCATGCCACGCCACACTAGCCGAACTTGCTTCGAAGTGGAATTCGTCTCAAAGCAAATGGGCCTGCAAGTTCAATAAATTAATCGGCATCGCGGCGATAAATTCGGCTGATGTCGCGATTGCAGGGCAGCCCCCTCAGCCACGACCCGGCAACGCCCCTTGACGCGATGCCCGCGCCCCGCAAGATGCGCCGGCCCAACTAATCCCTTAGCGGAGTTCCGTTTTCGATGTCCCTGACCCCCGAAGCGATCAAGACGCTGTCCGGTGTGACCACCGCTACCATCACCACGGTCCTGCTCAAAAAGGGCCTGCGAAACGTCTGGATGCGGGGCGCGCGACCGCTGCGGCCGGGACAGAAACGGCTGGTCGGGTCGGCCTTCACGCTCCGCTTCGTGCCTGCGCGCGAGGATCTGGCGACGCCGGAATCCTGGTCGTCGCCGATATCGACGAGGACCGCGATCGAGGCCATGCCGGAAGGCTGTATCGCCGTGGTCGACGCCATGGGCATCACCGACGCCGGCATCTTCGGCGACATTCTGTGCGCGCGCATGGTCAAACGCGGCGTGGCCGCGCTTGTCACCGACGGCGTGGTGCGCGATCTCGAAGGCGTGCTGGGCACCAATCTACCGGTGTGGTGTGACGGTTACGCGGCGCCGCCTTCGGTCGCCGGGCTGACCTTCGTCGGCTGGGGCGAGCCGATCGGCTGCGGCGGCGTGGCGATCTTTCCGAACGACGTCATCGTCGCCGATCAGGACGGCGCCGTGGTAATCCCTCAGGCCTTCCTCGATCTGGTTCTCGCCGAAGGCGCCGAGCAGGAGCGCATGGAAGCCTGGATCGTCGACGAGGTGAAGGCCGGTGCCGTGCTGCCGGGGCTCTATCCTATGAATGCCGAGACCAAGGCGCGCTACGCGGCGTCGAAGAAATAATCGGGACGCCAGCAAACAGCGTCCGTCACCGCAGGAGGAACTCCATGGATATCCATCTCGCCGGTTCGCGGCCGACCCGCCGGGCACCCAAGGAATATTTCACCGGCACGGTCTGGCAGGATCCGATCATCGCCACCGAAGCCCCGGCGCGCGTTGCGTCGAACCGCGTCTCCTTCGAGCCTGGCGCGCGGACGAACTGGCATACCCACCCGCTGGGCCAGACGCTGTATGTCGTCGCGGGCGTCGGCCGGGTCCAGACCAAGGGAGGTCCGATACTCGAGATCCGGCCGGGCGACGTCGTGTGGATTCCGCCGGGCGAAAAGCATTGGCATGGCGCCTCGCCGGCCAATGGCATGACCCACATCGCGATGCAGGAAGCGCTGGACGGAAGTTATGTGACCTGGATGGAGCCGGTGACCGACGCGGAATATTCGGCAAAGGTCGCCGGTTGAAAGCCGGCTGCTAGTTCACCCGGCTCCAGGTCTGGCCGCCGCAGAACATGCCGCCGAAGGCGCACCCCTGAACGCGAAGCGTATCTGGTCCCTTCAGCGCGATCGTCGAATCATAGGTGCTGCCGCTGTTGGGGTCGAGAATTCGCCCGCTCCATCTGGAGTCTTTTCCGGGCTTCATGTTGATCAGAACCTGTTCGCCGTTCTGGTTCGATTTCGAGTCCACCGAATAGCCGCAGAGGTTGGCGCCGCATTGCTCGATTCTGACCTTGCCTTCCTTCTCTTCGGTCAGCCACATGCCGAGCGGCGAATTGGCCTGCTGAACCGCGGGCGCTGGGGGCTTTGGAGCGGGCGCGGTCGTCGCGACCACCTCGGGAGCAGCGGGTTTGGCGACGGGCGCGGCGTCCGGCTGCAGTTGCGGCGCGGGGGCGCCGGCCGCTGGCTGCGCTGCCGGAGCTTGCGTCGAAGCCGCGGTATCCGTGGGCGCGACGGTTGCCGTGGCTGTTGAAGGCATGGGCTGGGCGTTCGCGGGCGCGGGCTGTTCGGTCGCGGCAGGTTCCGGAGCGGGGGCTTGCGGGTCGACCTTGGCCTGCTGCGGCGCCTGTTTGCGCGGGCGGTCGCTGTCCTGCGAGCGCTTGGGTCGCCGTCCGGTGTTGTCATAGACGCCCGGGATCGACACCGTGCCGCGGTCAGGATCGATGCGAATGGTCCGTCCGCCATATTCGAAGCTGTACTGAGCCTGCGCAGCGGTGCTCGCCAGCAGAAACGCGGCGAGAGCAACAAGCTTTTTCATCATGACCTCCTGAGCAGGTGGAATCCCAGTCCCGACCCTACGCTTCGGCAATTCCGAGCAACGTGACCTACATCACTTTCAAAGTATGAGTCGTCAATCAGCGGCTTTGGTTCAATATCTTTGCGGACCAGTCTAATTTAGCACGGTAGAGGCGGTCAATTTCCGAGAACAACCGGTAGTGCCAGAGATTTCCTGGGTTGCTCGACGCTGCAAATTTTAAATCAGGGAGTTACCGGAAGGGCGCGCCATTCGGCTGCCGTGTCATTCAAACCAGACGGCATAGATCTTCTTAAAACTGCCGTCCTCGATCGCGATGTGCAGCCACTGATCGACGAAGGCCTTCAGTGCAAGGTCGCGCTGCATCCAATAGGCCTTCTCGGCGAAGTCGAACGGCCTTTCCGGATGCACCGCGCAGAGCACGCCGGGATGAAGTTTCTGCTGGTATCGCGTCTCCGAGGCATCCGTCATCATCAGATCGGCGTCGCCTTTGGCGATTTCGTCGAAGATCGTGACGTTGTCGTTCCAGGTCTTGATTTCGGCGGTCTTGATGTTGGCCCTGGCAAATCGCTCATTGGTGCCTCCGGGATTGACGATGACGCGCGTGCCGGGCCTGTCGATATCGGCGAGGGTCTGGTATTTGCCGGCATCGCTGCAGCGCGCGATTGGCGTCTTGCCCTCGAGCATGATGGGCGTCGAGAACAGACCTTTCTTCTGCCAGTCCAGCGTGATCGAGACGCCGCCCATTGCGATATCGAAATTGTCGGCTTCGAAATCCTTCATCAATTGCGGCCACGCCGTGTGGACATAGTCGACCTTGACGCCGAGCGCCTTGCCGAGCGCCTCGGCCATGTCGACGTCGAATCCCCGGAATTTCGACGTCTCCTTGTCCAGCGAGCTGAACGGCAGATAGTCGCCGGTCAGGCCGACGCGCAAGCTGCCGCGCTTGATGATATCGTCGAGCCGGGAGGCTTGCTGGGCATGGGCGGAAGCCGTCATCAGCAAGAAGACCACGGCGAGAGACGACAGAACTCGAACCATCTATTTCCTCCGGAAGGACGCCGGCCACTCCTGAATCCGGTGACCATCGCGCCCCCGCAGCATATCGTTGCGCGGTCCGGTTTCAAAACCAGGCGCCGGGCGAATGCAAAGCTCGTTGCGAATTGTGGGGATCGACTGCTAGTTCAATCCGGCAGTTTCAGGCTTGACGCGGGGAAGAGGAACACAACGTTGACCATTTCAATGCACCAGGCGTCGGTTGAAGTCTTCACACAATTTCTTGGCAGCCTTTCCGACCTTCTCGACCGTGCCGCCGCTTACGCCGAAGCGAAAGAGATCGATCCCTCTGTGCTGCTCGACGCGCAGCTTTATCCCAACATGTACAGCCTCACGCGGCAGGTGGGGGAGGCCAATCGGCATGCGCTTCTTGCCTGTGCCCTGTTGGCCGGCGTTGAGGCGCCGGTATTTCCGGATATCGAGCCCGACATTCCCGAACTGAAGGCACGCATCGCAACCGTGGTCGCGTTCATGCGGAGCCTGCAACCCGCCGACATCAACGGTACTGAAATCAAGCGGGTGATTTTCACGTTCAGAAGCGGCTCGACGCGGGAGTTTACCGGCCTGTCTCTGTTGCTGACGTTCAGCGTGCCGCAGTTCTTTTTTCACGTCACGACGGCCTACGACATCTTGCGCCATTGCGGCGTCGATCTCGTCAAGAAGGATTTTTTGGGAACGCCGAGCCGGTCCTTGGCGTGAGCCAAGCTAGACCTCGCCGTCCTTGCGGACGAGATTCGCGGCCGCGCTGCGCCCGGCCATTTCGTTTCTGAGCGCCTCGAAGCGCCGTCGCGCTTCGCTCTCGCGCTCGTCAACGAACTTCACCGCGGCATCCGCCGACATCGGCCCGGTGACCAAGGGCGCGGTGGTTTCGCCGATCGTCTCGTCGACATAATAGTAGCCGTCTTCCGCGCGCCGGACCGTCCATTTGAAACGGATGGCCGCCATCGGGCCCGGACCGACCCTGGAATAGCCCTCCGCGGAGCCCCGCTCGGGGGCGATAGGCGTGTCGTCAGCCGGCGGCATTTCCGGCCCGCCGTGGGATTCCGGGTGATCGAGGATGCTGGCGATGGCTGCCAGCGCATTATCGGTCGGGTCGCTTTGAGTCAAAATTCCTGCCCCCAAGAATTGCGCAACTAAACAGGGCAAAGCCCACAGTTGGCGCCGGGTTCCATCCCTCGCTCCCGAATGAGGCTGAGTTTTGTCGGTTCAGGCGCAAATCGGAGGCAATTTGGCCTTCCACGGGCGTTCCCGTTCGAGCTGGGCCGCCAGGCGTAGTAAGGTTGCCTCGTCGCCGAAGCGCGCCGCGAACATCATGCCGAGCGGCAATCCGGCCCTGTTCCACGCTAGCGGCACCGACATCGCCGGCTGACCGGACATGTTGAACATGGAGGTCGCCGGCATATAGCGCCTCAAGACGGGCCCGATATGCGACAGATCCTGCGCCATGGTATTGAGCTCGCCGACCCGCAACGGAGGCGAGCAAAGCGTCGGGCACAGCAACACGTCGCAGGTCTCGAAGAATGCCGCGAGCGCGCGCGAGATCTGGAAGGCGGCAAGTTGTGCCGCCACATAGTCGGTCGCCGTCGCCTTTTGCCCGTTGTAGGCGCTTGCCAGCGTCAATATCTCGAAATCGCGCTCCGTCATGGCGCGGCCGAAACGCGCCTCCGCTATCCGAACATTCAGCGCGGTGTTGGCGGACACGATGGTCGACATCACCGCGGCCGGATCGGCGGCCAGCGCAGGCGCGCGCTCCTCGACATGATGGCCAAATCCGGAGAGCAGCGCCGCGATCTCCCGCGTCGCTGCTGCGATTTCGGGATCGATGGCATCGCCATAAGGCGACTTGTCGGTAAAGGCGATGCGCAGGCGACCGGGATCGCGGCCGACCTCCTCGAGGTACGGCCGCGCCGGCGGCGGCGCAACATAGGGACTCGACGGCTCGGGGCCCTGGACAGCGTCGAGCATCGCCGCACTGTCGCGCACGCTGATGCTCACGACGTGGCCGCAGGAAAACCCGCTCCAGCCTTCGCCGCGATCCGGACCGAGCGGATTGCGGGCGCGGGTCGGCTTCAATCCGAAAACGCCGGAAGCGGACGCCGGAATCCGTATCGAGCCGCCGCCGTCACTGGCATGCGCGACCGGAAGAATCCGTGCCGCGACGGCTGCGGCCGCGCCGCCGGACGAACCACCTGAGGAGTGCGCGAGATTCCAGGGATTTCGGGTCGGACCATGCAGGCGCGACTCCGTGGTCGGCATCAAGCCGAATTCGGGGCTGGCGCTCTTGCCGAAGATCGTCACGCCGGCCCTGAGGAAGCGCCCGGCCAGGGTGCCGGTGTGGTCGGCGACGTCATCCTTGTAGATGCTGGCGCCGAAGGTCGTCCGTGTGCCCTCGAGAATATCGAGATCTTTCAACAGAAACGGCACGCCGGTGAAGGGGCCGTCCGCCAGTCCCTTGTCGATCTGCCGCTCCGCATAGTCGTAATGCTTGACGACCACAGCATTGATCTGTGGATCGACCTTGGCGGTGCGGGCGATCGCCTCGTCCAGTAGTTCCTTTGGACTGACTTGCCTCTTGCGGACGAGTTCGGCGAGCCCGATTCCGTCATAACTGCCGTATTCTTTGAAGGCCATATCGGTACTGCTGCCCCTGAAGCCACGAAGCCGGCGAAGTTAACGGTGATAGCCTCAAAGAGCGATCAGCCGAGTACGTCCTGGTTGATGACGTTCTGCCGGATCGGCTCGCCATCGAGCGCGCTCAGGATGTTGCGTGCGGTCTGCACGCTCATCCGGTCCACCGCCTCCCGCGTGACGCCCGCAACGTGCGGGGCCATGATGACATTGGGAAGCTCGAACAGCGAATGGCCCGACGGCGGCGGCTCGTGTTCGAACACGTCGAGGCCCGCGCCGGCGAGTTTGCCCGACACCAGCGCCGCATAGAGCGGCTTCTCCTCGACGATGCCGCCGCGCGCGGTATTGATAAGATAGGCCGTGGGTTTCATGCGCTGCAACCGCGCCGCATTGAACATCCCGACCGTCTCCGGCGTCTTCGGGCAGTGGATACTGACGAAATCGGCTCGCGGCAGCGCCGTGTCGAGATCGCCGACCGGCTCGCAGCCCGCCGTCTTGATCTCGGCGGCAGGCTTGTAGGGATCGTAGATCAGAACGTTCATTTCCATGGCAAGGCAGCGCTTGGCGGTGCGGGTGCCGATACGGCCGAAGCCGATGATCAGCACCGTCTTGCCGAAGAGATCATAGGGCAGCATGCCCAGGCGGTGAGCCCATTTGCCGTCCTTGACGATGGAATGCATTTCCACCGCCCGCTTGGCCAGTGTCAGCATCATGAACAACGCCTGCTCGGCGACCGACGGCGAATTGGCGGTGCCCGCTACCATCAACGGGACCTTGCGGCGGCTCAGGGCAGGGACATCGACGGCGTCGTATCCGACGCCGATCCGGGTCACCACCTTCATGTCCCCGGATGCCTCAAGCTCGGGCTCGCCGAAGCGGGTTGCGCCGAGCGCCACGCCATGGACCGGCGCCTGCTCCCGCAGCATGGTCTCAAAGTCTTTGGCTGATATCATGTTGGGGAATTCGACGAGTTCGATGTCGTCCCGCTCCTTCAATAGATCCCGTCCTTGCTGCGACATCGATTCAGTGACGAATATTTTCTTCTTGTTGGTGGCCATTCCCCGTCCCGCCCAGCTCGTGGCTTTTCTTGTTGTGCGGCCGTCAAAGGACGACGCCGGTGCCCTCATTTAGCAGGTGCATATTGTTGAGGTCTACTGCCAATCGAAGCGGGCCGCCGTCGCGGGCGCCGGCATTGGGATTGACCCGCCCGCAGACTTCGACCTCTTCGAGCATGAAGTAAATCAGCGTCTCCATCCCCATCGGTTCGGTGACGTCCAGCACCGTGTCGAAGTTTTCGACCCCAGGCTCCTTATGCTGCTTCGCTTCGGTGATATGCTCCGGCCGCAGGCCCAGCAGCAATTTCTCGTTTCGCGGAACCGTCTGATAGCGCGCCGCGCGAGCCGGCGGCAGCGGGAAAGCGATCCGGTCGGTCAACCGTATGTTCAGGCTGCCGCCGGCCTCCTCCAGCCGGCAGGGTATGAAATTCATCGCCGGCGAGCCGATGAAGCCGGCGACAAAGCGCGTTGCCGGGTGGTGATAGAGCTCGTTGGGCGTGCCGATCTGCTCGATGCGGCCGTGGTTCATCACCACGACCCGGTCGGCAAGCGTCATCGCCTCGACCTGATCGTGGGTAACGTAAACGGTGGTGGTGCGCACTTTCTGATGCACCTTCTTGATTTCGATCCTCATCTGGACCCGAAGCTTGGCGTCGAGATTGGAGAGCGGTTCATCGAACAGGAACACTTTCGGATTGCGCACGATGGCGCGCCCCATCGCCACGCGCTGGCGCTGGCCGCCGGAAAGCTGTTTCGGTTTGCGGTCGATCAGATCGGTGATGTCGAGCATGCGCGCGGCTTCGGTGACCCGGCTCTTGATCTCGGCCTTCGGATAGTGCTTCAGCCGCAGGCCGAACGACATGTTTTCCGCGACTGTCATGTGCGGGTACAGCGCGTAGTTCTGGAACACCATCGCGATATCGCGGTCCTTCGGCGGCACGTCGTTGACCACGTCGCCGCCGATCATGATGTCGCCATCGGTGATGTCCTCGAGGCCGGCGATCATCCGCAGCGTGGTCGACTTGCCGCAGCCCGACGGGCCCACCAGCACGACAAACTCATGGTCGGCGATGTCGAGATCGATGCCGCGCACCGCCTCGACGTCGTCATAGCGCTTGATAACCTTACGCAACGTGACGTCAGCCATGAGCATCAACCCTTTGTAGCGCCGGCGGTCAGCCCGGCAATGTAGTAGTCCATCAGGAACGCGTAGATGATGAGCGGCGGGGCGGCGCCCAGCAGGGCGCCGGTCATGATCTGCCCCCAGTTGAAGACGTCGCCCTTGATCAGGGAGGTGATGATGCCCACCGGCAGCACCAGCTGGTCGGTCGAGGTCGTGAACACCAGCGGATACAGGAATTGCGCCCATGAGACCGTGAACGCGAAAATGGTCGCGGCGATCAGACCGGGCATCGCGACCGGAATGAAGATCCGCGTCAGGGTCTGGAACCACGAGGCGCCGTCGATGATGGCGGCCTCATCGAGTTCCTTCGGGATCGAGGCGAAATAGCCGATCATGATCCAGGTGCAGAACGGCACGGTCAGCGTTGGATAAACGAACAGCAGCACGTACCATCTGTTGATGAGCTGGATGCCGGTCCAGTCGCCGAATACCGCGAACATCTTGAACAGCGGCAGAAACAACAGGGAGTCCGGAATGAGATAGGTCAGGAATACGCCGGTGGCGAGCGTCGCCGAGCCCCAGAACCGCATGCGGGACAATGCGAAGGCCGCGGGGATGCTGATCAGCATTGTAATCGTCACCACGAAGATCGAAACGAAGGCCGAGTTCCGGAAGAACGTCAGAAACTGGTTCGATGACAGCAATTCGACGTAATTCGAAAGCGTCGGATGGAATACCCACCAGGGATTGGTTGCCGCCGAAATCTCCGCGCTGCTCTTCAGCGAAGTAATCAGCATGTAAATTGGCGGCACCAGCGAGAACACCGCAAACAGCGTCAGGAAGAAGTACGACCATCGCAGCGCCCAGGTCCGGTCGCGGCTCATGCTGCCATATTTGACGGCGCGGGTCGGCGCGGCCTTGTCGATTACGATTGTGCTGGTCATCAGGCTTCGTTCCCGCGTTTGTTGATGTCGCGCAGGATGAACACCGCCGCGATCGCCAGGATTGGGAACATGAACAGCGAGACGCTGGCGCCGAGCGGAATGTCGCCGCCCTCGATGCCGACACGGAATGCCCAGGTCGCAAAGATATGCGTGTGGTCAAGCGGGCCGCCTGACGTCAGGATGCGGACGATATCGAAATTGGCAAAGGTCACGATCAGCGAGAACAGCGTGGTGATCGCGATGATGTTGCGCATCATCGGCAGCGTCACGTACCAGATGCGCTGCCACCAATTGGCGCCGTCGATCGCCGCGGCCTCATAGAGTTGCTCGGGCACGGACTTCAGCGAAGCCAGATACATGATCATGAAGAACGGCGCGCCATACCAGATGTTCACCAGAATGACCGAGAAACGGGCCCAGGAGGCGTCGCCGGTCCAGGGAATCGGCCCGATGCCGAAAAACGAAAGGGTGTAGTTGAAAGCACTGTACGACGGATCGAACAGCCACAGCCACGCCAGCGTGCTCATCGCCGGCGGAATGACCCAGGGCACCAGGAGCATCCCGCGCCACTTGCGCTGGCCCTTGACGGGGATGTTGTGGACGAAATGCGCGACAATGAAACCGATCAGCGCCTTGAATACCACGGCCGTGATCGCGAAGATGCAGGACTGCTTCACGACCAGCCAAAACGTTTCGCGTTTGAACAGGAACTCAAAATTGCCGAAGCCGACAAAGCGCTGCATCGACTTGTTGAGTGTTGCCAAATGCAGCGAATAGAACGCCGGATAGATCACCATAATCGAGATCAGCAGGATCAGCGGCAGCGTCATGAGGAAGGCTGCGGTCGACTTCCGCTTGAGTGCGGTTCGCAGACTTGCACGTTTTCGCTTGGCTCGCGTTTCGGGAACGCTGTTGGGCTGAAGCGCGAAATCGACCATGATGCATCTTCCTCGTGCGTTTCAGAGGAGCCGGATATCCGGCATGTTTTCGGATGTATCAGCGGGCAGCCGGCATCTCGTCCGGCTGCCTATCGTGTTGACGCAACGCGTCATTGCGGATGCGCGCCGCGGCGGGCTGCGGCCAGAAAGGCCGTCGCGGCGAGATCCTCAACGTCAGCTCCGCATGAAGCCTTCGAGTTCGCCTTCCGCCCAGGCCAGCGTCTTCTCCATGGCTTCGCCCTGGTAGAAACGCACGCACATCTTGGTCAGCGTCGCCTGGGTGTAGATCTGCTGGGCGACCTTCGGCGGCGCCGGCGATGCCGAGATCGACAACTTCTGGTGGTTGTACGGGTTGGGGTAGTGGAACAACGTGCCCTTCGGCGGTCCTTCCTCGGCCCATACCTTCAGGGTGGTGAGCTTCTCGAACGCCGGCAGGTCGTAGCCGCCGCTCGCCACCACCATTTTCTCGATCGAAGCAGGCTGCGACAAATGCGTCAGCAGGCTTTTTGCCGCTTCCTTGTTCTTGGAGAAGTTCCAGACGCTCCAGAAATAGGGCAGGAACGGTGCAAAGCGGCCTTTTGGTCCCACCGGGAAGCCGTGGGTCCAGCATTGCTCGGCGACTTGCGGGGCGTCACGCTTGGCAACCGCCCAGGCACTGGGCGGATTCATGATCAGTGCGCCCTTGCCTGAAACCAGCCACTTGTTGTTGGAGGCATCATCCCATGCCGGCGCATCGGGCGGCAGGAATGCCATCAGCTTCTTGTAGTATTCCAGGACCTGCCGCACGTTGTCGTTCTTGACGGTGACGTTGCCCTTGGCATCGACAACCTCGGCTCCAAAGGCCAGGAAGAACGCGCCGACGGTATCGACGGAGTCGCTGGTTTCACCGAGACCGATGCCGAAGGGCACGCCGCCCTTGTGGCAGGCTTCGGCGGCCTTGAGAAACGTATCGGTGGTCCAGTTATCCGCCTTGGGCGCGCTGCCCGCCGGATACATCTCCTGGACATCGATATTGGCGAATTTTTTCATCAGGTCGATGCGGGAGCAGGGGCCCTTGATCTGACTGCCGACACAGGCGGGAACGCCGAGCCATTTGTCGCCCAGCTTGCCGAGATACTGCACCGTGCCGTTGACGGCGCCGTTCTGCTGGATCAGCGGCTCCATGATATCGTTGACGGGCTCGAGCAGGTCGGACTGCGCGTGCGGCCACCAGGTCGGCATCGCGAGAATGTCATGGCCGGACTTGGCCTGAGCCTCGGCGGCGATCGTTATCTCGTTCTTCTTGCCCTGGCTCGTAATGTAGTCGATGGAAACCTCGACCTTCTCCTTGGCGGCCCATTCGTTGACCAGATCCGTGGAGGCCTTGTTGGCGCCGGGAACCCAGTGGTCCCAGAAGCCCATCGTCAGTTTGCCGGCCGCATACGCGCCCCGGACATAGGGCGCGGTGATCATCGCAGCGGACGTTAGTGCGGTGGCAGCTACGAATTGTCGTCGAGACAGCTTTCTCCGTGACATGGCGTTCCCTCTCTGCTGAGCCAAAATGTTTTGGTTTTTCCCCCGTCTTGCGACACGCGAAGCCGACGCTGCGTGATGGCGCGGAAGTTTTGTGTTGCGGGATCAGAGCAGAATTGCCGGCATCTGTCGAGAAACCAGCCGGCTCGAAGCTCTAGAACTAACGTTGTGCCCCAACGAGCCGTGGCGTCGGTTCCGCGATCCAGCCGCTCGTGGGCTATCTGCATATTGCGGCGCACACATTGCTGTCAGGCATCGCATGAAGTCGGTGCGCAATACCGTCGCAGTCCTGTTTCAGTTTCGCTTAACTGGCTATTGCAGCAATACTTTCCTGATCGCGGCGAAGGCGGGCAACGGTGGACTCGCGTGGTACGAAAACGATAGTGTCGGGATCCGATGGCGGGATTCTCATCGCCTGTTTTCGAAAGCTCCGGCAGGAGATCAAGATTGACCATGGAGACTAAATAAATGACCAGCCCGACATCGACGGCGCGAGCGCGTTCGACACGGCGCCTTGCGTTTGGGGCCGTTGTCGTCATGCTTTTTGGCGCGCCTTCCGCGGTAGATGCGCAGGTGGTTCAAGGCGTTCAGCAGGGGGCACAGGCCGGCAACAGGGCTGCCGGACCGGTGGGCGGCGTGCTCGGCGGCGCGATCGGCGGCGTGGTCGGTGTCTTCACTGGCGTGCTTGGGGTGGGGAGGAACGGGCAGGCCGCGCCTGCGACAAATAGCGCAGCCGGGACCAAGCAGGGCGGCGCTTCGAAAACGGCGAAGGCCGGCAAGGGCGGCAAGGGAGCCAAGCAGGCGACTGTGCTGACCCAGGAGCAAGGCGAGCCGCAGCTGACCGCCGAACAGATCGTCGCCAACAGCGACGCGAATATCGACCGGATCAAGGCCGAACTTGGCCTTACGCCCGAGCAGGAAAAGCACTGGGCCGGCTTCAGTAGCGCGATGCATTATCTCGGCCACAATGGCGCCGACCGTCTCAACTTGCGGATTGCGCGCGCCAAGCGCGACCCTCCCGACGACATCGTCGAGCAGATGCGTAACGAAGCGCAGTTCCTCAACGACCGTGCGGTGGACCAGCGCAACGTCGCCGACGCGGCCGAGCCGCTGTTCGCCAGCCTCAACGACAAGCAGAAGCAGGTCTTTATCGAGGAAATGGTCCGCTTGAGTCATGAGCGCGGACTGGACTAGGCGCGAAATCCGCCAAGCCATGACGCAGCTTTGCGCGCCCACCGGTGGCGAGCGGCCGCGAATAGTCGGGTACATGTGCCCTGGGGTAGGTGGAAGGCACTGCACCCGACTATCCTGCCGCAGCGGCGCGGCCCTTCTATTCCTCACGCAAAATTGAGGAAACGCTGTCCGCTTCGTGCCCGAGTGATGGCGGGCTGATGGCCTCTTCGGGAATTGGGGCCGTTGCACGCAAAATCCGTGAACAACCCTGACCACTGTGTTCTTTGGAGCACAATCCGGACGCACGGCTGACATCGCCAGGACGGCGTAAGCGTTAGACGAGCACTTAGGGACGTTGAACGCCCGCGCTGCCAGCTCAAAGCGATTCGGACGGCAGTTCGCCGTCCAAACCGAAGCGCAACGGCGGCACGAGGCCTTACGCCTTCGGGAAATTCAGCTCCACGCCGACACCGTCGGGATCGTAGAGAAAGAACTGGGTATCGCCGGTGCGCGGCACGATGCTCTCGCGAAATTTCACGCCCCTCGATTGCAGGCGCTTGCGCACGCCTTCGACATCGGTCGCGGCAAAAGCGATATGGTCGAGACGGCCGGTATCCTCATATTTCTTCTCGGTGCCGCGCACCACGATGCCGTCGCGCGGCTTGCGCGTGCCCATCAAGTGTACCGTGGCGACGCCGCCGGAATAGAGCCAGTAACCTGGGAAATCGAGCGGCGGACGTTCGCCGTTCTCCAGCCCCAGCACGTCGCAATAGAAATCCTTGGTCTTCTCCAGATCGGAGGGCTCGATGGTGAAATGTTGCAGAACGCCAAGCGGCATAGGTCTTCTCCTCAGACGAAGGTGAGATCGGCATCGGCGCCCATCATCCAAGCGCCGACGGTTTCAAAATGGCTGAGCCGGCCCTGCAGCTGCTGGGTCACGGTGTGGATATCGCGGAAGCGGCGCTCCAGCGGGTGGTTCTCGAAAATCGCGGTAGCGCCCGCGGCATTGTAAGCGAAGTCGACCGCCTCGCGCGCCTTGTGAATGGCGTGGGTCGCAGCAAGGCGCATCGTGATGCGCTGCTCGACCGTGATGACGGCTCCGGCGCAGAGGTGCTGCCAGATGTCGGCCATCGACTGCAGGACGTAACATCGCGCGGCCCGGAGATTGACCTCGGCCTGGGCCAGATTGGACTGCACCACGGCATTTTCGCGCAGCGCATTCTTCGCACCCCGCGGCACTTTGCGGGTGATCTCAAGAAAGTTGTCGATCGCGCCGCGGGCAATGCCGCAGGCGACGCCGGCGAAGCCGACCTGATAGCAGGTGCCGTTGCCCATCCGATAGAGCGGACCGTTTTCGCGGCACTCCCGGTCGAATTCGCGGGTGATCGAATGGTCGGATCGGACGAAGAAATCCTCGAGCGCGAACTGATCGCTGGCGGTGCCGCGCAGCCCGACCGTGTTCCAGATGTCGGTCCATACGACGTCTGTGTTGCGCACCAGCATGGTGCGCTCTTGCTGGACGCCGGTGGCGTCAAGCCTCGGCGAGCCGTCGGCCTGGTAGATTGGACAGTGAGCGCCAAGCCAGGTCGCATGGCGGCCACCCGAGGCGAAGGACCACACCCCCGTGACCTTGTAGCCGCCTTCACACTCGATCGCCTTGACCTTCGGCCCGGGACCCCAGGCAAGCACGGCCCGCGGATCGCTGCCGAAAATCGCGCGCGCGACCGGCAAATCGAGATAGGCCGCCGACATGGCGCAGCCGCCGGCCTGGCTGAGACACCACGCCGTCGAGGCATCGGCGCGCGCGATGGTCTCGATGACGTGGAAGAAGGTGAGGGGATCGGTCTCGATCCCGTTCGACGAGCGCGGCAGCAGGAGCCGGAACAGGCCCGCCTCGTGCAATTTGTCGAGCAGCGCCGGCGTCAGCCGGCGCGTGCTCTCGATCTCGTTCGAAGCGCCCGCCACCGCGGTGCGCACCGCTTCGGCACGCGCAATGAGGGCCCGGTCGCCGGCGAGATCGGCGGAAGTCGCGATCAACGTAGCCAAGGTTACGCCTGCCGCATTGAGGCCGTGGCTGCGGGCAGATCAGCCGTGAAGGCCAACTCCCTGTCGATCTGTTCGATCGACTTGCCCCTGGTCTCGATGCCGAGGAAATAATACACCGCTCCGGCCATCAGGAACCAGCAGCCGAGATAGACGAAGGCAAGCGGTATCTGCGGTAACGGCACGTCCGGCTTGAGGTAGTTGCCGGAGCCGACGATCATGGCGAGCCCGACCGGCCCGATGATCTTGCCGATGCCGCCGAACCCATAAGCGGAACCCATGCCTGTAGTTCTGAGATGCGAGGGCCAGATTTCCGCCGCATAGGGTCCGACAATGGCGAAGCCCCCATCGGCGAAAAAGTAGGTGACGGCCAGGATCAACCAGAACGCCGATACGCCCATGATCATGGAATCGTAATTGTAGCCCGCCACGATCGTCAGGACGCCGGCCCCGAACCCCAACAGGCCGCCGGCGTTGCGCCGCCCCATCAGTTCGGAGAAGAAGGCGAAGGAGAGGCGACCGATGAAGCCGAAGATGGTCAAGAGGATCATCATTTTTGCGGCTTCCTGCGGCGTCACCTTGAGCAGCAGCACGAACAGCGACGGCACCCAAAGCGTGATGCCGTAGACGCCGGTCTGGGCGCCGGCATTGCCGAGCCAGGAAACGATCAGGCTGCGCGGATATTTGAAGAGGTCGAGCCAGTTGCTCTTGACGATCGGACCGGCATCCGCGGCCGTCGGCAACGGCAGCGCAGAGGGTTCCATCTGCAGCGCCCAGGCAAGCGACTGGCGTGCTTCGTCGTAGCGGCCCTGACGGCAAAGCCAACGGGGCGACTCCGGTACCCAGAGGCGGACCAGCAGCACCAGCAACGCCGGCAACACGCCGATCGCAAACAGCAACCGCCAGTCGCCGCTGCCGATGGAGGCGCCGAGCACCGCGCCCAGCCCGGTTCCCAGCGGGATCACGCAGGTGACGAGGCCGCCGACCCAGCCTCGCTTGGAGGAAGGCATGAACTCCTGCACCAGCGGCAGGTCGACGCAATAGAGCCCGCCGACGCCCAGGCCGACGAAGAAGCGCATCACGGAGAGATAGATCCAGCCATTGTCCGGTGTGAAATACAGGAGGCCGGTGGCGATGGAGAAATTGAGCACAGTGCCGATGAAGACCTTGCGGCGGCCGATGCGGTCGGCAAGCCAGCCCCAGGCATAGGCGCCCATGATGGCGCCGATGCCGGAACTCATCAGCACGGTAGCCGATTGGCCGAAGGTGAGTTTCCACGGCCCGATCAGGAAAGCGAGCACGAAGCCGATCAGGAAGTAATCGAAGAATTCAAGCGCGTCGCCGATAATCGCTGCGGCGAGGATTTTGATCTGGTTGCCGGACAGACTCGTACGTCGATCGAGTATCTCGAACATGGCATTTCCCCTTGGCGCATGTTCTTTTGTTTCAGCAGCGAGCGTCGCGCCTACCCATCGCCGGTGTCAGGATGCTACGCCGTCGAAGCTGCGAACGGAAGAGCGTGAATTTCAAATCGCGGCGAACACCCGAAGCGATCCACCGCAGATTGTACGGATTGATGGTTCACGCTGAATTGGTGCACCCCCGCCGCTACCGCCCAACCAAATGGTGCAAGGCGGCGAGACCGATTCTAATTTGTTTAGGGATTTGCGCTAGGCTTGCGGCCTCCGCGACGCGAGCAAGGCCGAAGCATATGGAAGAAAGACGAAAACATCCGCGGACCGAAATCAACGAGCCCGGCTACGTGTCGTCGGGCGGTTCCGTGATCAGCTGCGTGGTCTGCAATATCTCGGTCGAAGGCGCGGCCATCGAGGTTCCGAACCCGGCGTTTGTTCCCTCGCGCTTCCGCCTGGTGCTGGCAAAGGATTCCTCGGTCCGCGAATGCCGCATCGCCTGGATCCAGAAAAACCGTATCGGCGTCAGTTTCGCTGCGGTGCCGCAAGAGCTGCGCCTTCCGACGACGGATGATGAGCTTATCGTTTCGGCAGCGATCTGATCTTCTGGTCAGTTCCTCGAACGACATCGCGCCCGTGAGCTTTTCGCCATTGACGAAGAAGGTCGGCGTCGCGCCTCGACGGCCGCGAAATATTTCCCGGCATCGTTACCGGCGATGCAGCGGGCCAGCATCGAGGCGGCCGCGGCCTTGACGTCGAGCGGGAATTCCCGAAACACGAACCGCACCTGCCGGTGTCGACGTATTTCGACTTCAGCATCGGGAAAACGTTTTGTTCGAATGGCGCGCTCGAAAAGACGCCGCTAGCAACGGCGGGCCGCAAGGGCCCGCCCCGCAACAAAGCCAAGACAACGCGAACCGTTAGACCCAGCCGGCGCCGAGGTCGATGCCGGACGCCACCAGGCAGAGCGACACCACCAGCCCAACGCAGCAAAACAATGCGACCGGCATGGGTGAATGGTCGTCGGTGCGCGCGGCGCCAATCGAACGCATCGAAACGACAGAAATCATGCTCATGGAAACCCCCGTTATTGGCCCTGAAATGCATCGGGCCCGAGAGCTTTTAGTCGCAAAATGTTTATGGCTGATTGAGACGCATCGTTAATTGAATCTCGCCGGCTGTACCCCGGCACCGGCAATGGACCGAAATCAATCCCGTGAGGTGTTGAGCACGGTAGCGATGACCGAGGCGGTCATGGCGGCCCGATCGGATACGCGTTGCGCTTCCAGCCGTTCCCTGGCCCGCTCCTCGATCAGCATGTCGATAAGGGCCAGCCGCTTTTTCTCGTCGACCGCTTCGGCAAGCAATTGCCGATAGCGGTGGTAGTCAAATCCGTCATCCTGATTACGCATCTCACGCCCCCGCGCGCACTATGGACAGTTTCGCAACCGGCGGCCGCGGGCAATAGACTCGGACGAGCCGTGCACAGGAAAGGTGGTTGGCGATCGTTTTTGGAAGAACGAGAGGCGAGACGCGGGGCGTTATCTCCATTGATCGGTCTTAGGCGGATCCTTTTTGGACTCATCAGTCTTGGACTGATCAGTCTTGGGTTGACCCGTCTTGGGCCGCGCCGCTTCCTG
>NZ_JADGRI010000058.1 GCF_017881085.1 Bradyrhizobium sp.
CTTGCGGACGGCGAAGTCGTGTGGTCCTGACGCCCCGACGCTGGCGTCAAGTTCGCGGGAAGCAGTTCCCGCGGATGATGGTGGCAAGAAAGCCCGGTCGCCAGGGAGAGCGCGTTATAAGCCGTAAAACCATTGCGTAGGGAATGCCGGGTGATTCCGGTGTGACCTGACTAACGCGTGTGCGTCTACCACCAACCTTGCACACGCGGCTATCGGGCGCATCGGGCGCCCGGCATTCCCTGCGCCCTCTGATGGGAGAGGGCGGGAATTTCCAGCAAAACTCGGGCGCGTTGCGCGGCGAGAGTTAAACGCATGTCTAGAGGCCGTCATTGCGAGCGAAGCGAAGCAATCCACTCTTTGTGCCGAGAGATGGATTGCTTCGCTGCGCTCGCAATGACGGCATTAGGCTCTGGCGATTGAAAGGAGCAGACGGCGTGGCGACCGGCTTTGATCCCTCAGCGCAGGGGCTTTTTCAGCAGCGAAAAGCGGTCGGGATCGAGACCCATCGAGGGCTGCAGCATCGGCGCTTCCACCGACATCGTGCGGGAGCCGGGGCGGTCGTTGATGGTGGGATCGTTGGGGACGTCGCGATGCGAGGTCGCGCCGCGCCAGCGCTCGAGCACCGCGGCTACGAAATGCATGTCGTGGCCGGCGGCCACCGATGGCACCGTGGCGATGGTGGCCTCGCTGCGCGGCAATTGATGCGGCGGCACTTCCTTGAAGCGCAGGCGGGTCGGCAGTGCGACGCCTTCGCCGAACGCCAGCACTTCGCGGGTGCCGAGCGAGGGCACGAACGACAGCAGGTTGGCCGCGGCGTCCGAGACCGCCGAGCGCAGCAGCGCCTGGTCGCGGTCGTTGGCAAGGCGCATCGTGAACAGCGTGTTGCACTGGGAAATGATGGTGGCATCGAGTTCGGCGGGGCGCTGCGTCACCAGCCCGAGATAGACGCCGTATTTGCGGCCTTCCTTGGCGATGCGCGAGACCGCCTTGCGGGTCGGCCCGAACCCGATGTTGCGGTCGGCGGAAGCGTAGCGATGCGCCTCTTCGCAGACGAACAACAGCGGCGAGACGCCGTCGCTCCACAGTCCGAAGTCGAACGCCATGCGGCACAACACCGAGACCACGGAATCGATGACTTCGGCGGGGAAGCCCGCCAGCTGCATGACGGTCATCGGCCTGCCATTGGCCGGCAGCCGGAACAGATGGCTGATGACCTCCGCCATGGTGTCGCCGCCGACATTGGCGTTGTCGAACATGAAGGTATAGCGCGGATCGTTGCGCACGGTTTCGACGCGCGAGATCAGCTTGTGATAGAGGATGCGCGAGGAGCGGTTCTCGAGCTTGCCCATGCGCTCGTCGATCAGCGTAATCAGGTCGACCAGCCGATAGGGAACCGGGGTATCGACGGTATAGCCGACTGTCCTGACGTCGCTGCGCTTCAGTCCGAGGCGATCGGCGGTCTGGTGCTGCGTATAGAGTCCCTTCGCTACCGGAATGACTTCGGCGAGAATGTCGAGTTCTTCCGGCACGCCGGGCCGGCCGGCGAACAGCACGTCGACGATCTCTTCGAAATTGAACAGCCAGAACGGCAGCTTCAGATTGCGCGGATTGAGAACCACCGAGCGGTCGCCGAAACAGCGGCCGTATTCGTTGTGAACGTCGAGCAGGAAGATTCGCAAATTCGGCCGCGACTTGAGAATCTCGTTCAGCAGCAGCGACACGCCGGTCGATTTGCCGACGCCGGTGGAGCCGAGCACGGCGAAATGCTTGGAGAGCATTTCCTCGATATCGACATAGGCGATGACGGAAGGATCCTGCTGCAGGGTGCCGACATTGATCTGATCGGATCCGCTCGGCGCATAGACCGTGCGAAGCTCCTCATGGGTGATCAGGTCGACGGCGTCGCCGATGGTCGGATAGTTGGTGACGCCGCGCTGGAATTTCGGGCGGTCGGGTCCGCCGAGGATTTCGCCGAGCAGATCGACCGAGGCGGTGGCGATGTAGGTGTCGGAAGCCGGCAGATTCTCGCAGGACACCTCGGTGATCATGGCGACGATGGCGGAATTGGCGCAGCGGATGCTGACGAAGCGGCCGACGGTGGCCCTCACCTCCGAGACGCCCAGCTTGCTCGCCGCCAAGAGCCCGACCCGGGCGAGGGAGCCGCGCACCGAAATCACACGTCCGAGGGATGTCACGATGATTGAACCTGGCATGTCATGAATGTTGGTCCACTATCGCAGGCAGGGGCTGGAGAAACGGTTAAACCGGGGCGGCTCCGGACGCCTCAAATCCACGGCATGTTGGCCGGAATGCCGTTGCGGACTTATGAAACCGGCCGCACGACAGGCTCGATTGTGCTGGAAAATCGGGGGGTTCCGACGCGACCCCTTAACGGTCCGGTCGGCCGCTTGCTTAACGCTTGGTTTACCACATCCGGAAAGGACAGCGGTTCGCGGGCCGCGGTGATGGAAGCGGGGGCCGCTGCACGCAAGGGGAGCATTGAAGTTCGGCCGGCGCGCCGCAGGCCGCGCCGGCGGGCGCGGCACGGATCGGCGCGGAATTTGCGCTGGCGCAACAAGCGCATTCGCCATTTGCCTGATTAGAAGGAACGGCAGATGCTTCAGCGGGAGAGACCATGCAGGAAATCGAAACGACGGAAAGGGTGATTGACGTTCGCGATATCCCGCCTCGACATCGCCACGCCATTATTTTCCAGCTATTCGATCATCTCGCGCCTGAAAACAGTCTTCAACTGATCGCCGATCACGATCCGCGGCCGTTGCGCTTCCAGCTGGAAGCCAAACATGGGGCGCGCTGTGGCTGGTCCTACATCGAGCGGGGCCCGGACGTATGGCGGGTTCGCCTGACAAATTTGCCCGAGCCGCCGGAATCCGCCTGATATCGGCGCGAGGGGAGGCGCCGGGATTTCCGGGGCTCAGTTCATCGCGCACCCGGTCCAGGAAAGTATCACGAACGAATAGCGCGAGTCTGTGCGGGGTGTTTGGCACCAATCGATGCCGCCGAATCGATTTGTCGAGTACTGTGCAATTCGGCGTCAATGGCCGATCAGGTTCTTTTCCGGGATCCGGCACCATGTCACGTTCGAAACATAGGGCGGATTCGGATTTGCATTTGCGCATGCGGAATTTGCGCGTGTGGTCGGATAGTCAGATCGCGACGCTCTATCCCGGCTGCTTCGCCCTGGTAATGGCCACTGGGATCATCTCGAATGCCTTGTTCTTCGAAGGCCAGCGCGAATGGTCCGCGGCGCTCTTCGCGGTCAATCTCATCGCCTATCCGTGGTTGGTATTGATTACGATTTTGCGGTTGTTCAGGTTCAGACAAGCCATACGGTCTGATCTGTTCAATCCCCGTCTTGTCTTCTCGTTCTTCACCATCGTCGCCGGCTCCGACGTTTTCGGTGTCGGGCTCCATTTGCGCGGTTTCACAACGGCCGCATTGTCCCTGTGGCTGTTCGCGCTGCTCGTCTGGTTTATTCTGATCTATTTCAGCTTCGCCGTTTTGACTTTTCTCAACACCGCGCATCAAGCCAACGTCGTTCATGGCGGGTGGCTGATCGCCATTGTCGGCACCGAATCGCTGGTGATCCTGGGCACTCTCATTGCCCCCGAAGTCGGCGACCTCGGTCGCACGGTGTTTGTGCTCATTCACATGTTGTGGGGTGTTGGGCTCGGACTTTACGGCATCTTCATCGTGCTGTTCGCGCATCGTATTTTCTTCTTTGACGTGGGGCCCGACGATGTCACGCCTCTATTGTGGGTGGTTATGGGCGCTGCGGCGATCACTACCAACGCCGGGTCGACGCTCATCCTGACCGAAAGCGGCCTGCCGTTCCTGAATTCGATGCGGCCATTCATCGACGGCGTAACGCTGATCATGTGGGCGTGGGCGACGTGGTGGATTCCGCTGTTGCTGCTGTTTGGAATCTGGAAACACGGCATATGCCGTGTATCTCTGACATACACGCCGATGTTCTGGAGTCTGGTGTTCCCGCTCGGTATGTACGCCCTGGCCAGCCTGCGTTTTTCGCTCGCCGCCGACTTCCCACCGCTGCGTGCGATATCCTATTCCATGGTCTGGGTTGCGCTTGCCGCCTGGGTTGCGACGTCAGCCGGTCTCGTTACGGCGTCTTGGCGGAGCTTTCGCGAATTCGAGCGGTCAGGCTCCCGGTAGCCGATGAACAAAGCCGTCTCGCTGGTCAATCGCCCTGACCGGGATTGGGTGAGAAATACTGCTTCAACTTGTCGGCGACGCCATCGAACGCCTTGGCGTCGGCAGGTGGTTCGCGCTTAATCGTGATGTTGGGCCAGGCCGACGCATATTCCGCATTCAGCTTCAGCCAGATTTCCAGACCGGGCTCGGTGTCCGCAGAGATCGCATCGGCCGGGCACTCCGGTTCGCACACGCCGCAATCGATGCACTCGTCGGGATGGATCACCAGCATGTTCTCGCCCTCGTAGAAACAGTCGACCGGGCAAACCTCGACGCAGTCCATGTATTTGCACTTGATGCAGTTGTCGGTGACGACGAAGGTCATGGTGTTGGCTCCGGGGGCCACGGGCGGTCCGGGCGATAGAACAGAGCGAGCTTCAGGCTCTCCGCGATGCGCTCGGCCTTGACGCGAAAGGCGTCGCTGGTCGCGTTGTCGAACTGCTCGCGGCAGGTCGCGTCAAACAGCGCCAGCCAGCGTTCGAAAAGGGCGGGCTTCATATCGGGGATGATCAGATGTTTGGCGACAGGATTGCCCTTGTAACGGCCCGTGGTGAGCATCACCGACGACCAGAAGGCATACATCTTGCTCAAATGCGGTTGCCAGTCGCCGGGGATGGCGCGCGCGAATATCGGCGCAAGCTCGGCGTCGGCGCGGACCTTGACGTAGAACGCATCGACGAGTTGGCGAATGCCGTCCTCGGAGACGTGATCCAGCCTGTCGGTAGCGACGGTCATACCGCAAGCGCCACGACGATCACGCCGAGCACGGTCCAGATCAGGGAGTTGACTAGCATGCGAACCAGATTCTGGTGTTGGCCGAGCCCCAGCGCGTCGCAAGCGACGTTTCCCGGCAGCAGGAACGGCCATGCCAGGACGTGGCCGATCGAAATAGCCTTGGTCATGGGGATCTCCCTTGAACGACGACGGTCTTTATATGTTCGTTCTTGCGTAAAAGCAATATTTAAAATATATCTTTGTGACTCATCGGGAGCAAGCCATGCGCCTCACTCTTTATTCCGACTATGCATTGCGTGTGCTGATGTATCTGGCCGTCAAGGATGACGGGCTGGCGACGATCGACGAGATTGCGAAAAGCTACAGCATTTCCAGAAATCATTTGATGAAGGTGGTGCATCAACTGGGGGTGGCCGGTTACATCGAAACCGTCCGTGGGAGAGGGGGCGGGCTGCGCCTCGCAAAGCCGGTCGAAGCCATCGGGCTTGGCGAGGTGGTGCGCTACACCGAGCCCGATATGGCCATCGCGTCATGCTTCAAGCCCGTCGATGCTCCCTGCGCCATCCGTCAATGTTGTGTGTTGAGGCGGGCCCTGGAGAGGGCGCGCGAGGCCTTTGTTGAAGTGCTTGAGGGTTATACGCTGAGCGACCTCGTCCGGCCGCGCGGGCGCATGGCTGGAATGCTGGGGATTCCGGCGATTGAAGCCCGGCCGTAGCGGAGCGAAGCGGCGTCGGACTGCCGCGTCGTGGCAATCTCATGAGGTCGGGTCGTCGATAAAGCGCTGCTTACGCGCGAACGCCGGGCGTAATTGACACTGGCCATATCGCCGCTACCCTGCATCGAACTAAAAAGGAAACCATTTCCATCGGAGATGGATTTTCTCGGGACAACAAGAAACAGGGCAGGGTGGAACGCGATGTATCGCGGCATCGTATGGTGAGCGGGGCCGCGCGGCCTTCGGCGCTCGCACCCTTCCGTGTCAGGAACTACCGTTTCCAGTGGCCGGCCGATCTGCTCACCTCGTGGGCGTTCGAGATGGAGACGCTCATTCTCGGCTGGTATGTGCTGGTCGAGACCCAATCGGTCGTGCTGCTGACCGTGTTTGCCTCGCTCACCTATATCGGCACGCTGATCGCGCCGATGTTTGGCGTGGTCGGCGATCGTATCGGCCACCGCGACCTGCTCGCCATGATGCGCGCGACCTATGCGGTGCTCGCGGGGACGCTGATGACGCTGGCGCTGACGGGCTACCTGACCCCGCTTTATGTCTTCGTCATCGTCGCGATCATGGGGCTGGTGCGGCCGTCGGATCTTGGCGTGCGCGGCGCGCTGGTCGCCACCATCATGCCGCACGATCAGCTGATCGGCGCGATCAGCATTTCCAGGACCACGATGGACACCGCGCGGATCGCGGGCGCGCTGAGCGGCGCCGGTCTGTTCGCGGCGCTCGGCATGGGGCCCGCCTATATGGCGATCGTCAGCCTTTATGTTGCCGCCACGCTGCTCACGCTCTGCGTGGTGGCGCCGTCGCGGCCGCATCCCGCCGATGCGGCCGTCGATGGCGCGTTGCGCCGCTCGCCGCTGCGCGACCTCAGGGAGGGCGTGGCCTATGTCTGGACCACGCCGCGGATGCGCGCCGCGGTCTGGATCGCGTTCCTCGCCAATTTGACCGCCTATCCCCTGTCCAACGGATTGCTGCCCTATATCGCGCGCGAGATCTACGGCACCAACCAGACCGGGCTCGGCTATCTCTCGGCCAGTTTTGCCGTGGGCTCGCTGGTCGGCTCGATCCTGTTGAGCGTGATCGGCGGCATCCGTGTCGCCCGGCTGATGATCGCGGCGACCGTCATGTGGTACGCGGCACTTCTGGTGTTCGCGCAGATCCAGACCGTGCCCGCCGCGATCGTCTTCCTGTGGCTGGCGGGTTTCGCGCAAAGCCTGACCATGATCTCGATCGCGGTGATCCTGATGCGCACCGCGAGCGAGCATTTCCGCGGCCGGGTGATGGGCGTGCGCATGCTCGCGATCTACAGCCTGCCGCTCGGCCTCTTGGCCGCCGGCAGCCTGATCGAGGCGATCGGCTTTGCCGCCACCGCCACGCTGTACCCGGCCGCAGGGCTGACGCTGATGCTGGCCATCGTGCTGCACTGGCGCGCGGATCTGTGGCACCTGCACGCGCCGGCGAATGCGAAGTAGATATTGCGCGGCTGCGGAGGTTATGAGCCCGCGGCCTTGGGATCGGCCAGATCCCGCTCCCATCCAAACACCGAGCGGCCGTCCAGGTCAGGCGATTCCGCGCGCTCGGTGGCGATAAAGGATTCCAGCGATGGTCCTTGCGAAGTTCGCTCCAGCCGGCGCGCCTGGTCGTCGAGCCGCTTCAGGGCCTGCATCTCCTCGTCGCGACCGAGTTTTGCATGTTGCACTGCCGATTTCAGGACGCGGATCGTCTCGTCGTAGACCTTGATCGGGACCGGGTAGGGATGCCGGTCCTTGCCGCCATGCGCCAGCGAGAAGCGCGCCGGATCGCGGAAACGGTAGGGCGCGCCGTGCACGACTTCGGCGACCATCGCCAGCGAGCGCACCGTACGCGCGCCGACCCCCGGGGTGAGCAGCAATTCCGGAAAGTCGACCGGGCCGCGTTCGGCGGCCGCGGCCAGCGTGCCATGGAGGCGGCGCGAAAACACGTCGCTCGACCGCACGTCGTGATGCGCCGGCATGATCAAGTGCGGCAAGAGACCCTGGGCGGGAGTGCCGCCCGTCAGCGCCACCAGTTCGCTCAGAATGCGGTCGGGGCCGAGCCCGGTGAGCAGCTCAAGCTGGGCGGCGCGCGAAACTTGCGCCCGCTTGTCCGTCAGGTTGATGATCTCTCCCTGCGCGGGACCGTCGATCGCCGAGTGGGGCTCGTCGACGAAGCTCGCCAGATTTTCCGAATGCCAGTGGTAGCGGCGCGCCTGCCGCTTGTCGCCGTTCATGCCCTGCTGCACCACCGTCCACTTGCCGTCGTCGGTGACGAAGAAGCCATGGAGGTAAAGGTCGAAACCGTCCTGCACGGCGGCGCTGTCGACCTTGGCGACCAGGCGGCTCGCGCGGGTCAGCCTGGCGCTGTCGAAACCGATGCGCTCGCCGAGCGACCGCAATTCGTCGGGCGTCTTTCGGGAGTGCTGGCCGCGGCCGCCGCAGACATGGATCCCCAGCTCGTGTTGCAGCGGCCCGAGGCCGCGCTTCAACGCGCCGATGACGCTCGTGGTGATGCCGGAGGAGTGCCAGTCCATCCCCATCACGGCGCCGAACGACTGAAACCAGAACGGGTGCGACAGTCGCTGCAGGAATTCATCGCGGCCGTAATGGTGCACGATCGCTTGCGTGACGATGGCGCCGAGCGAGGACATGCGCGTCGCCAGCCAGGGCGGCACGCGTCCGCCGTGGAGAGGGAGGTCGGCGCTGCCGGTACGTCTTGCCATCAGATCCTTGCGTTTCCGGGAATCGGCCGGACTCTATCAGGTGTTCCGCTCGGCCATGGTCCGGAAGGTAATGGAATATCTGGGCGCTTCGACGGCAGGGATGCTGTGCTCCCAGACGCGGCGGGAAGCGCCCGACATCATGTAGAGCGAGCGCGGCTCGGCATCGAGCGTGAAGCGTTCCCACTTGTCGCCGGCCGCCCGCCGGAAACGGAACTTGCAGGCGGAGCCCAGCGATAGTCCGAATATCCTGTCGAAGTGTGGTTTGTCCCGGTGCCAGCCGATACCGACCCCGAAATCGTATTCGGTGCAGAGAACCTGCCTGACCCGGGTTTCGGGGCCGCCGAATGCCTCGACCTTCCTGAGGACAGGACCGAGCCAATCGGGAATCGGTTCGGCTTCGCGCAGCCGCCGCAGCACGTAGTCGTAGCTGAATCCGAACGACGCCACCCGCCGCTTGCCTTCGTATTGGCCGAACTGGAATGGCTTCAGCGGCAAAGCCGCGATGCGGCCGATGAGTTCCCCCTCGGTCTCGGGCGAGACAAAGTCGGCGGCGTACTGCAATCCCTCGGGGTCGCGGGACAAGCTTGCAAAAAATGCGAACTGCTCGGTCAAACCGGCGGTCCTTTCGGCGATGGCTGGATTGATCCCGATATGGGGATGCCGCGCTTCAAGGGAAGCCCGCAAACCGCGCCCGATGGGCGGGAGTTGGCGGTATCACCGCGACGAGCGATGCAGACACTCTATGCCGTTATTTTCGGACCTGCGGATGCGGCGCCCGGATGACACCTGGCGCGCATGACACCCGGCAAGCTGATTGCGGCCGGTGGTAAAGCGTCTGGCTGGGGAACTAGGATTCGAACCTAGACAAACAGAGTCAGAGTCTGTTGTGCTACCGTTACACCATTCCCCAATAATATCAGATACTTAAGTGACTATCTTGCAGTCTTGCGGCAGATCACGCGTCCCTAGCGCAAGCGTGCGTTCTTCTACTAGTTCAATCCCGACCTTGGCAAGCGCGCCGGGATGGGCTTGTTGCAATTGGGCTGCGGCGAGGCCGCCGTCATGTGCGCCGCGGTTTTGAATGGCGGTCGGGGGCAGGCGGCGATGAGCGTGTATTTCGAGGAGCTGGATTTCCGCCCGACGCCAATGGGCGTGCTCAGCCTGCGGCGGCGAAGGCAGCTCGGTTCCGGCCTCGATATCTATGAGATCAAGCTCGGCGACGAGTTTCTGATGTCGAGCCTGTTCACGGTCGCCGAGATCGCGCTTGCCCGGCTCGGATTGGCGGCGCTCGAGCGAAGCGATCTCGACGTCGTCGTCGGCGGCCTCGGGCTCGGCTATACGGCGCGCGCCGCGCTGGAGAACCCTTCCGTCAAATCATTGATCGTGGTCGACGCGCTGGCCGAAGTGATCGAATGGCACGCGCAGGGCCTGCTGCCGCTCGGCAAAGAAATCAGCGGCGATCCGCGCTGCCGCCTCGTACACGGCGACTTCTTCGCGATGTCGGATTCATCAGCGGGATTCGATCCGCTTGCCCCCGGCCGCCGCTTCGATGCGGTGCTTGTGGATATCGATCATTCGCCGCGCAACCTGCTGCATGCGCGCCACGCCGCGCTGTACACACTGGCGGGACTGAAAAGGCTCGCTGAACATTTGCATCCAGGCGGCGTGTTCGCGCTGTGGTCGAACGATGCTCCGGATCAGGCCTTTGAAACTGTGTTAGCGGGCGCCTTTGCAATTTCTGCTACGCATGTCGTGAGCTTCGAAAATCCGCTCCAGCATCGTGACGCCAGCAACACGATCTATGTCGGCGTCAAAGCCGGTTTGCCTATCCAGAAGGCAATTCCCGGCACGAGCCAGTAGCGGTTTGATACTTTAGAATCGTCCGCGCGCGGCCGGCGGGACGCGGCAACTTGCCGATGCCAGCGGGCCATGCAATGCTGCCCGCGCCAAACAATAAGGAAGCAGCGGACGGCGACGTCTCCTGCATTCCAAGCCTTCAGAGCCTGGCATCGGGTGGGACCTTTCGGAGACGTTCAGATGAAATTCAAGCATATTCTCGGGCTGCTGTGTGCCGCCTCGATGTCGGTTGTTTTTTTGGCGGGCCATGCTTCGGCGCAGGACAAGACCGTCAAGATCGGCGGGATATTTCCCTTAAGCGGCAACGCCGCCTCTACCGGCGTCCATACCAAGGCCGCGCTCGAAGTCGCGATGGATATCATCAACAACGCCCATCCGGAACTCGGCAATTTCCCGCTGGCGAAGAATGCCGGGCTCGCCGGTCTCGGCGGCGCCAAGGTCGAAGTGGTCTTCGCCGATAACCAGGGCAGCCCCGCGACCGGACAAAACCAGGCGCTGCGGCTGATCACCGAAGAGAAGGTGGTGGCGCTCACCGGCGCTTATCAATCCGGCATCACGCTGACCGCCAGCGCGATTTCCGAAAAATACGGAATTCCCTTCCTCAACGGCGAGTCGGTGGCCGCCAATTTAACCGAGCGCGGCTTCAAATGGTTCTTCCGTACCACGCCGGTCGCCTCCGATTTCGCCAAGATTTATTTTGATTTCCTCAAGGACATGAAGGCAGCAGGCGCCAAGACCGACAGCGTCGCACTTGTCCACGACAACACTGAATACGGAACCTCGGTCGCGACCGTGATCACCAGTGTGTTCAAGGCAAATGGCGAGAACGCCCCGATCGATATCGCTTATGCTCCCAACGCGACCGACGTGCAGGCCCAGGTGCTGCAACTCAAGGAGAAGAAGCCCGACGTGCTGATCATGATCAGCTACACGTCGGATGCGATCCTGTTCGCCAAGACCATGCAGTCGCTCGACTACAAGCCTGCGATGCTGATTGCCGACGACGCCGGATACTCCGATCCGTCCTTCATCAAGGCGGTCGGCAAGATCTCGCAAGGCGCGTTCAATCGCTCGTCATGGAGCGTCGGGCCCGCGGGGTCGCCGACTGCGCTGATCGCCGACATGTACAAGAAGAAGAGCGGCGACGAGATGGACGATACCGCCGCGCGCCAGATGCAGGGCTTGTTCGTGCTCTGCGACGCGATCGACCGCGCCGGCTCGACCGACCCCGCCAAGATCCAGGCGGCGCTGAAGGCCACCGACCTGAAGCCCGATCAGCTGATGATGGGCTACAAGGGCGTCAAGTTCGACGACAAGGGCCAGAACATCCTCGCCGCCGGCGTCATGATTCAACTGCAGGACGGCGAGAACTACACCACGGTCTGGCCCAAGGCCAACGCCCAGAAAGCACCGGTCTTGCCCTACAAGGGTTGGTGACAACCAAAGGGCGGGGCAGGTGTCCCGTCCTCATTGTCCTCGTTACGCCGTTGCCCAAGATTAACCCGCAAGACTTGACCCAGGCATGTCCATTATCCTCGTTCAGGTGATTGTCGGCGGGCTTCTGCTTGGCGCCGTCTATGCGCTGTTTTCCTCAGGGCTGACGCTGGTCTGGGGCATGATGAACATCGTCAACTTCGCCCATGGCGATTTCGTCATGCTCGGCATGTATGTCGCGTTCGTGGTCTATACGCTGCTGGGCGCCGGTCCCTTGCTGGGCGCGCCGATCGCGATGCTGGTGCTGGCGACTGTTGGCGTCATCGTTTATTTCGGGCTGATCCGCGACATCATGAAGGGGCCGATGCTGGCCCAGATCCTCGGCACCTTCGGGCTTGCGCTCTTGCTGCGTTACTCGGTGTTTTGGTGGTTCGGCGCCAATTTTCTGTCGCTGCCGGAAAACATCGTCGGCGGCACCTACGAGATCCTGGGCCTGCGGCTGCAGGCCTCGCGCCTGTTGGCCGGCGCGGTCGCGTTGCTGGTGACGCTCGGGCTGCACCTTCTGCTGACGCGCACGTCGCTTGGATCGAAAATGCTGGCGGTGGCGGAGGATTCCACCGCGGCGCAATTGATGGGGATCCGGCCCGACACCATGCAGGCGATCGCCTGGGCGATCGCCGCCGGCGCCACCGGCCTTGCCGGCGCGCTGATCGCGACCTTCTTTTACATCGTGCCCACCGTCGGCGAGACCTTGGGCATCGTTGCCTTCGTCACGGTGTCGCTCGGCGGCTTCGGCAGCGTGCCCGGCGCGCTGATGGCGGGACTCCTGATCGGGGTGATCGAGTCGCTCTCGGCTTACTGGATCGGCGCCGTCTACAAGGACATGGTGGTGTATTCGCTGTTCCTCGGCTTCCTCTGGTTTCGGCCGCAGGGCCTGATGGGCAAGACGTGATGCGGCGCTATGTGTGGGCCTCGGTGGTGCTGGCGGTTTTCATCGCCTATCCCTTGCTGTTTTCGACGCCGTTCGAACAGCGGCTCGGCGCGCTGGTGCTGCTCTATGCCATCGCGGCGTCGGCCTGGAACATCGTCGGCGGCTATGCCGGCCAGGTATCGGTCGGCCACGTCGTTTTCTTCGGCTGCGGCGCCTATGCCGCGATGGGCGCTTACGCGCATTTTGGGCTTTCGCCACTGGTCGGCATTCCCGCCGGCATCGTCGCCAGCGTGGCGATAGCGGCCATCATCGGCGTGCCGACGCTGCGACTGTCCGGCCATTATTTCAGCATGGCGACCATCGCGGTCGCCGAGCTTTCCCGGCTGATCGTCACCAACACCGATTATCTCGGCGCGGCGGTCGGCCTGAGCGGTCCCACCGTGCCGCGCAATGTATTCGATCTCTCCTTCATTTCGGCGCTGCCCTATTACTACCTGTTCCTGGCGATCCTCAGCCTCACGCTCGGGATCACCTGGTGGATGGCGAACAGCCGGATGGGATTTTATCTGCGCGCGATCCGGGATTCCGAGCGTGCGGCGCGCTCGCTCGGCGCGCCTGCGAGCCGCACCAAGCTCTACGCCTTCATGCTCAGCGCGGGACTGACCAGCGTCGCCGGCGCGCTCTACGCCATGATGTTCGGTTTCGTCGATCCGGAATCCGGACTTGGCATCCTGATCTCCGTGAAGATTCTGATCATGGCGGCGCTCGGCGGCGCGGGCCTGCTGTTCGGACCGCTGGTCGGTGCGGCGATGCTGGTGCCGCTGGAGGAAATCTCCAACAATCTGCTCGGCGGCAAGGGTGCGGGGCTCACTTTCGTCGTCTACGGCGCGATTATCGTGCTGATCGCGCGATTCCAGCCGGGCGGAATCGTGACCCTGATCAAGCGGCTGTGGGCCAGGCGCGGCAAGGCGGCGGAGGCCCCGGTCGCGGCGGGAGCAAGCCATGCTCCTTGAAGCCCGCGAGGTCACGAAAGCCTTTGGCAGCTTCAAGGCCGTCGATGCGGCTTCGGTGACGCTGGAGCAGGGCGATATTCTCGGCCTGATCGGGCCGAACGGCGCCGGCAAATCGACCTTCTTCAATTGCCTGACCGGCGACCTCACCTCGACCTCCGGCAAGGTCATCTTCGAAGGCCACGACATCACCACGCTCCCGCCGGAGGCGCGCGCACGGCTCGGCCTCGCGCGCTCGTTCCAGGTGCCGCAGACCTTCGAGAGCATGTCGGTGCTGGAGAATGTGATGATCGGGGCTTTTCTGCGCACCTCCCATCGCGCCGAGGCCGAAGCGCGCGCGCGCTCGGTGCTGGAACGGGTCGGCATGAGCCGGCTGGCGGACGCGCCGGCGCGCTCGCTGGGGACACCCGGCCGCAAGCGGCTGGAAATCGCGCGAGCGCTGGCTACCCAGCCAAAAGTGCTTCTGCTCGACGAGGCGATGGCGGGCCTGACCCAGCGCGAGGTGCAGCTTGCGATCGATCTCGTTCGCGACATCCATCGTTCCGGCATCACGCTGGTCATCGTCGAGCACATCATGGAAGTCATCATGTCGCTGGCGACGCGGGTGGTGGTGTTTCACCAGGGCCGCGAGATCGCGCGCGGCAGCCCGCGCGAGGTCACGGGCAATCCGGCCGTGATCGAAGCCTATCTCGGCAAGCGCGCCGCCAAGGCCGCCGCGGGCCATACGCCGATCGAGCTGATGGGCGGACCCGCGACATGACCGCGCCGCTGCTCAGGATCGAACATCTCGAAGTCCGCTACGGCGACCTGATCGGCGTCTCCGATGTGTCGCTTGAGGTGCCCGAAGGCAGCGTGGTGGCGCTGCTCGGCTCCAACGGCGGCGGCAAGACCACCACGCTCAACGCCATCGCCGGTCTCATTCCCGTGCATTCCGGGTCGATCGGGTTTCGCGGCGAGGAGATCGGCGGCGAGGCGGCGTTTTCGATCGTGCGCAAGGGGCTGGCGCTGTCGCCGGAAGGCTGGCGGCTGTTCGTGCAGCAGAGCGTCGAGAACAATCTGCTGCTCGGCGCGACGCCGCTGCACGACAAGGCGCGCGCCCACCAACTGCTGCAGCGGGTCTACGAAATCTTTCCGCGGCTGGCCGAGCGGCGCAGCCAGCGCGCCGGAACCATGTCCGGCGGCGAACGGCAGATGCTGGCGGTCGGTCGTGCGCTGATGAGCGACCCCAAGCTTCTGATGCTGGACGAGCCGTCGTTGGGTCTGGCGCCGGCCGTGGTCGAGTCGATGTACGAGACGTTCGGGCGGCTGCACAAGGAAGGGCTGACGATCCTGCTCGCCGAACAATCCATCGAACTCGCGCTCGAGGTTTCGGATTTTGCCACGGTGCTGCAGGTGGGAAAAAGCGTTTTGTCGGGCCCCGCGGCCGATCTTGCCGACGATCCGCAGGTGCAGCGCGCTTATCTCGGCACCGCCTGACGCGTGCTCCTATTTTTTGCGCCTGCCGGCCGCGGGCGGCTCCATCTCGGCTTCGAGCAGCAGCAACAGGCAGCCGCTCAACCGATCCGCCATCTCCTGGTCGTGGATCGACAGCGGTCCGGGATCGTTGAGGATGGCGTTGACCAGCGTTCCCAGCACCACCTGAAATCCGAAGGCGATGCCGCGGCTCTTCGCGGCTGCGCGGCCTTTGCCATGGCGTGGAGCAGGGGAGGCGTGGCGCCGGCGCTGTTCGCGCGCGCCAGACCCTTGAAGGTATTTCCATTTGTCCGGCCGTGTATCGTCGTGCCGGAGCGCGGCGCGCAGCACGCCCTCATGGTTCCGGATCCAGCCGATGATCCCGCTGAGCAGCAGGCGGCAGAGCCCGGCAAGCGAAGCGTCCTTCAACGCCGCATTCCCGGTCATCGCCGACAGCCTGCGCTCGCCGTCGCGTGCGGCCAGTTCGATCAGGGCGTTGAAATAGGCCTCCTTGCTTTCACAGCGACCAGCAACTCGACGGCGTCGGCGCCGCCGAATTGGCGCGGCAGTGAGTTGGCGAAAGGCGAGCCTGATTATTTGATCTTGTCGTAAGCGGCCGCAAAATCGGCCAGCGGCATTGGAATGGTGATGGTTTCCTTGCCGAGGTTTTGGAACGACACCTTCAGCTGCTTGCCCGATTTCATGGCGGCCAGCCGGTCGGGGGCGATCGGGCTGCTGGCGTAGCAGCCCCGCGCCTCGCAGGTCTGGATCGGCATGTCGACGACCTTGCCGTCATCGACCTGAAGCTTGGCGCCGACGGGCAGATTCAGTCCGAGCGGCAATTGCACCGCAATGACCGGCGCGTGGGTGTCGCTGGGAACGCGAATGTTGACCAGCACGATCAGCTGTCCGGTCTTGGTGAGGACGGCGGTCTGCTCCATCGCGCATTCCAGCGGCGCTTCGCGGCTGGCGCTGCTGCAGCGGGCGATCCAGCCGGGCTGCGGCGCCGCATTGGCTGGAGGGGTTTCGGCTTGATGCGCCGGTGGCTCCGCGTCGGCGCGCGGCGCTTTGGATTTGGGTCCCTCGGCGTAGCCAGGCGATCCCAGAGCGGCGAGGGCGACGAGAATGGCAAGCTTTGCGGCTGTCTTCACTGAACCGGCTCCGGGATGGGTACCTCCCGGATGTGCCGATGAGCGCCCAAAGTCAAGTCACTCTGCAGCTTGCTTGATCGGGCCCCGCTCGCTTGCGGGATGCTGCCGATCGGCATCGCCCGATCGTCCCCAGCCCGTGAACCAGTTCGATAGACGGTCGAGATAGAGATACACGACCGGCGTGGTGAACAGCGTCAGCGCCTGGCTGACGATCAGGCCGCCGACCATCGCATAGCCAAGCGGCTGGCGGATTTCCGATCCGGTGCCGGTGCCCAGCATCAGCGGCACGCCGCCCAGCATCGCAGCCATCGTCGTCATCATGATCGGCCGGAACCGCAGCAGCGCGGCCTTTCGGATCGATTGCTCCGGCGACAAGTGCTCGTCGCGTTCGGCCGAGATCGCGAAGTCGACCATCATGATGCCGTTCTTCTTGACGATGCCGATCAGCAGGATGATGCCGATAAGGGCGATCAAACTGAAGTCGAATCCGAACGCCATCAGGATGGCGAGCGCGCCGACGCCGGCCGAGGGCAGCGTCGAGAGAATGGTCAAGGGATGGATGTAGCTCTCGTAGAGAATGCCGAGGATCAGGTACACTACGACCAGTGCCGCCAGGATCAATAGCGGCACCGTGCTGAGCGATTGCTGGAACGCCTGGGCGGTGCCCTGGAAGCTCGAGTTGAGGGTTGCGGGCGCTCCAAGTTCGACCATCCCCTTTTGCACGGCGTCGGTGGCCTGGCCGAGCGCCATGCCCTGGGCGAGGTTGAAGCTGATGGTGATCGCCGGGAACTGGCCCTGGTGGCTGATCGAGAGCGGACGGACCGGCACGCTGGTCCAGGTCGCGAATGTCGACAACGGGACTTCATCGCCCGTGGTCGGCGATTTGACGTAGATCTTGCTCAGCGTGTCGAGGCTGCCCTGCAGGTCGGGGAGGATCTCAAGGATCACGTGGTAGCTGTTGAGCTGGGTGAAATACTGGGTGACCTGGCGCTGGCCGAAGGCGTCGTAAAGCGTGTCGTCGATCAGCTGCGGCTGGATGCCGTAGCGCGCGGCGGTGTCGCGGTTGATCTTCAGCTCCAGCGTCGTGCCCTGGGTCTGCTGGTCGGTGGCGACGTCGCGTAGCTCCGGCAAGGTCTGCATCTTCGCCAGAATCTTCGGCGCCCATTCGTTCAGCTCGCCGAGATTGGCGTCCTGCAAGGTGAATTCGAACTGCGTTCGCGTCGGCCGGCCGCCGAGCCGCACGTCCTGCGCCGCCTGCATATAGAGGCGCGCGCCCTCGACCTTTTCGAGCTTGGGACGCAGGCGGGCGATGATCTGCTGGGCGGAGGCGTTGCGTTCGTTGCGCGGCTTCAGCGTGATGAACAGGTTTCCGTTGTTGCCGGCCCGGCCGCTGCCGCCGATCGCCATGGCCACGCTGGCGACGTCGGGGTCGGCCTGCACGATTTTGCCAAGCGCCTCCTGGTGCTGCTGCATCGCCGCGAAGGAGATGTCCTGCGAGGCTTCGGAGGTCGCGGTGATCAGGCCGTTGTCCTGCTGCGGGAAGAATCCCTTGGGAATGACGATGAACAGATAGACCGACAGGGCGAGCGTCGCGAAGAAGATCAGGAGCGTCGTCTTGCTCCACCGCATCGCCCGGTCGAGACCGCCCTCATAGGCGTGAAGCATCGCGTCGAACGCGCGTTCGCTCCACTGATAGAAACGGCCGTGTTTGGTCTCGCCATGCGCGCGCAGGAAGCGGGATGCCATCATCGGCGTCAGCGTCAGCGACACCACCATCGAAACGAAGATCGTCATCGCCAGCGTCACGGCGAATTCACGGAACAGACGGCCGATGATGCCACCCATCAGCAGCAGCGGGATCAGCACCGCGACCAGCGAAATACTGATCGACACGATGGTGAAGCCGATTTCCTTGGCACCCTTGAAGGCGGCGGCGAGCGGACGCTCGCCTTCCTCGATGTAGCGGGTGATGTTTTCGAGCATCACGATGGCGTCGTCGACCACGAAGCCGACCGCGATCGTCAAGGCCATCAGTGACAAATTGTCGAGGGTATAACCGAATACCCACATCAGCGCGCAGGCGCCGAGCAATGCAAGCGGCACGGTCACGGTCGGAATGACGGTCGCCCAGAAACTGCGCAGGAAGATGAAGATGACCATGACCACCAGCGCGATGGTCAGGAGCAGGGTGAACTGGACGTCCTCGACGGCGGCGCGGATGGTCTGGGTGCGGTCGCTGATCAGCTCGATCTTGATCGCCGGCGGGATCGCCGCGACCAGCCTTGGCAGCAGCGACTTGATCTTGTCGACGGTCTCGATGACGTTGGCGCCGGGTTGCTTGAACACCACCAGGAACACGCCGCGCTTGCCGTTGGCCCATGCCGCCTGCTTGGCGTCCTCCGGTCCGGTGACGGCACGGCCGATATCCCTGATCCGCAGCGGCCCGCCGTTGCGGTAGGCGATGATGACGTCGTTCCAGTCCTTGGAGTCCAGGAGCTGATCGTTGGCGTAGATCGTATAGGCGCGCGTGGCGCCGTCGATATTGCCCTTCGGGCTGTCGACCGTCGTGATCGCGATCTGGCTGCGGACGTCCTCCAGCGACAGGCCCTTGGCGACCAGTTTCGCCGGGTCGACCTGGATGCGGATCGACGGCTTCTGCTGGCCGCCGATGACGACCTGCGCCACGCCGGAAATCTGGCTGATCTGCTGCGCGAGCTGGGCGTCGACGGCGTCACTGACGGTGGTCAGCGGCAGGGTTTCGGAAGTCGCCGACAACAGCAGGATCGGCGAATCCGCCGGATTGACCTTGCGGTAGGTCGGCGGCGAGGGAAGGTTTTTCGGCAGCTGCCCGCTGGCGGCGTTGATGGCGCCCTGCACGTCGTTGGCCGCGCCGTCGATGCTGCGGTTGAGATCGAACTGGATGGTGACGGCCGCCGTTCCCAGATAGCTCGTCGACGTCATCTGGGCGATGCCGGGAATCTGCGCGAACTGCCGCTCCAGCGGCTGCGCCACCGAGGTGGCCATGGTTTCGGGGCTTGCGCCCGGCAGGTTTGCGGTGACCTGGATGGTCGGGAAGTCGACCTGCGGCAGCGGCGCGACCGGCAGCAGCGGATAGGCGACGAGGCCGACGAAAAGAATGCCGGCCATCATCAGCGAGGTGCCGATGGGATAGCGAATGAAAGGTGCGGAAATGCCCTCGCTCATTCCTGCTTGACCCCGACTTGCGCTGGATCCGAACTTGCCACCGCCGTGCTGACGGGGGTTCCGGGCTGGACCTTGTACACTCCGGCCGTGATCACCTGGTCTCCCGGCGACAGGCCCTCATCGACCACCGAGCGGCCGTCGATCGATTGGCTGACCTTGACCTTGCGCAGTTCGGCCTTGTTGTCCTTGTTGACGGCATAAGCATAGAGACCATCGGTGCCGTGCTGGATCGCATCGTCCGGGACCACGGTGGCATCCTTCAGTGTTCTAACCAGAAGCCGCGTGGAGACTGACTGGCCGGGCCACAAGGCGTGGTCCTTGTTGTCGAACACCGCCTTGAGGCGAATAGTCCCGCTGGTCGTGTCGACCTGATTGTTGACGACCGACAGCGATCCCGCCGAGAGGGTCTTCTTGCCGTCCGTCGTCAGCGCGATGACCTTGAGCGGCTGAACCGATTGCGCCTCGTTGATATACGGCAATTGCTCTTCCGGCGCGGTGAAGATGACGGCGATCGGCTCGATCTGGGCGATCGTCACGATGCCGGTCTGGGTGGAGGCGTTGACGATGTTGCCGATGTCGACCTGACGCAGGCCGGCAATGCCCGAAATCGGGGCCTTCACCTGGGTATAGTCGAGCTGGGTCTGGGCGTTGAAGATGGCCGCATCGTCGGCCGCCAGCTGCGCGGTCAATTGCGCAACGGTGGAACGCTGCGTGTCGGTCTGCTGCCGGGTCGCGAATTCGCCGAGCTTGGTGTAGCGCTGCAGATCCAGATTGGCATTGGCCAAATTGGCTTCATCCTGGGCTTTCTTGGCCTTGGCCTGATCGAGCGTCGCCTGATAGGGCCGCGGATCGATCTCGACGAGCAGGTCGCCCTGCTTGACCAGCTGGCCCTCCTTGAACGCAATCTTGTCGATCTGGCCGTCGACCCGGGTCCGGACCTGCACGGTATTGAAGCCCTGAACCGTGCCGAGCCCGGTCAGGTAGACCGGAAAATCCGCTTTTTCGACGGGGGCGATGGTTACGGGGATGGCCGCTCGCGCCGGTGCGGCTGCCTTTTGCGCGGCATTCGCCGCTTCACCCGCGGCATGAAATCGCTGCCAGCCGAGATAGCCCGCCGCCGCGAGCACGACGATCGCCAAAATCCAACGGAGGCTTCGCGACTTGGTCATGTGATCTCAAGGGTTGGAAAAAAATAACTAATAGGTATTCCAAACGGTTCCTGTAAGTTACAGATATAATATGTGTGCACTTAATGTGTAAACACACTA
>NZ_JADGRI010000494.1 GCF_017881085.1 Bradyrhizobium sp.
AAGACGATTTCGGCAACACCGTTCGGCTCGATCTCGACCGTGGTCTGGAGAGCGGCGCAGGGATCGAGTCCGGAGCCGACCCGTCCCGAAAGCGGAGTCCCGTTAATCAGGGCCGCCGGCCAGGCGAGCGCGCCGTTGCGGCCGATAAACTCCCGGCGATCGCCCGTCCAGCTCGTTTGGCGCCCGGCCAAGTCCGCGAAAGCGGAGCGCTTCGCGAAGGCCGGATTCCACAGGTTGTTTGCAATCATCGCCCCGCTTTTCGGATCGATGCGTGTGGTTATCGATGGCGCCGCCGCGCCGCGGGACGCGCCGAGAACCCATTCCACGTAAGCCGTCACCGACAGCCTTCTGGTGCGGCCGGAAAGATTGCGGATACTCAAGCGCGAGATCTTCAGCGGATCGGCAAGCGGCACATACTCGAGTAGCTCCGCAGCGATGCCGTCCGAGGTGTGTTCGAAACGGCTGTAACCCCATCCATGGCGCGCCGAATAGGTGGCCGCTTCGTCCCGGATCGGCAGCGCCGTGGGGCACCAGAGACGGCCGGTCTCCTCATCCCGAAGATAGAAAGCCTGGCCCGGTTGATCAGTGACTGGATCGTTGGACCAAGGCGTCAGCTGATGCTCTCGGCTGTTCACGGACCAGGCGTAACCGCCGCCTTCCGCGGACACCAGGAAACCGAAGGTAGAATTGGCGATCACGTTGATCCACGGTGCTGGCGTCGATTGGCCCGGTCCGAGGATCGTCACGTACTCGCGGCCGCGCTCGGCGAAGCCGCCGAGGCTATTGAAGAACTCCACGTCAGGCGGCCGTCGCGAGATCTGAAGCTCGGAAGCGGGCAGAGCGCGCTGTGCTGTGACCCGGGGCAAAGGCCTGGCTTCGGGCGCGCGCTCAAGCTGATCGGCGAGCCGTCCGCGCGCTCCGACCAGGATAATACGCGCGACGGACGCAAGAAGGCCCAGGGCCTCCGGCGAGGTCAGCTCGGAGCGCAGCATGAAGGTGTGCCCGGGTGGCCCATCTTCTCCAAACTGGGGCCGGGACTGGCTGGCCCTCACCAGGGTCTCCAGCGCGATCTGGAGATCCTGAACATAGGAGGAGGCGAGCTCGTTGATGACAACCAAGTCCACCGCAAGCCGTTTCATCCGCCAATATTCCACTGCCTGGAGCGCCTCGCGCGCCACGTTGAGTTGTTCGATGTCGGAGATGCGGACCAGGATGATCGGCAGATCGCCGGATATGCCCATGCCCCATAAACCCGGCTGCCCACCACTCCCGCTTTGGATGGTTTCCGACGGCGAGCGGAGCACAGGCGCGGCGTAGACGAGGTGACCCGCCAGACGCTGGTATTGCCCGGCCTCGCCGCGCGTAATGCCGAGGTGGTGCAATTGCACATGGGCTTGCGTCCAGGCGAGCGCGGCGGCGCGCTCGAAGGCGCCGACATCGTGGTGTTTGTCGGCAAGAGCGAGGACCTCCTGGCGTGAAGAGGCGACCATCGTCCAGAAGTCGATCCGTGCCGTCGCGCCCGGCGCGATCCGCACCCGGCGGCGCAGGGCAAATATCGGATCGAGCACCGCACCGGTCGAGCAAGAGAGTGGCCGGCCGCCCATCACTGCGCCCGGCGCGCGAATACTGCCGCCGCGACCCAGGAACCGCGCGCGATCAGTCTCGAACTCGCGCTTGCCCGCCGCTACACCGTCGACAACCGCCAGGTGCGCAGCCCAGACCTCCGGCTCCGTGGGCGCCCGCCGCCGCCTGGTCGCCAATATGGCGCCCAGCCCGGCGAGATGCTCGGTCTCGATGAACAGTTTCGAGAACGCGGGGTGCGTCACGTCTGCGGCCTGCGACGCCAGAACCAGTTCGACATAGGAAGTCACCTCAATCTCGCGCAGTTGGTCGCCGAGGTTGGAGATAGTCACGCGGCGCACTTCCGCATCGTCTTCGGCGGAAACCAGCACCTCCATGTTGGTCGTCAGCGTCCCGTCTCCACGCGTGAACTCAGCGCGATCCTCGTTGAAGGTGACCTCGCACGCCTCAGGCTCGGTATCAGTCGGCTGGTAGGTCGCCGACCAGACTTTGCCGCTCGCGATGTCCCTCAAGAAGACGTACGAGCCCCAATCGTCGCAGGTGGCGTCCTCGCGCCAGCGCGTCACAGCCAGGTCGCGCCAAGTGCTGTAGCCGGACCCGGCCGCCGTAAGCATTACGGAGTAGCGGCCGTTCGACAGCAGCTGCGTGGCCGGCGTAGCGCTGTACGGGCTGGCCTTTCGCCAAGTGCCGGGTCCTTCAATCTCGCGGATCCTGGCCGCCGACATCGCATCCGAGACCAGCGGTGGAGTCGCCGTGACCTCGCGTGGCACGCGCTCCTGCAGAAGCAACTCTGTCGCTTGAACGATCGGCTCGGCATGGAAGCGGTTTCGCATCACGCCGTCCAGCAGGGCATCGGCGATCGCGGTGATCGTCATGCCTTGGTGGTGGGCCATGAAAGCGCGCACAATGGCTACGCGATC
>NZ_JADGRI010000059.1 GCF_017881085.1 Bradyrhizobium sp.
GGCCATTCCTCTGGGACAACGTTTGCACGTTGCCTCGAGCAACCTACCCGGACGGCGAGCCTGACATCGCCCTGCGGTGTTATCGCCTTGCAGCGAACGTCCCGCCTTGCCGTCCCTATTCGGTTTTGCTCCCGGTGTGGTTTGCCATGCCGGTTCCGTTGCCGGACCCGCGGTGCGCTCTTACCGCACCTTTTCACCCTTGCCCTCCGAAGCCCGAAGGCGAAGGAGGGCGGTTCGTTCTCTGTGGCACTGTCCCTGGGGTCACCCCCGCCGGATGTTATCCGGCACCGTATGTCGATGGAGCCCGGACTTTCCTCTCCCGCAGCCTTTCGGCCGTAGCAGGAGCGGCCGTCCGGCCGACTGACGCCGTTGTGATGGGGGCTGGGGGCGGCCGCGTCAAGCCGATAACGCCGGCCAGGGCTTCCAAAAATAAATTATCCTGAAGATGTCGTCTTGCGATTTCGCCGTTCGACTGGATGTCGGCGATCAACGCCGGTCAAAGGGAGTAAGGAAATGCAGTATTTGCTGATGATCTACCAGAACGAAGCCGAGTACGGCAAAATCGACGCCGCGACGAGCAAGAAGATGCTGGAGGAATATGGCGCCTTCACGCAGGGCATTATCCAGAGCGGCAACTTCAAGGCCGGCGACCGGCTGCAGCCGACAACGACCGCGACCACGGTGCGGGTCCGCGACGGCAAGACCCTGACCACCGACGGCCCGTTCGCGGAAACCCGCGAGCAACTCGGCGGCTATTATCTGGTCGAGGCCAAGGATCTCGACGCCGCGCTCGCCATCGCCGCGAAGATTCCCGGCGCCCGGTTTGGCTCGATCGAGGTCAGGCCGATCTGGGTTTATAATTGACGACCTCTCCTGTCGTCATTCCGGGCTGGTCCTACGGACGCCCCGGAATGACGGCGACTAAAAGTGCAACCGCATGACCCCTGCCGACATCGAAAAAATATTCCGCGACGAGGCGGGCCGCGTGGTGGCCACGCTGATCCGCCTCGTCGGCGATTTCGATCTCGCCGAGGACGCGCTGCAGGATGCATTTGCGGTGGCGCTGCAGCGCTGGCCCGATGCGGAGCCGCCGTCCAATCCGCGGGCATGGCTGGTCAATGTCGGGCGCAACAAGGCGATCGACAGGGTCCGCCGGCAAGTCGCATTTCGCGGCAAGCAAAGCGAACTGATGCACGAATTGCTGCTGAACGCGTCCCCCTCCGACGAGGCCACTGACGCCGCGCTCGACGACGACATGCTGCGGCTGATCTTCACCTGCTGCCATCCGGCTTTCGCCGCCGAAGTTCAGGTGGCGCTGACGCTGCGCACGGTGTGCGGGCTGACCACGGCCCAGGTCGCGCGCGCCTTTCTGCTTGGCGAGGACGCCATGGCGCAGCGCCTGGTCCGCGCCAAGCAGAAGATCCGGCTCGCCGGCATTCCCTACGAAGTGCCGGAGCGCGACGCGCTGGAGCCGCGGCTGCGCGGCGTGCTCGCGGTGATCTATCTCGTCTTCACCGAAGGCTACGTGGCAACATCAGGCGAGGATCTGATGCGGCCGGATCTCGCGCGCGAAGCGATCCGGCTATGTCGGTTGCTCGACGCGCTGATGCCGCGGCGGGGCGAGATCAAGGGTTTACTGGCGTTGATGCTGCTGCACGATGCGCGCCGCGCCGGCCGCCAGACCGCCGGCGGCGATATCGTGCTCCTGGAAGAACAGGATCGCGCGCTGTGGGACCGTTGCCAGATCGCCGAAGGTTTGCGGCTGGTGGAAGAGGCGCTGCGGCTGCCTGGCCGCCCCGAGGGTTATGCGGTGCAGGCGGCAATTGCCGCGTTGCATGCGCGGGCGCCCAACTACAAGGACACCGACTGGCCGCAGATCGCCGGCCTCTATGAAGTGCTGTTGCGCATCAGCCCGTCGCCGGTGATCGAACTCAATCACGCCGCGGCGATTTCGATGGTGGACGGGCCTGCGCGCGCGCTCGACCTGATCGATGCGCTGGAGGCCCGCGGCGGGCTTAGGGGATACGAACTGATGCCGGCGGTCCGCGCCGATCTGTTGCGCCGGCTCGGCCGTCGCGACGCCGCGCGCGAGGCGTATCTTCAGGCCTCAGCCGCGACACAGCTCGAGCCGCTGCGGCGGCTGTATGCGCGGCGATTGAAGGAGCTGGATGGCGAGTAAGCGACGCTCGCGGTTATCCCTCGTCATTGCGAGCGGAAGCGAAGCAATCCATATCGCCGCGACGCAAGAAGCTGGATTGCTTCGTCGCTTCGCGCCTCGCAATGACGGCGGGACGAATTGCTACTTCGCCGCGACCGCCGTGGCTTCGATCGGAAGGCTCGCCAGCAGCGCCTGCAAGGTGGTCAGCGTCGAATGATCGGCGATGCCGTCGACGCGGGCGGGACGGAAATGGCGCTGGAAGGCGGTAACCACTTCCATGGTGGCGGCGTCGTATTTGCCGTTGATCGGAAGGCCGTAGCCGTATCTCGCCAACGCCTGCTGCAGGTCGCGGACATCGTCGCTGATGGTGCCGAGCTTGAGCGGCTCGCCGCGCACGATCGGCGCCGGCTGCACCCAGTGGCCGACGCCCGAATTGGCCAGCGAATGCCACGGAAACTTCTCGCCGGGATCCTTCTTGCGGGAGGGCGCGACGTCGGAATGGCCGAGCACGCGATGCGACGGCACCTGGCGACGGAGCATGATGCCGCGGCACAGCGCGATCACGGCGGCGGTCTGGCGTAACGGAAAGTCCGGATAGCCCCAGTCATGGCCGCGGTTGACGATCTCGATGCCGATCGAACAGGAATTGATGTCCTCTTCGCCCGCCCAGGAGGCGACGCCGGCGTGCCAGGCGCGCCTGGCTTCCGGAACACACTGCACGATGCGGCCGTCCTCCAGGACGATGTAATGAGCGGAAACGTCGGTTCCCGCCGTGCACAGCCGGGCGATCGCGCCTTCCACGTCCGGCATGCCGGTGTAGTGCAGCAGGATCATGTCGGGCAGGCGGCCCTTGTGGCGGTCGCCGTAATTCGCCGACGGGATGACGTCGGAGGCGATCGAGGAATCCGGGGTGAATGTCTTCATGTTCGCACTGGCCGCTGGAATCGGGAGGGCGCGTTGACGCTTCGAATCAATACCATCGGATGCGAACGAACCAATCGACATAGGACAACTCAAAGCGGGCGGGAGAACGGCAATGGTGAAGTACCCGTTTACTATTCCTTTACGATACCGTCGGCGCAACGCGAGAGCCGCCCGAAGCGTCTCATTTCGGGTATGGTGTGTGCGGGACGCATCACCGCCGGGAAGCCCCGATCACGATGCCCTGACGTAGGTATTTCTAACAGTCCCTTCAACGCTTTCTTAACGCTACCTGCCCTTACTAAGTGGTGAAGAGCCGAGCCGGTTTTGGTGGACGGCCGAGGCCCCATTTGACGCTCGAAACCCCATGGCAGCCCTTAAAATTCCATCGGGAAATCAGGGGTTGCGATCTGGGCCACGCGGGATCGGCAATCGTGCGCCGGCGTGGCTTTTCGGGGCGACAAACCGGGCTGAGCGGAGAGATTTGAGGCGCAATGGGCCCGTTGGCGTCCAGTTCCCGCAATTTTGCCCGGACCGCGCCCGGAGCCGACGCATGAATCCGGCTGACCCGCGTCATATTCCCGTCCTTGGCCGTCAGGCGATCGAGATGCTGGGGCCCCGCGCCGGCGGCGTCTACGTCGATGCGACCTTCGGGGCCGGCGGCTACAGCCGCGCGATCCTCGATGTGGCGGGAACCCGGGTCATCGGCATCGACCGTGACCGGTCGGCGATCACCGGCGGATTCGACCTCGTCGATCGGTCGGGGGGCCGGCTGACGCTGGTCGAGGACCGCTTTTCCAATCTCATCGAGGTTTGCGCAGGGCAGGGGATTTCGGCGGTCGACGGCGTCGTGATGGATGTCGGGGTTTCCTCGATGCAACTCGACCAGGCCGAGCGCGGCTTCTCGTTTCGCCTGGGCGGACCGCTCGACATGCGGATGGGGCATGACGGCCCGACGGCGGCGGATGTGGTCGCCAAGGCGTCCGAGGCCGATCTCGCCAACATCATCTACATTTTCGGTGAAGAGCGTCATTCGCGGGCCGTCGCCCGCGCCATTGTCGCCGCGCGCAAGGAAGCGCCTGTTACCACCACCCGCGCGCTGGCCGATCTCGTTTCCAAAGTGGTGCGGTCGAAGCCGGGCGAAATCCACCCGGCGACACGGACGTTTCAGGGCCTGCGGATCTTCGTCAACCAGGAACTCGACGAACTGCATCTGGCGCTGTCGGCGGCGGAGCGGATGCTGAAGCCCGGCGGCCGGCTGGTGGTGGTGTCCTTTCATTCGCTGGAAGACCGCATCGTCAAGAATTTCCTGGTCGAGCGCGCCAAGGCCGGCGGCGGATCGCGGCATTTGCCGGAACTCGCGCACGCCGCGCCGAGTTTTGTCATCCTGACCAAGCGTCCGGTCACTCCCGATGAAGCCGAGATTTCGGCCAACCCGCGCGCACGCTCGGCAAAGCTGCGCGCGGCCGAGCGCACCGACGCGCCCGTGCACGAAGCTGCCGCCTTGCCGGCATGGCCCACCCTCGACGACGTGATGAGGGGAGGCTGATCATGCGGATCATCCATGTCCTCGTCATAGCCGCCTTGGTGTTCGCCGCCGCTTACGTCTATCGCATCAAGATGGATTCCACGTCGCGGGTCGAGCGGGTGCTTCGGCTGCACGCCGAAATCCGTGAACAGCGCGATGCCATCGCGGCGCTGCACTCCGAATGGGCCAAGCTCGACGCGCCGCTGCGGCTGCAGGGCCTCGCCGATCGGCATCTGCCGCTGAGGCCGGTCAATGCCAACCAGTATGATTCGCTGAAGAACCTGCCCGAGCGGCCGTCGAACCTGGTCAGGCCCGGCGATCCCGATCCGATCGGCGCGATGCTCCAAACCATCGACGCCGCCACCGACGCTTCCTCGGTGACGGGTTCGCTTCCGGCGCCGGAGGACCGGCGATGATCGATTCCCCGCGTGCAAGGGTCAAACCCGCCGAACCGTGGCGGCAGCGGCTGATCCGCAGCCTGCTGTACGGGCGCAACGTCGACCGATCGGCGAAAGCCCGCGCCCGCGTCGGATTCGCGATCGTCGCCTTTGCGGCGATCTACGGCATCATCGGCGGACGGCTGATCATGTTCGCCACCATCGGCGACAGCCATGGCGCGCGCCGCACCGCGGCGCAGGACGCCATCGCCACCGCGCGGCCCGATATCGTCGACCGCAACGGCGCGATCCTCGCCACCGACGTCAAGGCGCCGAGCCTGTTCGCCGAGCCGCGCCGCATCATCGACAAGGACGAAGCCATCGAACTTCTGACCGCGACCTTGCCGGATCTCGACACCGGCGAAGTGCGCGACCGGCTGACGTCCAAGAAAGGCTTCGTCTGGCTGAAGCGCGAAATCACGCCGCAGCAGCAGCAGGAGATTCACCGCCTCGGCGTTCCCGGCATCGGCTTTTTGCGCGAGAACAAGCGCGTCTATCCCACCGGCAACGAAGTCGCGCATCTGATCGGCCTGGTCAACATCGACAACCAGGGCATCGCCGGCATGGAGAAGTGGCTCGACACCAACGGGCTTGCCGATCTGCACCGCGCCGGCTTCGCCACCGACCGGCTGCAGCGGCCGGTGGAATTGTCGGTCGATCTGCGAGTCGAGCACGCGCTGCGCGATGAGCTGCTCAAAGCCAAGGAAAAATACCACGCCAAGGCCGCTTCCGGCCTCGTCTCCAACGTCAAGACCGGCGAGATCGTGGCGATGGTGTCGGTGCCGGATTTCGATCCCAACAATCCGAGGGAGGCGCACGATCCCGATCGCATCAACCGCTTGACGACGGGTGTTTACGAGTTGGGATCGACCTTCAAGGCCTTCACGCTGGCGATGGCGCTGGATTCCGGCAAATACGATCTCAACTCGCTGTGGGACGCGCGCGGCCCGCTGCACTACGGCAAGTTCACGATTCATGACGACGAGCCGAAGGGCCGCTTCCTCAACATGAGAGAGGTCTTCACCTTCTCCTCCAACGTCGGCGCGGCGCGGATCGCGCTGTCGCAGGGCGTCGAGGCTCACAAGGCGTTCCTGCGCAAGATGGGACAAATGGAGCGGCTGCGCACCGAATTGCCGGAGAGCGCTTCCCCGATCCTGCCGAAGCACTGGTCCGAACTCAACACGGTGACGATCGCCTTCGGGCACGGCATCGCGGTGGCGCCGCTGCAGGCGGTGATGGGTATCGACGCGCTGGTGAACGGCGGTTACCTGATTCCGCCGACTTTCCTGAAGCGCACCGAGCAGGAAGCCCTGGCAATGGCCAGGCGGGTGATCAAGCCCGAGACCTCCGAGAAGATGCGATACCTGATGCGGCTGAATGCCGAAATCGGCACCGCCAGGAAAGCCGACGTCAAGGGTTATTACATCGGCGGCAAGACGGGTACGGCCGAAAAGGTCGTCAACGGCCGCTACGCCAAGAAGCGCGTGCTCACCGCTTTCACCGCGATCCTGCCGGCCGACAATCCCCGCTACCAGCTTCTGGTCATGCTGGACGAGCCGCAGTCGCTGAAGGAAACCTATGGTTTCATCACCTCCGGCTGGAACGCGGTGCCGACCGGCGGCAAGGTGATCGAGCGTATTGCACCGCTTCTGGGCATCGAGCCGCGTTTCGATTTGCCGCCGTCCGACCGCCTTATTCTTGCGGCATCGAGGACAAACCAGTAAGGCGTAGGACGCGCCGGACGGACTGGAAGATCATGAGACTTCGCGACCTGTTCAGCGATGACGCTACCATCGACCCGCGGGCCGAAGCCGCCGAGGTTACAGGCCTTGCCGTGGACAGCCGCGCGGTGAAGCCCGGCGACCTGTTCTTCGCGCTCGCCGGCGCCAGGACCGACGGTGCACGCTTCGTCGACCAGGCGATTGCCTCCGGCGCTGTGGCTTTGGCGGGCGATCATCCGCCGCAAGACGCGCCTCGCGTCCCCTTTGTCGTCACGCCCAATCCGCGCCGCGCGCTGGCGCTGGCGGCGGCGAAATTCTTCTCCAGGCAGCCGGCAACGATCGCGGCGGTCACCGGCACCAGCGGCAAGACCTCGGTCGCCGCCTTCACGCGGCAAATCTGGCAGCGGCTCGGTCATGAATCCGCCAGCATCGGAACCATCGGCCTGGTATCGCCGAAGCGCACCATCTACGGTTCGTTGACGACGCCGGATCCGATCGCGCTGCACCGCCAGCTCGACGAGATCGCGCGCGACGGCGTCACCCATCTGGCGCTGGAGGCCTCGTCGCACGGGCTCGACCAGTACCGGCTGGACGGCGTGCGGATCGCCGCCGGCGGTTTTACCAATCTGTCGCGCGACCACATGGATTATCACCCTGATGTCGCGCATTACCTTGCCGCCAAGCTGCGGCTGTTCCGCGATCTCGTCGCCGCCAACGGTGCCGCGGTGATCTCGGCCGATCATGATTGTTCGCAGGCCGTGATCGACGCGGCGCGCGCGAAAAAATTGCGGATCGTCGCGGTCGGCCGCAACGGCGACGGCGCGGGCGAGGGCATCCGGCTGGTCGAGGCTGATGTCGACGGTTTTGCGCAAAACCTCACGCTCGAACATCGCGGGAAAAAGCATTCCGTCCGGCTGCCGCTGGTCGGCGAATTCCAGATCGAGAACGCGCTGGTCTCGGCCGGCCTTGCGATCGGCACCGGCAGCGAACCCAGCGCCGTCTTTGCCGAACTCGAACTGCTCGAGGGTGCAAAGGGCCGGCTGGAGCGGGTCGCCGAGCGCAACGGCGCGCCGATCTTCGTCGACTACGCCCACAAGCCGGATGCGCTGGCGAAGGCGCTGCAGGCGCTGCGGCCTTACGCCAAGCGCAAGCTCGTCGTGGTGTTCGGCGCCGGCGGCGACCGCGATGCCGGCAAGCGTCCGCTGATGGGCGCGATCGCGTCAGAGAATGCCGACACCGTCATCGTCACCGACGACAATCCGCGCAGCGAGAATCCGGAAAGCATTCGTGCGGCGATCCTGAGCGCGGCGAAGGGCGCGAAAGAAATCGGCGACCGCGCCGAGGCGATCCGCACCGCGATTTCAGCGCTGCAGCCAGGCGATGCGCTGTTGATCGCCGGCAAGGGTCACGAGACGGGTCAGATCGTCGGCGAACGCACGCTGCCGTTCAGCGATCATGACGCGGTGGCCGCAGCCCTCGCCCCGAGGGTCGCATGAGCGCGGCGCCGCTATGGACTTCAGAGGCGATGACGCAGGCGATGCTCGCCTCGATCAACGGCGCGTTGCCGAAGGCCGTGTCGGGTCTTTCCATCGACAGCCGCAGCATCGCGCCGGGCGAGGCTTATTTCGCCATCAAGGGCGACGTGCATGACGGGCACGATTTTGTCATGGCCGCCTTGAAGGCGGGCGCTGCGCTCGCGGTGGTCGAGGCCGCCCAGCGCGGCAAATTCCCCGATGATGCGCCGCTGTTGGTGGTTGGCGACGTGCTCGCCGGCCTGCGCGATCTTGCCCGCGCCGCGCGCGCCCGTCTTGCCGGGCAGGTGATTGCGGTCACCGGATCCGTCGGCAAGACATCGACCAAGGAGGCGCTGCGCTGCGTGCTGTCAGCACAAGGCGAAACTCACGCCTCGGCCGCGTCGTTCAACAATCACTGGGGCGTGCCGCTGTCGCTGGCGCGCTGCCCGGCCAATGTGCGTTTTGCGATCTTCGAGATCGGCATGAATCACCCGGGCGAAATCGAGCCGCTGGTCAAGATGGTGCGGCCGCAGATTGCCATCATCACCACGGTGGAACCGGTGCACCTGGAGTTCTTCGCCGGCATCGAGGCGATCGCCGACGCGAAGGCGGAAATCTTCGACGGCGTCGAACCCGGCGGCGCCGTCGTGCTCAACCGCGACAATTCGCAATTCGCAAGGCTGCAGGCGCGCGCCACGGAGCTCGGCATCTCGCGCATCGTCTCGTTCGGCTCGGGTGAAAAATCCGACGCGCGGCTGCTCGACGTGGCGCTGCATGAGACCTGTTCGGCGGTGCACGCCGATATTCTCGGCCATGAGGTCACCTACAAGCTCGGCATGCCCGGCCGGCACATGGCGATGAACTCGCTGGCGGTGCTGGCGGCAAGCTCGCTCGCCGGCGCGGATCTGGCGCTCGCCGCGCTGTCGCTGTCGCAGCTCGAGCCGCCGGCGGGCCGGGGCGTGCGCCGCAGGCTGGAACTCGCGCGCGGCGAGGCGACGCTGATCGACGAAAGCTATAACGCCAATCCGGCGTCGATGGCGGCGGCGCTGAACGTGCTGGGCCAGGCCGTGGTGGGTCCGCATGGCCGTCGCATCGCGGTGCTCGGCGATATGCTCGAACTCGGCCCCACCGGCCCGGCGCTGCATGGCGGTCTCAATGAAGCGATCAAGGCCAACCAGATCGATCTGGTTTATTGTTGTGGGCCGTTGATGCGCAACTTGTGGGACGCGCTTTCCACGGGTAAACGGGGCGGCTATGCCGATAGCTCAGCCGGTCTCGAAGCGCAACTGACGGATGCGATTCGCTCCGGCGACGCGATCATGGTCAAGGGGTCGCTCGGCTCGAAGATGAAAACGATTGTGAATGCGCTCGAGAAGCGCTTTCCCGGAAAGACCGCGCTCGACGAAGCCGCGGTATAGGGCGAATGAATGTTTTACTGGCTGATTGATCTTTCCAACACCGTTCCCGGCATGGCGATGTTCCGGACGTTCCTGAACGTGTTCCGCTACATCACCTTTCGCACCGGCGGCGCGATGGTGACCGGCGCGTTGTTCGTCTTCCTGTTCGGTCCCTGGATCATCGACCATTTGCGGATTCGCCAGGGCAAGGGCCAACCGATTCGCACCGACGGCCCGCAATCGCATCTCCTCACCAAGAAGGGCACGCCGACCATGGGCGGGCTGATGATCCTGTCCGGCCTGGTGGTCTCGACGCTACTGTGGGCCAATCCGCTCAACCCCTACGTCTGGATCGTGCTGGCGGTGACGCTCGGTTTCGGCTTCGTCGGCTTCTACGACGATTACCTGAAGGTGACGCAGCAGTCCCACGGCGGGTTTTCCGGAAAATTCCGGCTGGCGATCGAGGCGGTGATCGCGCTCGCGGCGTGCTACGCGTTGGTCCGGCTCGGGCGCGACCCGTTCTCGACCGCGCTGGTGCTGCCGTTCTTCAAGGACATCGCGCTGCACTTCGGCTGGTTCTTCGTGATCTTCGGCGCGTTCATCATTGTCGGCGCCGGCAACGCGGTCAACCTGACCGACGGCCTCGACGGTCTCGCCATCGTGCCGGTCATGATCGCGGCCGCGAGCTTCGGCCTGATCGCCTATCTCGCCGGCAACGCGGTGTTCGCGGATTACCTGCAGATCAACTACGTCGCCGGCACCGGCGAACTCGCGGTGCTGTGCGGCGCGGTGCTCGGTGCTGGCCTGGGATTCCTGTGGTTCAACGCGCCGCCAGCGTCGATCTTCATGGGCGATACCGGCTCGCTTGCGCTCGGCGGCATGCTCGGTTCGATCGCGGTCGCGGTCAAACACGAGATCGTGCTGGCGGTGATCGGCGGATTGTTCGTGCTGGAAGCGGTCTCGGTGATCGTGCAGGTGGTGTCGTTCAAGCTCACCGGCAAGCGCGTGTTCAGGATGGCGCCGATCCATCACCATTTCGAACAGCTCGGCTGGACCGAGCCGCAAATCGTGATCCGGTTCTGGATCATTTCGGTGATGCTGGCGCTCGCCGGCCTCTCCACGCTGAAACTGCGGTGAGCGTGTTGCATACCCTCCGTCGTCATTCCGGAGGCCGCGAAGCGTCAATCCGGAATCTCGAGATTCCGGGTTCGTGCTTCGCACGCCCCGGAATGACAGGGACAAAATCATGATCCCCGTCACCTCCTTCGCGGGCAAGACCGTTGCGGTGTTCGGCCTTGGCGGCTCGGGCCTGGCGAGCTGTCTCGCCCTGAAGTCGGGCGGCGCCGAAGTGATCGCCGGTGACGACAATGCCGACAACGTCGCCAAGGCAGTCCAGGCCGGATTCATCACCGCGGATTTGCGCAACGTATCGTGGGCGAATTTCGCAGCGCTGGTGCTGACACCGGGCGCGCCGCTCACCCACCCGGCGCCGCACTGGACCGTGCTGGCGGCGCAACAGGCCGGCGTCGAGGTGATCGGCGATATCGAATTGTTCTGCCGGGAACGGCGCCGTCATGCCCCGGATGCACCGTTCGTCGCCATCACCGGCACCAACGGCAAGTCGACCACGACGGCGCTGATTGCGCATCTGATGCGTGTCGCCGGTTACGATACGCAGATGGGCGGCAATATCGGCACCGCGATCCTGTCGCTGGAGCCGCCGCGCACGGGACGGGTGCACGTCATCGAGATGTCGTCCTACCAGATCGATCTGGCGCCCTCGCTCGATCCATCCGTCGGCATCCTGCTCAATGTCAGCGAAGACCATATCGATCGACACGGCACGCTGGAACATTACGCCGCGGTGAAGGAGCGCCTGGTCGCGGGCGTGCAGAAACAGGGCACCGCGATCGTCGGCGTCGATGACGGCTTTAGCCGCAACACGGCCGACCGCATCGAGCAGGCCGGCCAGCGCGTGGTGCGGGTCTCCGTGAAGAATCCGCTGCCCGACGGCGTCTATGTCGAGCGTGAGATCATCTGGCGCGCCGCCGGCGGCGCGCGCAGCGAGATCGCGCGGATCGGCGGCATCGGCTCGCTGCGTGGCCTGCACAACGCGCAGAATGCGGCCTGTGCCGCGGCCTGTGCGCTCGCGCTCGGCCTCTCCACCGAGACCCTGCAGAGCGGCCTGCGCAGCTTTCCCGGCCTCGCGCACCGCATGGAGCAGGTCGGCCGCCGCGGCAATGTGCTGTTCGTCAACGATTCCAAGGGCACCAATGCGGACGCCGCGGCGCATGCGCTGTCGTCCTTTGCCGACATTTTCTGGATCGCCGGCGGCAAGCCGAAGGTCGGCGGCATCACCGGCCTGACCGAATATTTTCCGCGCATCCGCAAGGCCTATCTGATCGGAGAGGCGGCGCAGGAATTTGCGGGCACGCTCGGCAAGAGCGTGCCGCACGAGATTTCGGAAACGCTCGAGGTCGCCGTGGCCAACGCCGCGCGCGATGCCGAGGCCTCCGGGCTCACCGATCCCGTGGTGCTGCTGTCGCCGGCCTGCGCCTCGTTCGACCAGTACCGCAATTTCGAAATTCGCGGCACCAAGTTCCGCGACCTCGTCACCGCGCTGTCCGGCGTCAAGCCGGTAGTGTGAACTCATCGCCGTCATCGTCAGACAGCCGCCTTCGCGGGTATGACGACCTTTTATGGATCGACTTCGCGCCAATCCCAAAAGATAGCGAATCCATTAACCGCTTGGAAACCAACCTGGGCGACCAATGGGCAAACCCTTTTGCCGCCAGGGAATGCCCATGATCTCCCGTGAAGAACGCAACCCCCTGAGCGAATGGTGGTGGACGGTCGATCGCCTGCAGCTCGGGGCGATCATCGCGCTGATCCTGGGCGGCATCATTCTGTCGCTGGCGGCGAGCCCGCCGGTGGCGACCCGGATCGGGCTCGATCCCTTCCACTTCTTCAACCGCCATGTTCTGTTTCTGCTGCCGTCCTTCATCGTGATGATCGGCGTGTCGTTCCTGTCGCCGCGGCAGATCCGCCGCGCCGCGCTGATCGTGTTCGTGATCTCGATCGCGCTGATCGTGGCGACGCTGCTGATCGGGCCGGAGGTCAAGGGTTCGCGGCGCTGGATCACCCTGATCGGCGTCAACATCCAGGCTTCCGAATCCGCCAAGCCCGCCTTCGTGGTGCTGGCGGCGTGGCTGTTTGCGGAATCGGCGCGGCGGCCGGAGATGCCCGCGACCTCGATGGCGCTGGTGCTGCTGATGACGCTGATTTCGCTCCTGGTGATGGAACCCGATTTCGGCCAGACCATGCTGATTCTGCTGGTATGGGGCGCGCTGTTCTTCATCGCGGGCATGCGGATGATCTGGGTGCTGGGGCTAGGCGGCGCGGCCAGCGCCGGGCTGTTCGCGGCCTATCTGCTGGTGCCGCACGTCGCGGGCCGCATCAAGCGTTTCATGAATCCGGCGTCGGGCGACACCTTCCAGGTCGATACCGCGATGGAAGCCTTCTACAATGGCGGCTGGTTCGGGCTTGGCCCCGGCGAAGGCATCGCCAAGCGCAGCCTGCCGGACAGCCACACCGATTTCGTGTTCGCGGTGGCGGCGGAGGAGTTCGGCATCACTCTTTGTCTCGCGCTGCTGGCGTTGTTCGCCTTCATCGTGATCCGCGCGCTGTCGCGCGCCTATGCGACCGAGGATATGTTCGCGCGGTTCGCAGCCTCCGGCCTCGCGATCCTGTTCGGCGTGCAGGCTGCGATCAACATGTCGGTCAATCTGCAGCTGATCCCGGCCAAGGGCATGACGCTGCCGTTCATCTCCTATGGCGGCTCGTCGATGGTCTCGTTGGCCTACGGCGTCGGCATGATGCTGGCGCTGACCAGGCAACGGCCGCGCACCGAGATGGAATCGATCGGCGACGCCAACGCCAACGCGGTCAGCAGTTACGCGTAGGGCTCAGGTTCTGATTGAATCAGAACCCGGCCCTACCTTCTTGTTCTGACGCGTTTTCTTAACGCGAACCGGTATCCACTTCGCTTGAAAACGCTCTAATGACTAACGCCGCGCCGTCGGCTATCTGAGGTCATGGACACTTCCCCCCTCATCCTGCTGGCCGCGGGCGGCACCGGCGGCCATCTGTTTCCCGCCGAGGCGCTCGGCGTGGAACTGATCAGGCGCGGCTTGCGCGTGCGGCTCGCGACCGATTCCCGCGCGCTGCGCTATAGCGGTTTGTTTTCAAAGGACACGATCGACGTAGTGCCGAGCGAGACCGTGCGCAGCCGCACGCCTTGGTCGCTGGCCTATACCGGAGCCATGCTCATCGCCGGCACCGCCGTTTCGCTCAATCTGATGCGACGGTTGAGACCTAAGGCCGTGGTCGGCTTCGGCGGTTATCCGACGCTGCCGCCGCTGTTGGCGGCAAAGCTGTTCGGCGTGCCCGGCATCATTCACGACGCCAACGCCGTGCTCGGCCGCGCCAACCGTTTTCTCGCTCGCCACGTCAGTGCGATCGCGACCTCGCTGCCCGGCGTGCTCGATCGCGATCCGGCGCTGGCAAGCAAGACCACCACGGTCGGCACGCCGATGCGGCCGGCGATCCTGGCGGCGGCCGGGGTGAATTATGTCGCGCCCGAACCGGCGGGGCCGTTTCGGCTGCTCGTGGTCGGCGGCAGCCAGGGCGCGCGCGTGATGGCCGATATCGTGCCATCAGCCGTCGAGCGGCTGGAGCCGGCGCTGTGGAACCGGCTGGTCCTCACCCAGCAGGTGCGCGAAGAGGACATGGCAAGGGTGCGCGCGGTCTATGACCGGCTCGAGATCAACGCCGAACTGGCGCCGTTCTTCAGCGATCTCCCGGCGCGGCTGGCGTCCAATCATCTGGTGGTGTCGCGGTCCGGCGCCGGGACCGTGGCCGAGCTCGCCGCGATCGGCCGGCCGTCGATCCTGGTGCCGCTGCCCGGCTCGATCGACCAGGACCAGTTCGCCAATGCCGGCGTGCTGGCACAGGCGGGCGGCGGCTTGCGGATCCCGCAGGCCGATTTCACTCCCGACCGGCTGGCGGCGGAAATCTCCGCACTCGCCGCCGAGCCCGCACGGCTGGCCGCGATGGCAGCCAGCGCCCGCACCGTCGGCCGGCTGGACGCTGCCGAGCGGCTGGCCGATCTGGTGATGAAAGTCGCCGGAATCTAGGCAATCGCCGGCAAAATTGCCCTTGTCATGCGCCGCGAAAGCGGGGCATCCAGTACTCCCAATGTCAGGAATTACCTCATGAGACTGCCGCGCGAGATCGGACCCATCCACTTCGTCGGGATCGGCGGGATCGGCATGAGCGGCATCGCCGAAGTGCTGTGCAATCTCGGCTACACCGTGCAGGGCTCCGACGCATCCGAGGGCGCCAATGTCGGCCGGCTGCGCGACAAGGGCATTAAGATTACCGTCGGCCACAAGGCCGAGAACGTCGCCGGCGCCGATGTGCTGGTCGTGTCGACCGCGATCAAGCGCGACAATCCCGAGCTGATGGCGGCGCGCGCCCAGCGCATTCCGGTGGTGCGCCGCGCCGAAATGCTGGCCGAGCTGATGCGGCTCAAAAGCTGCGTCGCCATCGCCGGCACCCACGGCAAGACCACCACGACCTCGATGGTCGCAGCCCTGCTCGATGCCGGCGATCTCGATCCGACCGTGATCAACGGCGGCATCATCAATGCCTACGGCACCAATGCGCGGCTGGGGGCCGGCGACTGGATGGTGGTGGAGGCCGACGAGAGCGACGGCACATTCTTGAAACTGCCGGCCGATGTCGCCATCGTCACCAATGTCGACCCCGAGCATCTCGATCATTTCAAGACCTTCGAGGCCGTGCAGGACGCGTTCCGCCATTTCGTCGAGAACGTGCCGTTCTACGGTTTTGCCGTGATGTGCATCGACCATCCCGTGGTGCAGAGCATCGTCGGCAATATCGAGGATCGCCGCATCATCACCTATGGCGAAAATCCGCAGGCCGACGCGCGGCTGGTCGATCTCACCCCGATGGGCGGAGGCTCCAGTTTCAGGGTCGCATTCCGCGACCGCAAGACCGATATCGCGCATGAGATCGCCGATCTGCATCTGCCGATGCCGGGCCGGCACAACGCGCTCAACGCCACGGCGGCGATCGCGGTGGCCCATGAACTGGGGCTCGCGGACGATGTCATCCGCAAGGCGATCGCCGGCTTTGGCGGCGTGAAGCGGCGCTTCACCAAGACCGGCGAGTGGAACGGCGTCACCGTCATCGACGACTACGGTCATCATCCCGTCGAGATCGCCGCGGTGCTGAGGGCGGCGCGAGAATCCACCAACGGCAAGATCATCGCCGTGGTGCAGCCGCACCGCTTCACCCGGCTGCAATCGCTGTTCGAGGAATTTTGCACCTGCTTCAACGACGCCGACACGGTGGTCGTCGCCGAGGTTTATCCGGCGGGCGAAGCGCCAATTCCCGGGATCGACCGCGATCATTTCGTGCTGGGCCTGCGCGCGCACGGCCATCGCGAGGTGATCCCGTTGCCAAATTCCGCCGCGCTCGCCGGCGTCGTTCACGGCATCGCCAGCCGCGGCGACCTCGTCGTCTGCCTCGGCGCCGGCAACATCACGCAATGGGCCTACGCGCTGCCGGGCGAATTGAAGGCGCTGGGGTAGAGGTGGCTTTCCCCGACATCACGCCCGACCTCAAGGCCGCGATGCCGCAGTTGCGCGGGCGGCTGCTGGCGAACCAGTCGCTCGCGGAGCTGACCTGGTTTCGGGTCGGCGGCCCGGCGCAGCTGCTGTTCACACCGATCGATGAAGACGATCTCGCCTATTTCCTCAAGCATCTGCCGGGCGAATTGCCGGTCACGGTCGTCGGCGTCGGCTCCAATTTGATCGTGCGCGACGGTGGCCTGCCGGGCGTGGTGATCCGCTTGTCGCCGCGCGGTTTCGGCGACGCCAGCGCCGCTGGTGACATCGTCAGCGCCGGCGCCGCCGCGCTCGACAAGCGCGTCGCCGAGACCGCGGCGGCGGCCAACATCGGCGGGCTGGAATTCTTCTTCGGCATCCCCGGCACCGTCGGCGGCGCGCTGCGCATGAATGCCGGCGCCAACGGCGCGGAGACCAGGGACGTCCTGATCGAGGCGTCAGGCGTCAGCCGCGACGGCGAGAAGCACACCCTTACCAACGCGCAGATGAAATTCGTCTACCGCGGCAGCGGCGTCGACCCTTCGATCATCTTCACCTCTGCGCGCTTTCGCGGGGCCATCGCCGCACCGGAGGCGATCCGCGCGCGGATGAGCGAGGTGCAGGCCCACCGCGAGACCGCGCAACCGATCCGCGAAAAGACCGGCGGCTCGACCTTCCAGAACCCGCCCGGCCAGAGCGCCTGGAAGCTGATCGATGCCGCGGGCTGCCGCGGCCTGCGCGTCGGCGGCGCGCAGGTGTCGGAAATGCACTGCAATTTCCTGATCAATACCGGCAACGCGACCGGTCACGACATCGAAACCCTGGGCGAGACCGTCCGCGCCCGGGTGAAGGAAAAGTCCGGAATTGAGCTACACTGGGAAATCAAGCGGATCGGAATCGAGCGAGACTGATGCGGATCACCATTCTTTTCGGCGGCACGAATAAAGAGCGCCTGGTGTCGGTGGCGTCAGCCCAGGCGCTGCATTCGGCCTTGCCCGACGCCGATCTGTGGTTCTGGGATGCCGACGACACCGTACATGAAACCTCCTCCGAGGTGCTGCTGAGGCATTCGCGGCCGTTCGAGCATCCGTTCAGGCCCGGCACGCCCAGCCTCGGCAGGATCGAACCGGCGCTTGACCGGGCGAGGGCAGAGGACCGCCTGCTGGTGCTCGGCCTGCACGGCGGCACCGCGGAGAATGGCGAACTTCAGGTTATGTGCGAGCTGCGCGGAATTCCCTTTACCGGTTCCGGCTCGGCGTCGTCGCATCTCGCCTTCGACAAGGTCGCCGCCAAGCGGTTTGCCGCGATCGCCGGGGTCAAGGCGCCGGCCGGTATTGCGCTGGAGGATCTGGACGCGGCGTTTGCCGAGTACGGCAGGCTGATTGCAAAGCCGACCCGTGACGGCTCCAGCTATGGGCTGATCTTTGTCAACGCGAAGCAGGATCTCGTCGCCGTCCGCCGCGCGGCCAAGAGCGAAGAATATGTCATCGAACCCTTCATCGCAGGGCAGGAAGCGACGTGCGGCGTGCTGGAGCAACTCGATGGCACGCTGATCGCACTTCCGCCGGTGGAGATCATACCGGCGGAGGGCGCGTTCGACTACGAGGCCAAATATATCGCCAAGGCGACGCAGGAAATCTGTCCCGCCCGGTTCGCCCCCGACGTGAACGCGCAGATCATGGATCTTGCCCTGCGCGCGCACAACGCACTGTCATGCGGCGGCTATTCGCGGACCGATTTCATCGTCTCGGACAAGGGGCCGATCTATCTCGAAACCAACACTTTGCCGGGCCTGACCAAGGCCTCGCTGTTTCCGAAGGCGCTCAAGGCCCAGGGAATCGAATTCGCCGATTTTCTGCGCGGCCAGATCGCGTTGGCGGAAAAGCGCGCGCAAAAATAGGTCAGGACCCCTAAGGGATCCTGCGCGGTCAGCCGGACGGTTCGATTCGGTTATTCAGGGCTCAACGCACGCGCGACAATTTCAATTTCGCCGACGATGTTCCGATTCAAATCCTTGATGCGCGGGGCCGGGACGGCATAGTCGGGCCCCGACTGCCCGTCCACGAGTCCGAGGAAATTCGGACTGCGCACACTGAGCCGCACGAGAGCGGCGGCACCGCTGCCTTCCATTAGGTGTCGCGCCGCGTCATCATCGGGTGGCTCGTAAAGCAGATTAACCGCGAGGGCGGAGTCATCCGTGGGCGGCAGCGCGCGATAGCCGGTCGTCTCGATCCACGCCAGGTCTTCTGCGCTGACGGCACGATAGATCGGCAGGCAACCAAATCCGCCGCGACGCTTATGGAGATCGGCGAGCCACCAGTCGTTCTGCCATTCCTCGTATCCGAACAGCGTGCCTTGCATGCGCTCGAAATCTTCGTTCCATTTGGACTTCGCAGCCGCACCCCAGATGAGCTTTGATGCCGGGATTCGCCATTCCTCACCTTTGCGGGTGTAGTAAGCAGTGCGTTGGCCCTCAAAAACCTGACCATCCTTCCGGCGGTACGGCCGCTCGAACGGCTCGACGACCACTTCCTTGTGGAGAAGGCCTTGCGCCACGTAACGATCGAACTTCTCTTCGTCAAAATGCCGATCCGGCGGATAGGCTTCGCTGAAGCGGGCCAACTGCTTCCTGCCTTCAAGCAAGAGCGGCAATTCATAGCCGTTATGGACCAAATAGGGGACGAGGCGTATCGAGTGCCATGATTCCAGACGGGCCTCGCGCCCCTCCGGATCGAAGGCGATGCCAAAGCGCTCCGTGATTGCAGAGAGTTCGGCCGCGTCGAGGGTGTATGAGCCTTCAAGCTCCGGATCGTCGCCAGCATTAATGTCGAGCAGGGCGCGAAGGTCTTCGAGTTCGGTAACGAGGAAAAGGGCCTCAAGCACCGGACTGCCGTGATCGGGATCAAGGGCCTGGAGGATAAAGCGGCGCGGTCCCGTGCTCTTGGAAACAGCCGATTCGATGGCCGCATTTTTCATGCAATCCCCGTGAGGCCCGAAATCCGCCGAGTGCTGCTCATCCGTAGATATCTCCCTCGCCGCCGACAAGGGACGCACCTAACGGCATCGAAATTGTTCCATTAGTAAAATTTTAACAATTTCCGCCAAACTACTCAGAAAGCTGGCCAAAAACTGTCCTGCCCAGACCTATTTTACCATTTGTTAACCAGGAAGTCCGAAGGTTAACGCTGGCGGCGCATGTGGCGCTTGGCTGCCGGGGCGTGAGCTGTTGCGGATGTTCCGCTTTCTGCGACCGCATCGAGGGAACAAATGGCCTCTTCTGCCTTGAGGCCTGAACCCCAAAAGCCCGGCTGACCGAGACGTCATTTGTGCCAGAACTCGCAAGCGTTTGCGGGCATAACTTTGACGAGCTCGTGCAATGGATGGTGCAGGACGCCTCGCTCGATCGCAGAGATCGCTGAGGCCCCAAACTGACCTGAAGGCCGCCGCCATCGGCGCGGTCATATTGCTGCGCGAGTGGCTGACCCGCGATCGCTCCGTCACCAAACCCTCGATCGAGCGCGGGCCGCCGCACCGGCTGATCGCCGCTGTCGAGCGCTACGTGCCGAACCGCGCCGGCGCCACCTTGACCGTGCTGCTGCTGCTCGGCAGCGCCGCCTTCGGTATCGTCAAGGGCGGTCACCTCGAGGAACTGACCTCGGCGATGAGCGACACCCGCAACGCGATCGCCAATTCGGCGGGATTTCGCATCACCACGGTCGCCATCAACGGCCGCAAGCAACTGACCCAGGACGAAGTGCTCGCGACCGGCGGCGTCAACGGCCGCTCCTCGCTGTTGTTCCTCGACGCCGCCGCGGTGCGCGACAGGCTGAAAGCCAATCCCTGGATCGCCGACGCCACCGTGCTGAAGCTTTATCCCGGCCAGCTCCAGATCGACATCGTCGAGCGCTCGGCCTTCGCGCTGTGGCAGCGCGATGGCCGGGTTTCGGTGATATCGGATGACGGCGCGGTGCTGGAGCCCTATCTGTCGCGCGGCTTCCTCTCGCTGCCGCTGGTGGTCGGCAAGGGCGCCGAGACCCATGCCAAGGATTTCCTGGCGCTGCTGGCGCGCTATCCGCAGGTGAACTCGGTGACCAAGGCCGCGATTTTCGTCGGCGAGCGGCGCTGGAACCTGCGGCTCAAGGACGGTCTCGATATCAGGCTGCCGGAAAACGATGTCGGCAACGCGCTGGCGAGCCTGAGCAAGCTCGACAAGGAAGACCGGCTGTTCTCGCGCGATATCGTTGCCGTCGACATGCGGCTGCCGGATCGCCTGACGGTGCAGCTGTCCGATGATGCGGCCAAGGCCCGCGAAGAAGTGTTGAAGAAGCAGCAGCCGAAGAAGAAA
>NZ_JADGRI010000292.1 GCF_017881085.1 Bradyrhizobium sp.
GGCATTCTTGAAAAGTCGGCGAGCCGAGGCATCAGCTTGGTGGCGGGCGCCTGATGAACTCCGTCATAGATATGCGCTCTTACGTCAGCCCATCGAGCAGTCGTTTGCTCGTCATGGTCGACCTGCAGGAATCGAACTATGACGAACTCGCGAAGGATCGGGCGTCCGACCTCGCGCGTTCGATGGAAAACTGCACCCGCGCGCTGCGGCATGCGCGAAGTCTCGGCCTGCCAATCGCGTTTACCAGGCCGTCGCGCAATCCGGGCACGACCGAACGCGCAGGGCAGTCCGCGTGGATTTCGGGCTTCGAGCCGAAGCGATCCGATATGGTATTCGAACGGCCGCAACCTTCCTGCTACACCAACCAGCTATTTGAGGATGTGGTTTCCCGGATCGGAAACTTCGCGATTGCCGGCCTTGTCGCCGAAGAGACATGTCTTGCAACCGCGATCGATGCTTCCCATCGGGGCCATCGCGTTACTTTCCTCAGCGATGCTTCCGCGAGTCGTGGTCGAATCGCCACCGACGCAGTGGCGGTCCACGCCGTCACGACGAACGCCATTGGATTGTTCGCCGACACCGTGACTACGCGCCACTGGCTGGTCGCGACTTCGCCGCGCAGTTTCAGGGGGCATCGATATGGATGAGCTCAGTGCGCGCCGGCTGCGCAACGTCGTCCAGGTTTTGACGGAGCAACGTCACATCGTTGTTTCCCGGGGGGCTTCCTTTGCCGGCCATCTGATCGATCTGGCCATCATGCAGCTTCGTCTTTCGCTTCACGAGATCTCCGAGGAGGAGCTGTCCGAGTTCTCCAACTCCCTCAGCGTCGACCTCGTCAGCGGCGAGCACCCGGATTGATCGGAGAGGCGCGGATGCCGGGCCGAAGATGGATGATCCTTGCGGTGCTGTTCGCGGCGCGGGCGGCGACGGGATTTCAGTTCCAGTCGATCGGATCGACCGCGAACCTGCTGATGCAGGATTTTGGAATCAATTACTCCCAAATCGGCATGCTGCTCGGGGCCTATCTGCTGCCCGGAATCGTGGTTGCGTTTCCGGCCGGGTTATTGGGCCAACGCTTTCGCGAAAAGAAGCTCGGGCTTGCCGGGCTGGCGATGATGGCGATTTCCGGAGCGGCGTTGAGCTGCTCCGATGGTTTTGCGGTGGCGCTCGTCGCGCGCACGATCGGCGGCGTCGGCGCGACGATTGTGGTTCTGGTGGCCACCAAGATGACGGTGGACTGGTTCGACAGCCGCGAAATCGTCCTTGCGATGTCGCTGCTGCAGATGAGCTGGCCGTTCGGGGCGATGCTCGCTCTGCCCATTCAGGCCTATATCGCCCAGTTCCTGGGATGGCCCGCGGTGATGCTATCGGGCAGCCTTTGCGCGACAGCCGTGCTTTGCGCTTTCATCCCTGTTTCGGAACGGGAGCAGCCGACGCAGCCGGCGGCGACCGACCACGCGGGGCTCCCCGTTGCCGTTCTGCTTCCGGTCACGATCGCCGGGGTGATCTGGGGCGGGATGAACCTCGCCTGCATCTTGTTCTTCAGCTATGCGCCCTTGCTGATGGTGGCGCAGGGATCGACGCCCACCGTTGCGGCCTCCCTGACCAGCCTGGCGATCTGGTGCACGATCCTGGCCATTCCGTCCGGCGGATATCTTGTTCATCGCTCGGGCAAGCCGATCTCGGCGATCGTCACCTGTGCGCTGGTCGCCGCCGTGGCGCTTGCGCTGTTCGTCGCCGGCGTCTTTCCGACCATCTTCTGCCTGCTGTTCGGGGTTGCGGTCGGTCCCTTGTCGGGAGCCATCCTTTCGTTGCCGTCAAGGGTGCTCGGTCCGCACCAGCGGGCGGTCGGACTTGGGGTGTTCTACACATGCTTCTACGTGCTGATGGCCGTCGGGCCTCTGGTCGTGGGCCATTTGCAGGACGCTTGGGGATCACCGTCGGTCGGGCTGATCGCGGGTGCGGTGTTGCTCGCCGCGATCGTGCCCTTGTGCCTGTCGTTCGTATTCCTGTCGAAGCCGCAGCGGCTCGCCGTGCGCGACAACAGTGCCGAGCTGCGCGCGGCCTCGTGAGCGGCGGGGCGTCGGATCCGCGTCTGCCCCCGCTCACGCGGTCAGCGCCGACACGATCGCGTCGAGCGCCCTGGCGCCGTCCTTCGGATCGAGCTCGATCTGCAATCCGCGTTGCCCGCCGTTCAGATACACGCTGGTTTCCTCAAGCGCCGCGGCGTCGACTGCGACCGGGACGCGCTTCTTCTGCCCGAACGGGCTGATGCCGCCGACATGATATCCGGTCAGCCGTTCGGCGTCGGCCGGCCGCATCATGCTGGCGGTCTTGCCGCGAAATATCGCCGCCAGCTTCTTCATGCTGACTTCACGATCCGACGGCACCACGACGCAGACCGGCTTGCCGTCGACCTCCGCCATCAGCGTCTTCAGCACGCGGCGCGGCTCGACGCCGAGCGCCTCGGCGGCCTGCAGCCCGATCCGGTCGGCGTCGGGATCATAATCGTAACTGTGCAGGGCGAATTTGACGCCAAGCTTGCCGAGCACCAGTGTCGCACGGGTGGTTTTCGACATGCTACCGCTCCGTCGTCGGATATCGCCGGAGAGATAGCAATCTTGAACGCCAGGCGTCACGCCCATTCATGCAGTTGAACGCTGCGCGGATCCTGAAGCGATGCGATCGCACGCAAATCGAACGCGGCTCCGAGAGCCTATGAAGTGACCCGCTTCCGGGGGGCGGCATTTGACCCACATCAAGGGGCCTGCGCGGCCTATCGATATTATACGACAATCCGCAGTCGGAAGGGATCGCAGCCCATGAGCAATGTTGGATCGGTCGATCGGATTATAAGGGTCATGATCGGGCTTTTGCTTATCGCCTATGCCATTCCCATCGGCTTCCCTCAGACCGGTTGGAATTGGACCGGCTGGATCGGCGTCGTGCCGCTATTGACCGCGATCTTTGCGTATTGCCCCGCCTACAAGGTGTTCGGCATGTCCACTTGTTCGGCCAAACAGCCGAGCTGAGCGGGGTGCCTCAAGTCCCCAAGCCGGAGAGAGCGCCATGGCCGTAAGATTCAGGATCGCGCTGATCGCAGCCGTCGCCTTGGTGGGCGCGGCATTGTTGGCCGCCGCCACCGCCCAGCCTTACGGCCCCGGGTCTGGAATGATAGGGGCTGGAATGATGGGGCCGGGCATGATGTCGGGCCAGGGCATGATGGGGTCCTGGATGACGGGCCGCCGCGGTTTTGCCGGGATGTGCAATCCGGCCGCCACCGGCTTTGCCGAGTGGCGAACCGACCGGATCGCGGAACTGGTCAAACCCACCGACGCACAGCGCGCCAGGTTCGATGAATTCAAGGCGGCATCGATCAAATCGGCCGAGATGATGCGCGATGCATGCCAGACCGACGTTCCCGCAACGCTTCCAGGCCGAACGGAAGCCATGGAAAAACGCATGGACACGATGCTACAGGCGATCCGCACCATGCGGCCGGCGCTGGAGGCATTCTATGCGACGCTGAGCGATGAGCAAAAGGGCCGGCTCGATTCCAATGTCGGCCGCGGCCGTTACTGGCGCTGGCGCGATCACTGGTAGCGCCGGGGCAGGGAACAGCCCGGCTTCCGGCCGGCGCGTTCCCTTGACCTAACGCAACGTCCGCAACCGGCGTTGCACTATGGTTCGACAAACGGTCCGGCTCGCCGGCCCCACATCAATAATCACAGCTCAGGAAACAAACCTCGCCCGCCGTTCGGGCGCGATTTGCATGGCGTCGAAATGGTCGAACAGTCAATTGCGCTTCCGCGAAAGCATACGCTTAACGCCTCTGCCGCAGGGGCGGCGATCTGGTCCCACCGATGGTTCGTCCTGGCAGTGCTGCTGGCGCTCGCCGCGGGCGGCTGGCAGGGCGCGCGGCTGATCCTTGGGCCCGCCGTCGTCGTCGATCAGGTCCATCGGGGCAATCTGGTTGAGACGGTGGTCGCCAGCGGCCATGTCGAAACGCCCTATCGGGTCGAGATCGGCAGCCAGATCACCGGCACCGTGGACGATGTTCTGGTGCAGGAGGGCGAGCGGGTCACCAAGGGCCAGCCTTTGATCTCGCTGGAATCCCGCGAGCTGAAAGCAGCCGTCGTGCAGGCGCAGGGTGCGGTCGCCCAGGCTGAGGCGCGGATGCGGCAGCTCGATGAACTGACGCTGCCCTCGGCGCGCGAAGCGCTGACCCAGGCGAAGGCGAACCTGTTGAATGCCCAGCAGACCTTCGATCGCACCTCGACCCTGGCGAAAGAAGGATTTGCCACCCGCGCGGCGCTCGACGACGCCCAGAAGACCCTCGACGTTGCGCGAACCCAGGTGCGCACGGCCGAATTTCAGGTCTACACCGCAAGCCCCGGCGGCAGCGACTATGTGATGGCGCAGACCCAGCTCAACCAGGCGCATGCCAATCTCGACACGGCCGAGTCGCGGCACGGCTATGCCACCATCGCGGCGCCGCGCGACGGCGTGCTGATCACCCGCAATGTCGAGCGCGGCGCGGTGGTGCAGCCGGGCAAGGCGCTGTTGGTGCTGGCGCCCGCCGGAGAAGTTCAACTGGTGCTGCAGATCGACGAGCGCAATCTGGGGAAAATCTCGCTGGGGCAGAAGGCGCTGGCCTCGGCGGACGCCTATCCGGACCAGCGTTTTGCCGCCGTCGTCTCCTATATCAATCCGGGAATCGACATCACCCGCGCCTCCGTCGAGGTGAAACTTAACGTGACCGATCCGCCGGACTATCTGCGGCAGGACATGACGGTTTCGGTCGATATCGAGGATGCCGCGAAAGACAGCGCGCTGGTGCTCCCGATCCGCTCCGTGCACGACGCGTTGTCCGGCCAGCCCTGGGTGCTCGGCATCAAGGACGGCCGCGCCGTCAAGCGGCCGGTCCGGCTCGGTCTGCGCGGCAACAACCATGTCGAAATCCTGGAGGGAATGACCGAAGGCGAGGTCGCGATCCCGCTGAATTCGGGGGTCCTGACCGGCCAGCGCGTGCGGGCCGTCGTGTCATGAACCACTGGCTGCCGTTCGAATGGATCACGGCGGTGCGGTTTCTGCGCGAAGGCCGGCTGCAGACGTTGTTCATCGTCGGCGGCATCGCCATCGGCGTCGGCGTCATCGTCTTCATGTCGGCGATGCTGGCGGGGCTGGAGGCCAATTTCATCAAGCGCGTTCTCACCTCGCAGCCGCAAATCCAGCTGCTGACGCCCGATCAGATCGCGCGCCCGCTGCGCGGCGGCGCCGGCGAATTCGAGGATGCGAGAGTGCAGCGTCCGAGCCAGCGCGTGATCTCGATCGACCAGTGGCCCAAGATCCGCGCCCAGATGCTGGCGATGCCGGAAGTGACCGCGGTCGCTCCGACCATGTCGGGCTCCGCGCTCGCCGTGCGCGGCGATGCCAGCCGCGCCATCACGCTGTCCGGCGTCGAGCCGGATTCCTATTTCAAGATCGTCAAGGTTCCCGATTACGTCGTCGCCGGCGAGCCGCGGCTGACCAGCGAGGACATCATCATCGGCATCGAACTCGCCAAGGATCTCGGCGCCACCGTCGGCGACAAGCTGAACATCCAGGCGGCCAATGGCGCCAACCGCGTACTGACGATTTCGGGCCTGGTCGATCTGGGCAACAAGGGCGTCAACCAGCGCGCAAGCTACGTGGCGTTGCGCACCGCGCAGTCGCTGCTCGGCATGATCGGCGGCGTCACCACCATCGACATGACCATCACCGATATCTATGCCGCGGAGGCGATCGCCCAGCGCATTCAGGCGGCCAATGCGGTGGAGGCCGACAGCTGGATCAAGACCAACGCGCAGTTCTTCACCGCCGTGCAGGCGCAGGAAACCTCCAATACGCTGATCAGGCTGTTCGTCGCGCTGTCGGTCGCGTTCGGCATCGCGGCGGTCCTGATCGTCTCGGTGATCCAGCGCTCGAAGGATATCGGCATCCTGCGCGCGATGGGTACCTCGCGCGGCCAGATCCTGCGGGTGTTCTTGCTGCAGGGCGGATTGCTCGGCTTTATCGGCTCGCTGTTCGGCGCGGCGATGGGCGCGTTCGCGCTTGTTTACTGGCATTCGGTGGCGCGGCAGGCGGACGGGTCGGAATTGTTTCCCCTGATCCTCGAGCGGCGCCTGTTCATCCTGACCGCGCTCTTGGCGACGCTGACCGGACTGCTCGCGGCGACCGCGCCGGCGCTGCGCGCGGCCAAACTCGATCCGGTGGTGGCGATCCGTGGCTGAAGAAATCCTGCGATTGGAGAAAGTCTGCAAGGCCTACAATATCGGGCAGCCGTCCGAGGTCGAGGTGCTGCACGATATCGACCTCAAACTCGAGCACGGCGAATTCCTGGCGCTGATCGGGCCGTCCGGCTCGGGCAAGAGCACGCTGCTCAATATCGTCGGACTGCTCGACCGGCCGACCTCCGGCCGGCTCACCATCAAGGGCCAGGATACCGGCATGCTGGGCGATACCGAAATCACCCATCTGCGCGGTCACACCATCGGCTTCGTGTTTCAGTATCACCTTCTGATCTCCGCCTTCACGGCGCGCGAGAATGTGATGATGCCGATGCTGGCGGACCGCGGTTTTGCCAGTGCCGAGATCGAGAAGCGGGCGTCTGACCTTCTGGCGCAGGTCGGCCTGCAGAAATTCGCCAACAATCTCGCCACCAACATGTCGGGCGGCCAGCAGCAGCGGGTCGCGGTGGCGCGGGCGCTGGCGATGAACCCGGATCTGGTGCTGGCGGACGAGCCGACCGGCAACCTCGACACCAAATCCGCCGACGCCGTTTTCGAATTGATGCGCCAGGTCAACCGGGACAGCGGCACCAGTTTCCTGCTGGTGACCCACAATCTCGATCTCGCCCGCCGCTGCGATCGGATCATCGAAGTGGTGGACGGCCGCATTCAACCT
>NZ_JADGRI010000293.1 GCF_017881085.1 Bradyrhizobium sp.
GAGCTCGTCCGGCGGCAGCGACAGCGGGACCGCGATCCCGTTTACACCGACCGCCGCGTCGCCCCCGCCGGCCGACGCGATGACGTCCAGCAGCGTCGTCCCTATCCGCGGATCGACGGTCGCCAGCACGCGATCCTTCTGACGAAGAATTTTCCCTTCGTCGAGCATGGCTTGCCCGGATGTGTTGGCGAATACGATGCGGGCGTTCTCATCGACCAGAAAGACACCGGCCGCGAGACCGCTTAACGTTTCCGCGAAGGCCGCCGCCTTCGCCGTGTGGAGGTCAAGCACGTTTCCGATCAGCACCGCCCGGCGAACATGCGGCGTGATGAGTTTCATTCGCCTGCGCATCTCCTCATCGACGAGGCCCTGCTCTTCGCTCCGGAAAATCCCGAACACCGAAAAGCTCGTCGCAGATTTGTCGAGATTGGTCCCGAGATGATCGATCCAGCCCTGGGGTCTCGCCCACTCCTTGTAAATTCGCGTTTCGACGAATTCGGAATATGGAATACAGTCCCCGACGCTGTAGACTTGCCCCACTTCAAACAGAAACTGGCAGGTCGTAACAGGATCGATTTTTGCAAATCCGTCGAAGTAATCTATCACCACCGCGTCTGGCCTGGAGTTCCAGCGCAAGACCGTATTACCGGTCTTGCGCGCGGCGTTCTTGGAATAAAGCGACACCGCCGATCCACCGACGAATTCCACCGACTTTCTCAACGCCTCGGGCCACATGGCCCGGTCGAGCGCCGTGTCATAGATCGTTCCGATCAGGTCCGACAGGGCTTCCGTTTGCCGGATCATCCGACCTGCCTCAGTCATCCTTTCGGACGGAACAGTGATGGCTGGGGTGACCACCGCAAGACTGCCGTTCGCGCTGTTTTCAAGGCCAATCTCCGCCAATCTCGATTCCGAACGTACCCTTGAGGGAAAGTTCGGGCGTCCGCATCAACCGTTGGGTTGAGAAAGCGCCGAATAACGACTATACGGTGCAGATCCTGCCACGCCGCACAACGGCGACGATCATTGATTTCGCAGGGGACTTGCGTGTGCCGCCACCAGCTTGACGAGGTCGATTTGCCGGTTGGTGCCGGTCTTCGAAAACAGATGCTGAAGATGCGTCTTGGCGGTGGCCTCCGAGACGCCCACGCGCTCGGCAACGGCCGGAACTCCCCCAGCCTCGCTGACCGCCATGAGCACACGCAGTTCGGCTGGCGTCAATTTGAAAGTGCGCGCGAGAAGCTCGCCGCAGGGGCTGTCCAGCGCCAGCTTTCGAACGAACAGGGCGACGACGGCTTTGTAGGCCTTGCCGATGCCGGTCCGCGCCGCCGATGTCAGCGGCAATAGGTGCGCAGCATAACGCTGGCCGTCATGCGCGGCCAGCGGCAAGGCCATCTCCCCGACATCGATCGAAACGTCGCCGTTTTGGGCAACGGTTTCGCGCAAGGCCTGGTTGACTCGCACATTGCGAGCGACGAGCTGCCCGTTGACCGAGCGAAGAAAATCGTCCGCGCGCAGGATGTCGTGGCCCGCCGCATTGGCATGGACGATCCGGCAGCCCGCGTCGAGGAGGAATACGCCGGCACCAAGACCATTCAGCGTATCGGCAAATGCCGCCGCTTCGGATTGCCTGGAATCGATCGTCCGGTTGATGTGCAGCGCCCGCTGGGTATGCGGTACGATGAGTGAAATCCGCCGCCGCATTTCATCGTCGGCCATCCGCCCGCCTGTGAGAATCGCAAGGAGAACGGCGCTGTTCGAGCTTGATTTTTCGAGCACGACATTTGCGATGTCGACACAGCCTTGGGGTTGCAGCCACTCCTGATAAAAGGGGCCATGGCGGTATTCATCATAGTGGAGGAGATCCGGGATGCTCACGACTTGCCCGAGGGGCGGCAAGACAGTGAGGTGATCGTATCTGGAATGGGTCTCCGAATAGAGCTGGATGTAGTAAGGATCGACACCGCAGTAATAATAAGTAAGTCCGGATCGGCTCATCGTATCCTTCGAGATCAGTCCGCACGCCCGGCCTCCAACGAATTCATTTATGCTTCTGACAATATCGTTCCATAACGCGGGTTCGAGCGCCGCGTCGTAGATTTCCTCGATCAGGTTCGGAAGCTTGATTCTGGGCATAGGGCTGAGCTGCCGCGTACGGCTTGCCAGTCAGGCAGTGTGGCGGCCCGTCTCCTTTTGGATGATGATAGGAAGACGGCCGGGAATCAGCATCAACCGTTAGGTTGATGTGGTATTTTAGTTACAGAGACAAATGTGCCAGATCGATGACGGCCAAGCAGCGCGTTGCGATCGCCCGGCTTGACCGTCCGCGACGGCGTTCATCGACCGATCTGCTGCAGCACCGCCTCGACCGCCTTGCGCTCGTCGCCCGTCAGCGCCGGCTGCGGCGCGATGGGATCGCCGACGTCGTAGCCCTGGATCGCGAGCCCGGCCTTGATGCAGGCGGCGAGGTTGTAGCGCGCGAACGCCTCGTTCATCCGCCACAGCCGCCGCTGCAGGACAAGCGCGTCGTCCCAGCACGCCGCCTGGCAGAGGTTGTAGAGCTCGACGCTCTGCCGCGGAATCAGGCACGCCGGGCCCGCCATCCAGCCGACGCCGCCGATCAGCATCACCGCGGCCGGGATATGCGCGGAGGCCGAGAACACTTTGATGCCGTCGCCGCAGCGGTTCATGATCGACAGCAGCCGCCCGGTATTGGTGGAGGCGTCCTTGATGTAACCGATGCGCGGATGGGTCGCGAGCCGCGCGATGACGTCGAGCGTCAGATCCGAGCGCTGGAAATTCGGATTGGTGTAGATCACCACGGGAATATCGACCGCATCCGCGATCGCGCGGAAATAGGATTCGACCTGCGCGTCCTGCAGCGGAAAATACGCTTCGAGGATGGCGAGGATGCCGTCGGCGCCGAGCTTTTGATAGGCTCTTGCCTGCGCCACCGCATCCGCTGTCGACGTGGAGGCGACGCCGGCCACCACCGGCACGCGGCCCTTCGCCGTTTCGATGGTGGTCTGCACCACCACCGCGCGCCGCGCGTTGTCGAGATAGGCGAACTCGCCGGTCGATCCCAGCGGCGTCAGCCCGTGGACGCCGGACGCGATGAGGTCCTCGCAAAGCCGCGCCAGCACCCCGGTGCGGATCTTTCCGTCAGCATCGACGGGCGAGACCAGATAGGGAAAGACGCCGTGGAAATCAGTCATGATGCGGATCAAATCTCAATTTGCTCGGCATGCGTCATGTCCCGCCGATGCAGACCCTCTATAGTTCTGCGCTTACGGCGATGCAAACAGCGGCGGGACGCCCTCGGTATCGATGTAGACGACCCCGTCCTCGACCTTCACCGGATATTCGGCAAGCGCGCTCTCTTTGGGATGGACTGGCTCGCCCGTATTCATGTCCCAGGTCCACGAATGGCTGGGGCAGGTCAGCACCGTGCCGTCGAATTCGGCCTCGGCCAGCGGCATATTGCTGTGAGGGCACACGCCCTGAAACGCCTTGATGGCGCCGTTCTCGGGCCACGCCAGAACAATGATATGGGCATCGGCGATCACGATCCGCATAGCGCCTTCGGCGATCGTTTCCACGTTGCACACCCGGTTGAACATCGTCTCTAGATCCGGCGCGCCAGCGACCGCAGGAATCCCTGATATTCGTCGTTCAGCTCCATATCCACCGCGGGCGCCAGCTTCAGAAGCGAGTTCGCGATAAAGGGCTGGTCGTTGCGGGTATCCTCCAGGGTCTCGCGCAAGACCGGAACGTTGTCCTCGATGTGCTGGAGGAAGGCCACGCCCTTGTCCAGCGTCTCGGTCCAGCGCGCGCGCGTCCATTTTGCCAGCGGGTACATGATCTCGTGGACGAAATTGGATTTGCGCGCCTTCTCGAAGAAGCGCAGGCCGGTGCTCCAGTTTTCCTTGGCACGCAGCGGCGGCGGCGGGATGTCGCCGAGCAACAATTTCCTGCCGGCCTGGCCGACGAAATCTTCCAGTGTTGCCGGATTTTCGATCGTCGCGCGAAAATGCCAGAGGCCGGACGAGCCGGGGAAATCCTTGCCCATGCTCTCCGCCAGGGCGGCTTCCACCCGGTCCACCGCGGCCTTGTCGCCTTTCAGCGCCGCCGTCATGCAGAAGGCGAAGATCGCATCATTGCCGACATTCTGCACGTCGTCACGTTTCAACTGATCTTCCGACAGCATCGGCGTGATCCCGTCATCGGGCGTTCGGGCGAGGCCCGCCCGCTGCGCCGTGATGAACGCGGTGATTTCCAGCCACCCCATGAAATGAGCGATGAAGGCATCGGGGTCGACATACACAATCGCCAGATTGAGCGCTTCCTTGCGCTTTTTCAGTTCCGCCATATCCGTCATGAACTATTCCCCAATGTGTCACTGTTTCTTGTCAGGCCACCGACGCTGCAACCGGACTTGTCCGGCACGGATTGTCGCCATTCGGACAAATCCCGGGCGCTGATGCATGTCTGGCAAGAAACAGGCCGCTGCGACGCCCCACCTCAGCGCCGCCTTCAAGGCCGCGTCCTGGTCGCCGGGGCACGGACGTCTTGTCCCGAGGCGTGCCTTGCTTGCGCCACAACCTTTACCCGGTCGTGGCTCCGGACGGTCCAGGCTCAAGCCCCTCGGACAGGGATCGGCGGCGGCGGCCGAAGCCCGAAGCCAGTCGAAACGCCATCAAAATGCGGAAAATATCGCTCGCAACCGCGTGCCCGCATTGCGCGCCGCCGCGGCGCGGCAAGTCGGAGCCGCCGACGACCCCGGTTCGGCAACCACCGGCCGGTCGCCCGGAAGGGGGCTAAGTGCAGACGGCGAGTCATTTTTCTGCCGTACTGGACCAACATTATCCACAGGTAGTGAAGTTCAGTCTGTACGCGTGCTCCCGAGTAAATTCGCGGCGGGAATTTCGGTCGGAGACGAGGAAATCCAGCGGCGAGAGCGGCCATGAATACGCTTTACGATTTGCTCGGGGCCCTTCCACACGATGACGCCGAAGGTCTGAGGAGCGCATTCCGCAGGGCCGTCAAGGGCGCGCACCCCGATCTCCGACCTGACGATCCCGACGCGGCGCTGAGGTTCAGGGAGATCGTCCGCGCCAATGAAATCCTTGGCGATCCCGACCAGCGCGTTGCTTACGACCATCTGCTCGGGCTCGCGCACCTGGAGCAGGAATCGCTATCCAAGCAGCAGGCCGTCTTCACGAGGATACACAAGCTTGCCTCCGGCGTGATGGCGTTCGCCGGCGTCTCGATCATGACGACCGGGGGATATTTGCTGTTCATGCACATGTCGGCGGCATCGGTCGCTCCGCTCGACGAGGTCGACACCGGCATGCGCGCCTCGCCGGAGATCGTGGCCGTCAGCCCGGCCGTGCCGCCGGATGCGGCGGACAAGGGTGCCTCCTCCGCAAGGCCTGAGACTGCAAGCGTGCCCCGTGAGGCGACCGCGACAAGCGCCGCCATGCCCCGGATCAAGGCGGAGAGCCTCCCGCCCGCCACTGGCGCCTCCGCTCCCGACCACGCTGTGATCGAGGCCAGATCCTTGCGGGCGCGGGGGATGTCCGCCTTGCGCAACGGCGATCTGAATGGCGCGATCGCCGATTTCGATCAGGCGCTTCAGCTCGATCCGAAGTTCCTGCCTGCCTATATCGACCGCGGCACCATTCTTTATCGCATGCGAAAGATCGGCCGTGCCTTCGCCGACATCGCGCCGGCAAAACCGATCGAAAAATCAGATCGCTCGAAATCTCCTCCGGCGACGGCCGGCAAGCCAGGCTCTGATCAGGTCGCGATCACGGGTTCGGTGACGCCCTTGCCGCAACGGCGAAAGATCGCGCAGAAACCGTCGCGGGAAGACGCATATACGCCGCTCTGGGTGCGCTGAAGCGTCAGGCGGCCCGCCCGTTAGCGATCAGTGCAAGACGTTCCCTGGCGAAGCGTGCACCACAGAAGTTGAAGGCGAGAGCCTTGCATCTGGAATGTCGGCTGTTTCGACGCCGTACGACAAGCCCCGGCGCGGGGCTGCCCAAGCTCGGCCGAGCCGCCAGTCGGACCATCGCCCCTCCCCTTTTTCGTATTTCTCTGAGGTTGCGGTAGTGACAATGTTCTTCTTTTGTTCTATTTTCGACGATCGAGAGTAACCGCCAAAGTTGGTTCATCGGGGAGCGCTACGCCATGGGGGATGTTCAAAGCAAGGCCGATCTCCTCCGGATCGTCCTTCTCAACGACAAAGACACACCGGAGGATTTCGTCGTCGAGCTTCTGTGCCTGGTGTTGAAGAGGCCGTATGCCGACGCGATCAAGCTTATCGATACGATCGACAAACAGGGGCACGCCATTTGCGGGACCCATCCGCGCGACATTGCCACGAAGATGCTCAAAGCCGCTCGGCAGCGCATCGATGCTGCAGGTCATCGGCTCACCATCACGAGCGAGGCGGTTGCGGAGGGTAGTGAAATGCCCGACGGCAAATGCAGACTCTGCGGCGCGTTTTCGAACGAGAACCGGCTCACGCTGAGAGGCGTGCCGACACTGGTTTGCGAGGATTGCATAAGCGAGGTCACGAACAACCTTCCCGAAGTCACTCGCGCCAAGCAGTTCAGCCATGCCTGCGACGCGTTGAACTGGCATTTCGCCGGCATTCCGCGCGATCAGTTGGTCGCGACCACGCGGCAGTTTCCGGGTCATATGCGCGCGGACGTTCAAGTCGCCGTCGACAGGCTGTTCTCCACGTCGCCGCTCCGGTTTTTCGGCATCTACGAACAGCATCGTTACGAGACATTGACCTTTGCAGGGCTGACGCGAGATGGCAGGGATGCTCAGGCTATCGCGCCAGCGCAGTATCACGATGTCGATGTCGGCGAGGACGCGCCGGTGAAATGCCTCAATAACGGTCTATGGCTGTGCCGGGACGA
>NZ_JADGRI010000294.1 GCF_017881085.1 Bradyrhizobium sp.
CGCGTATCATCTATTCCGGCGGCAGCGCGAATCTGATCGATGCCGACGCGAGGGAAGCCGATTTTGCCGGTGCACTATTCGAGCGCCTGGGCGTCGCCAAGGATCGGCTGATCATGGAGCGGCGCTCGCGCAATACAAGGGAGAACGCCGAGTTCTCCAAAGAACTGGCGGCGCCGAAAAGCGGCGAGCGGTGGCTGTTGGTAACGTCGGCCTATCACATGCCCCGCTCGATCGGCACATTCAGAAACGCCGGATTTGCGGTTGATGCGAATCCGGTCGACTGGCGCAGCGGTGGATCAGGCGATTTGCTGACGTTCTCGCCGTTCGCGCTCGATGGGCTGGAGCGCACGGAAATAGCGGTGCGCGAATATCTGGGCCTTGCGGCCTACCGGATATCGGGCAAAACCGGCGAGCTTTTTCCGGGACCAAATCCAGGGTAGGGCGCGGGTCGCGGTTGGCGGATAAACCGGCTAGGATGAAACCTCAAAACGCGTGCAGCGGTCAGCCTGCCGTCGAGGGAGTGAAATTCATGCAGCAAGCAGCAGCGGTGCAAGAAAAAATCGATCTGCCCACCATGGCGGCCGATCTGAACAGCCTGCTTCGCCTGAAGACTACCGTGATCGGCATGAAGATGTTCGCCACCGTCGAGGAGATGACGGCGGTCCCGAAAATCCGCCGTCCCTCGGCGGTTCACACCACCGACCAGATCGTCAGCATGGCCTCGCGGCTGGGCTGGACGGTGGGCATCACATCGGACGATCTCGTGGGCGCGCAATGCCGCGCGGTGATCGGGCTCGCGCCGCGCGACGAGAAATGGCTCGCCGGAGAATCCTATGTCGGCGTCTGGCATGGCACCGCGGAAGACGCCCGCAAGCGCCAGGAAGCGCTGGATGTCGTTCCCTTCGGCCAATACCAGGCGCTGGCGGTGAGCCCCCTGGTCAGCGGCCGGCTCGATCCGCCGGATATCTGTCTGGTCTACGCGACGCCGGGTCAGATGATCATTCTGATCAACGGGCTGCAATATACCGGCTACAGGAAATTCGAATGGGGCGTCGTCGGCGAGACCGCCTGCGCGGATTCCTGGGGGCGGGCGCTCAAGACCGGCGAACCCAGCCTGTCGCTGCCCTGCTTTGCCGAGCGCCGCTATGGTGGCGTACCGGACGAGGAGATGCTTATGGCACTGTCCCCAACGCACCTGGCGAAAGCAATCGTCGGCATGAAGCAGCTCGCCAAGAACGGCCTGCGCTATCCGATCGCGCCCTATGGAATCCAGGCCGACGTGCGCGCCGGAATGGGTGTTTCCTACGCCAAGAAATAGTACAACAGGGCATCGAGGCGATCCGGCCTTCGCGCTGACCGCTGAGAGACCACCACAAGGATTCGATTTTATGAAGTCTGCGTCGAAATTCGACATCGTTGTCTATGGCGCCACCGGTTTCACCGGCCAACTGGTCGCCGAATATCTTGCCACGCATTACCGCAACGACGGCAATCTGAAATGGGCGATGGCTGGGCGCAGCAAGGAGAAACTCGCCGCCGTGCGCGACGCGATCGGCGCGCCGGCCGGGACGCCGCTGATCGTGGCCGATGCCAGCGACGCGGTGTCGCTGAAGGCGATGCTCGGCGAGACCAAATCCGTCATCACGACGGTCGGCCCGTACCAGCACTATGGCAACGATCTCATCGCAGCCTGCGCGGCCTCGGGCACCGACTATTTCGATCTCTGCGGCGAGCCGGTCTGGATGCGGCAGATGATCGACAGGCACGAGGCCGCTGCGAAAGCCAGCGGTGCGCGCATCGTGTTTTCCTGCGGCTTCGACTCGGTGCCGTTCGAGCTCGGCGCGTTCTTCGTGCAGGAAGAGGCCAAACGCGTGTTCGGCGCGCCGGCCTCGCGCGTCAAGGGCCGCGTGCGCGACATGCGCGGCACGCTCTCCGGCGGTACCGCGGCAAGCGGGCGGGCGACCTTCGAGGCAGTCGCAAAGGATCTCAGCCTGGTGCCCATCCTGAACGATCCGTTTGCGCTGACACCCGGCTTTAGCGGCGTGAAACAACCGAAGGGCAACAAGCCTGCTTTTGAGGAAGACCTGCAATCCTGGAGCGCGCCCTTCATGATGGCGCTGATCAACACGCGCAACGTCCATCGCTCCAACATGCTGATGGGATTCCCCTACGGCAAGGAGTTCGTCTATGACGAGATGGTTCTGACCGGACCCGGCGAGAGAGGAGAGGCCAACGCAAGGAAGGTGATGGCTGTGAACAACGAAAAGACCGGCCCCAACGCGCGCAAGCCGGGCGAGGGACCTTCAAAGGAAGAGCGCGAGAACGGACTTTATGACCTCCTGTATATCGCGGTCGCGCCCGATGGCCGCCAGGTCCGCGCGTCGGTAAAAGGCGATCGCGATCCCGGCTATGGCTCCACATCAAAGATGATTTCCGAATGCGCGATCTGCCTTCTGCGTGACACGCCCGAAGTTCCCGCGGGCTTCTGGACGCCGGGCGCGGCCATGCAGCACAAGCTGATCAAGCGGCTTGTCGATCATGCCGGCCTGACGTTTGCCGTCGAGAAGTAAAGCCGGCGCTAAGCCGCGCTCGTGTCGGCAGGCGCCGTGCGCGCGCCGTCCGAAGCCGCCTTGTAGCGCTGGGCCGCGGCGAACATGCCCCACATCGCGCCCAGCATCATCCAGAAATGGCGCCAGTGGTCGGTGTCGATGATGAAGCTTTCGCCGACCGTGCCGAGAAACGCCGAAAAGATCGCGAGATAGGCCCGCTGCCAGGGCACGGGTATGAAGAGGTGACGGAAGCCCATGATCACGGTGATGAACACCAGCGCCGGATAGCAGACGCCGGCGAGCCAGCCGCCGGACATGAAGGCGTTGAGATAGGAGTTGTGGGTATCCTCGGGGAAGTAATTGTGGAACTGCAGCGGCCCGATCCCGAAGGGAACGTCGAGCGCCATCTGCGCGCCGAGGATATGCCGTCCGAACCGGCCGAAACGGCCCTCGTCGTAGCTCTGATCGAAGCTCGCGCGCTGCTTGAACATTTCGCCGACGGAGTCGAACGACAGCAGCACCGCCAGCAGCATCACCACGGCAATGACGGCAACGACCGACACCACGATGATGCGCGAGCGCTGCGCGAGCGACTGGCTGGTCAGCACCATCAGCGCCAGCATGAAGGCCGAGGTGAGGACGAGCCCTCCCCACGCGGCGCGGGAAAACGCCAGCAGGATCGCGAGCGCCATGATGCCGAGCGCGATCGTGCTGCGCAACGATTTTCCGAGGCGGTCGGACACGACGCCTTGCAGCACGAACAGTGCGGGAAGGATCAAGAACGCGCCCAGCACGTTCGGATCCTTGAAGGTGCCGCGGGCGCGCTCATACAACGTCAGCAGGTCATGTCCGCCGGGGACGAGATTGAAGTATCCGGCGATGGCGGTGGTCGATGCGATCAATGCGCCGACGATCAGGCCGCGGCGAAGCATATCCAGCCGGGCGGCGGTATCGTCGGCGACGACCATGGCGAAGAACATCACGGTGAACGCCATGTACCAGGAGGTCGCGATCCAGTTGGCGACCCCGGTCGTATCCGTGACCGGAATGGCGCCGATGGAATAGCCGATATTGAGCAGGACCAGCAGCAGCAACAGCGGCATGAACACCAGCCGCAGCCGCAGACCCGTAGCGACGAAAATGACGGCGGCGGCGAGCGTCATAAGTTCGTAGGGGCTGGGCTCGACGAAAACGATCGCGCCGCTGGCTCCAACCAGCCACACCAGCGCGCGGTGCAGCGCCAAGAGGCGCGGCGGAGATGTCGCCGCTGAAGCAAAGCCCTCGGCCGTCGCCGCATACGCCATTACACACTCGCAGACTTACGCAACCCGCACGCAACGCCTCAACCGGACGTCCTAATAAGCGTTCTCGTTCTTCGTCATCAACGCCAGCGGCGTCCTGAGAAGAATATAGAAATCGAACAGCACCGACCAGTTCTCGATGTAATAGAGATCGAACTCGACGCGCTTCTGGATTTTCTCTTCGCTGTCGATTTCGCCGCGCCAGCCGTTGATCTGCGCCCAGCCGGTGATGCCGGGCTTGACGCGGTGGCGCGCGAAATATCCGTCCACCGCCTCGTCGAACAGCCGGCTCTGCAATTTGCCCTGCACCGCATGGGGGCGCGGGCCCACCAGCGACAAATTGCCCTTGAACACGACGTTGAAGAGCTGCGGCAGTTCGTCGAGGCTGGCCTTGCGGATGAAGCGTCCGACGCGGGTCACGCGGCTGTCGTTCCTGGTCACGACCTTCGCAGCGGTCTGATCGGCCTGATCGTGATACAGCGAGCGGAACTTGAAGACGTCGATGCGCTCATTGTTGAATCCGAACCGTTTCTGGCGGAACAGTACCGGCCCCGGACTGTCGAATCTTACGGCCAGCGCGACCAGCGCCATCACCGGCGCCGCAAACAGCAGAATGATCCCGCCGACGACGTGATCGAACAGCCACTTCATCACCATATCCCAGTCGGTGATCGGGGCCTCGAAAACGTCCAGCGTCGGGACCTTGCCAAGATAGGAATAGGAGCGGGGGCGGAAGCGCAGCTTGTTGGTATGGGCGGATAGCCGGATGTCCACCGGCAGCACCCACAATTTCTTCAGCATTTCGAGGATTCGCGTCTCCGCCGAAATCGGAAGCGCGAACAGCACGAGGTCGATCCGGGTGCGGCGGGCGAGCTCGACGATGTCGTCGACCTTGCCGAGTTTCGGGCTGCCGGCACAGGTCTCCAGCGCGCGGGTGTCGTTGCGGTCGTCGAATACGCCGAGGATATCGATGTCCGAATCGTCCTGGGCCTTGAGCGCCTCGACCAGTTGCTCCCCGTTCTGGTCGGAGCCGACGATGATGGTGCGGCGGTCGAGCCGGCCTTGGCGGGCCCAGCCGCGTACCATCGAACGCAGGAGCAGCCGTTCGGCAATCAGTGCGGCCAGACCGACGAAGAAGAACGCCGACAGCCACAGCCGCGACACTTCGTTGCCGAGTTTGGCGAAGAACGATGCGCCGATGAACAGCAGGAACACGAACGCCCAGGATGAGATTATCCGCGTCATCTGCCGCAGCTGGCTGCGAAACACCTCGACTTCATAGATATCGGCGGCCTGAAAGCAGATCACGGCGGTCGCGGTCATTCCGAAAATCGCGGCGACATATTCCCAGTGAAACCCGTCCAGCCGCGTCACATATCCGAGGTAGAGCGTGACGCCGATCAGGCTGAGCAGGAAGAAATCGGCGACGCGCACGGCGCCGGCGATCACGATCGGCGAATAGGCCCGTTGTACTTTCTGGTTGGCGACGGCGAGCGCGGCCTGCGACAGCCGGCGCCGCCGCTCGATCGGAGGGTGATTTGCTGTGGCCGCGGAAGCCGCGGCATCCAGCATCGAGCGTGCGTTGATCAGTTCCACTGGTCCCACTTCCGTATCTCGCACAGGCATCGAGGCATGCGCGCGCCGAGGCGGAATTCCCCGCCACTCGGCTTAACGGACAAATCGGAAGAAACGGTTATCGCTGGTAACGGATGGTTAACGATCCGCAAACGCTTCGCGGTATCCCGCCAGCACGCCTTCAACCATCGCCTTCTGCGAAAAATGAATGAGGACTCTTTCCCGCAGTGATCTTGCGCGGTCCAGCGCAGCGGCGGGATCGGAAAGCGCGGTCTTGATCGCATCCGCCAGCGCGTCGACGTTGCTGGGCGCAAACAGCGCGTCGGTATGCGGGCCGAAAATTTCCGGAATGCCGCCGACCTTGGCGGCCACCATCGGAATTCCGGCCGCGGCCGCCTCGATCACGACATAGGGCATCGAATCCCCGCGCGAGGGAACCACCAGCAGGCCGCCCTTGGAAAAGCCGTATCGCGCCTTGACATGGCCGATGAAGCGCACCGTTTCGGTGAGGCCGAGCTTTTGGACCCGCGCCTTGAGCGCGTCCATTTCCTCGCCGTCGCCGCCGAGCGTCAGCGTGACCGGCTTGCCGTCGGCGCGCAGCCGCGCCACCGCGTCGATCAGGAGATCGGCGCCCTTGATCTGCCTGAACTCGCCGACATAGGCGAGATCGGTGGCGTCGGCCGCCTTCACGATCGGATCGAATTCGTCGGCGGTGACGCCGTTGAACACGCAGCGCACCAGTCCCTTCGGTATGCCGATGGTGCGCTGATAGGTGTCACGCGCGAACGCGCTCTCGAACAGGAATAGCTCGGTGTTGTTCATCAGCGCGCGTTCCAGGTGGCCGTATAAGGCGCCCTTGAACGTATCCAGGGGGTAGTGCAGCGAGCCGCCGTGCGGCGTATAGATACGGATCTTGTTTTTGGATCGGCGTCTCAGGCGCACGAAGGCGCCGGCTTTGGCGCCATGGCCATGCAGCACGTCCGGCTTCAGCCGCCGGATCAGGAACATGAAGCGCAACCATACCAGAAGGTCCGTGGGATGAGGCTCGCGGCGAATGGCGATGCGCTGAACGCCGAGCTTGAGGCGGGGGGTGATTTCCTTCAGCGCCGCCTCGGCGCGTTCGCCGCCCGTCAGGCTGTCGGCGATAATGCCGACGTAGTGGCCGCGCTCGGCCTGCCCGTTGGCGAGGTCCAGGATATGGCGGAAGATTCCGCCGACCGGCGCGCGCACCGCGTGCAGGATACGAAGCGGCTGGTCCGGGTTGGCGGTCATGGTCAGAACCAGCGTTCGCCGACGAGAACGGTATCGCCCGGGCTGACCGCGGTGCCGAGCGGCACCACCACGCGCATCGAGTCCGAGCCGTCGGTGTGGGTCAGGGCCGCGACTTCGCCGAGGATGAAGAACGGCCGGTAGGATTCGATCTCCACCGCCACCGAGGGATCGCGGATATAGCCGTTGCGCAGTTTGGCGGCGA
>NZ_JADGRI010000295.1 GCF_017881085.1 Bradyrhizobium sp.
TGCTGGACTTGACCACCGCGGAACCGGACCTGACGCTGGAAGCGATCGTGCAGCGGCTGTTGGCAGGTCTTGGGCTGAAGACTTCGGAGGCCGCGGTTCATGACGCCACCGCGAGGTTTCCGAGTGCCTCTACGAGCGTCACGACCAGCGTCGGCCCTCTTTTTCTTCGAACATCCACGGCTCGATCTCGTCGAGATAGGACGACCATGCAACCAAGCCGGCGAATGTCACCGGCGCTGTCTCGATTAGATCGTTAAAGGCGGCCATTTCCGCGTGGCACGGCCCTTCGGCTATCCCATCGGCACCCAAATCACCGATCTCCTCCAACCGGGCTTGCTCTTCAAGGGCGACCAGATGCGCCGCGGCTGCCGCTCGATGCGCCGCGATTAGGCCGAATGCCGGGTCCAGCGGGCCTGCTGGCGCGGCGGAAATCACATGTCGCTCGCCACTGGAATCCACAGCCACCGTGTTGCCATCGCCAGTGTGCCCGCCGATCCAGAGTTTGGCGCCGCTTGGGGCTTGCAGGATGAACACTCCGCTTAAGCCCCACTCAGGTGTGGTTGCCCATGGGCCGGATAGCACGCGCCCTTTTTCCAGCGTTTCAGGTGCCTGCACTCTCACGCGTCTCTCCTCAATGCATTAGGCCGTTGGGCGCTGTTGCCGCTTTCAACCGCAGGCAGTCCTTTTCCATTCGTCGATTCGGTGATTTTCCAGGCCGACATAACGGATCGAGACTTCCAGTCGGTCACAAACACGCGCCCCAGCCGATCAGGTTCTTCTCGTGCAGACGGCGGATCAGATCAGACGAAGCCAGGTAGTTTTCTGAATACCGCGGCGGTACAGGATAATCAAAAGGCGGCGGAGGTGGCGCGAACTTGACTGAGATCGGATGCGTCGTGACTTTGACGATCTTTTTCGAAGGGCCCTTGGCAATCGAGTATTCGTGGCGCGACACGATCAATTCCAGCGCAAACATATCGACGTAAAAGTCGAGAGTGATAGCGTGGTTCAATGCTCCAGGGTATCCGATAGTTTTCGCGTGCGCTTCATCCGATTCCTTGAGCCAAGCAGACAGCGGGCCACCGTTCAAATCCTTGGTGATGAGGTCGACTAAAAGGTCCTCGACGTTATCAGCCTTGAGGAACGCGAAATCCAAGTCGGGATGGCGATCTATGTTGTTACGGAAAGACCTACGCCATACGCGCACATAGTCGGCCGCACGGTTAGCGATTTCGACGCCGCACGTGCCTAGCAGCAGATTGATCTTGTCGCTGGTGGTCATCAAAGCCCCACCGGGCCCCCGTCCCTGCGAAGATACCAGACCGGCGGGCCGCAACACTCGCGCGACCGTGTTGACGTGTGTGTCCGATACGCCGGTCCATGCGGCGGTGTGGGGAATCAATTCGGAAAGTTTCATTGACAAACCGCCAGTATCGGTATTGGGTACCGATACTGATACACGATAAGCCCGAAAAGTCAACGTTAAGGCGCCCATCGCCCCCAACCGGAAGCAGGAGCCAGTGTTCAAACGCATCGACCGCGCTATTCGCGACTACCAAGCCACCACAGCCGAAGTGGTCAAAGCAGCCCTCCACGCCGTCAAGGATCGCGAATACACCGGCCTCATCAATGCGGCCAGCATTCGCATCGGCGCCGCGTTGACGCTGCAGGATGTCCTTGCCGCCGAGATTGCGCGCTGATGCAACCGGGGGCCGCTTAGGCCGCTCCCGCTTGTTCGAGGTAAAGCCATGTCCCGCCGCGCAGCCATTATCACGCAAGCCGACGTAGCCCGTGCGATCCGGGCCGCAAAACAGGCCGGAGCGGCCACGGTAGAGGTGCGCCCTGACGGCACGATTATTGTCCGAATCAAGGGACCTCCAATCGCGCCCGACCTTGACGACGATTTGCCACCCGTCATCCTGTAGCCCATGACCCGCCCTCGCCCGCCGCACCTTCAGCGCACCGTCAGTCGACACGGCAAGACGGTCTGGTATGTTCGGTTCGGTAGAGGCCCCAAGGTTCGCATTCACGGTGTCTACGGCACGCCCGAATTTGAAGCTGCCTATCAGGAGGCGACCTCTGGCAAGCGCGCCCAGGGCGCCGGCAAAGCGGCGCGTGGCACTCTGGAATGGCTATGGATGCTCTACCGGCAGGCAGACGCTTGGACCGCCCTTTCACTGGCAACCCGCAGGCAGCGCGAAAACATCATGCGGCCAGTGCTTAAGACGGCTGGCGCCGAACCACTATCCAGAATCAACAAGAAGGCGATTGAGGATGGCCGCAAACGGCGTGCCGCGACGCCGACGCAGGCAAAGCATTTCGTGACAACCATGCGGCAGATGTTCATTTGGGCCGTTGCCGCGGATCCGCCCCTGGCAAGGAGCGACCCCACGGCAGGAATCACATTCAAGCGATCCAAAAAGGAAGACACAAACGACGGTTTCCCGGTGTGGACCGACGAAGATATCGAAAAATATGAGCGACGATGGCCGCGCGGCACGCGTGAACGAGTCCTTTTCGATATTTACCAGTTCACCGGGCTTCGGCGTGGCGACGCATCGGTGGTCGGCAAGCAGCACGTCCGCAAAGGAATCATTTCGATCCGCACGGAAAAGACGGGAATGCTTGTCACGATTCCTATCCTTCCGGAGTTGCAAAAGACGATCAACGCGGGTCCGCTCGGCGAGTTGAGTTGGTTCGCCCGCCTCGACGGAAAGCCCATGGTCAAGGAAGCCGTCGGCAGCTTCTTTGCCGAAGCCTGTAAGATGGCGGGCATCTATGGAAAGTCGGGCCACGGCGTTCGCAAAGCCGCGGCGACTCAGGCCGCTGAGAACGAGGCGACCACTGCGCAGATGAATTCGATATTCGGTTGGGAAGGTGATGCAATGGCATCGCTATACACGAAGTCGGCGAACCGCACGAAAATCGCCGCAAAGGCGATCAAGAAACTTTCGCGGTCCAAAAAGTGAACTTCTAAACCCCCACCTACCGAAAAGGTGGGAGCTTTAAGCCGAAAACATCAATAGTTTCAAAGCTGATTTTTTGAGGTGGTGCGCTCGGAGGGACTCGAACCCCCACGATTTTACTCACTGCCACCTCAAGGCAGCGCGTCTACCAATTCCGCCACGAGCGCTTGGAAAACCGGCACCGGAATGACGCCGGACCGGATCAACGGCGCGGGATGTAACAAATCAGGGATGGGGGGACAAGGGCTGGCATTGCAGCTGATCCCGCGAAGTCGGGAACGGATTCCGGCCTACCGGCTGCCCGGCGATTTCGGCAGCATTTGCTTGACTTCGACCGCGATGCGGTTGCGATCGACCAGCACCACGCCGCTGGCGATCGGCAGGTTGTTGGCGAGAATCTTGACCTCGTCCGCCTCGGTGGCGTCCAGTTCGATGATGGCGCCGCGGCTGAGCCGCATTACCTGATGGATGGGCATCGTGGTGGTGCCGAGGACCACCATGAGATCGACACTGACTTTATCGAGGGTTGGCACTGGGGTGAGCGACCTGAACTGACGAAATATGCAAAATTGCGTGGTTTGAGATCACCACGTTATGGTTAGCCAATGGTTAATGACCGCCAAACCCTGGATTTGACGCCGTTCGCCGGCCCCGCCGGCGGCGGGGCGGTCGAATGGCGGATATCGGACGCCCCGGTGCCCTATCCCGAGGCGGTGGCGGCCATGGAGGCCCGTGCGGCCGATATCGCGGCCCACCGGGCGGGCGAACTGGTCTGGCTGCTGGAACACCCCCCGCTCTACACCTCCGGCACCAGCGGCAAGGCGGCCGACCTGCTCGATCCCCGCTTTCCGATGTTTGCCACCGGGCGTGGCGGGCAAATCACCTATCACGGCCCCGGGCAGCGGGTGGCCTATGTCATGCTCGACCTGAAGCTGAGGCGGCCCGACGTCCGGGCCTATGTGGCCAGTCTCGAGGAATGGATCATCCGGACGCTGGCGGCCTTCAACGTGCGCGGCGAGCGGCGCGAGGATCGCGTCGGCGTCTGGGTCGGCCGGCCGGACAAGGGTCAAGGCTTCGAGGACAAGATCGCCGCCATCGGCGTGCGGCTCAGGCGCTGGGTGTCGTTCCACGGCATTTCGATCAACGTGGAGCCGGACCTCACCCACTTCGACGCCATCGTCCCCTGCGGCGTGGCGGATCCGCGCTATGGCGTCACGAGTTTGGTCGATCTCGGCCACCCCGTGAGCATGGCGGATGTCGATATCGCGCTCCGGCAGACGTTCCAGCAGGTATTCGGCGCCGTCGAATCGCGGCTGCCCGAGGCGACGGCCTGACCGCGAATCGCGATCGCGGCGGTGGTTCCCGTTTTCAGACGCCGTGTGCCGTACAGAGTTCGCTGGCGGCGGCCTGCCCGGCTTCCGTCAGCGCGATAAGCGTGCGATCGCCCCTCTCGGCGCATTCAAGGATCTTGCTGGCGATATGCCGGCGTGCATCATGCCGTTCACCAGCGCCCGCAAGCACCTTGCAGGCACGGTCGAGCGCGACCTCCATGTTGGCCAACGTTCTCTGATCGAAGCTTTCGGCAATCATCACGCTCCTCCTCAGGTCTTCGCGGGTCTGCCGCGCTTGGCGACAAACAATCCCTGCAGTCCGCCGCATTCCTGAGAATGCCCGCGCGCTTCATCGCTTCGGTTCGCTCCGGACCGGGCTTCATCTCGCGCGCCTTTTCCAGCGCGATCTGCGCTTCGGCATCAAGGCCCAGTTTGGGACGCGAGTCTTTGCTTGAGATCCATGGAACCTGGGGTAGCCGATGGAACGCGCTCGTCTCTCGAAATTGGTGTTGCTAATGCGGCGGTTGCAGCTCGCCCGCGATCCAGCCAGCCACATCCGACTCAAACGGGTCGCTGGCCAGGACCCCGGTTTCGCTGTGTCCGCACCTGCGGCATTCGAAGGTGCGGTGTTCGAAGCCTTCGGGCCCCGGTGCAATGGCAACCGTGATCATCCGCGTTTGACAGTCAGGGCAGCGCGGACGGTGAATCGGCAATAGTTCTGGATCGGGTTTTCTCGTCGCCGGCAACATTCAAAAGAATAGCGCCGCGGCGAAGATTCTGTCTGTTCGGTCGGCGACCGAGATAAGAATAGACTTTTTGAAGCAGCGGCGGGGTGACGCCTGAGACACCGGATTTCTTATCCGCTCCGTCCCCGCTTTAAGCTGTCTGCAAAATCACGCAGGCCGAGGCGGGCCCGCCTGCGCATGAGGCGTCGCATTCCTTCACCAGCGACGCGATCGCGGTTTCCAGCGCCTTGAGCTCGGCGAGTTTGCGACGCACCCCGGCAAGGTGGCCGGCGGCCAAGTCCCGCGCTTCCGTGCAGGGCTTTTCGCCGTGCATCAGCGACAAGAGCGAGCGCACTTCCTCGATCGAGTAATCGAAGTCGCGGCAGCGCCTGACGAAGGCGAGCCGCCGAACGTCTTGATTGTCGTAGATTCGCTGGCCGCCGCTCCGCGCTGCCGGGCGCAGCAGCCCGACCTGTTCGTAGTACCGAATGGTCGGAACGCTCGTGCCGGTCCGCTTGGCCAGGACTCCAATCCGCAACGTCCCCTCCCCGATTTCTCGCTTGAACCTCAAGCCGCTTGAGGGGGTATCCGTCGAAACATCGATGAACAACCCTTCGGAGAATCACATGAGTGTTATCCAACCGTCCTGCAGGCTGCCGTCGGAAAATGCGCCGGGCTGCGGCTGCGCCTCCATGCAAGAACCGGCAGGCGGCAAAGCCGCCGGCGCCGCGGCAATGACCGCGCTGGCGGCGGCGGCATGCACGGCCTGCTGCCTCTTGCCGTTCACTTTGCCTGCGGTGATCCTCGCCAGCGCCGGCGGATTTATCGCCATGCTGGATCACGCGCACGGCTGGCTCACGCGGCTGGCAGTGCCCGTCGTGATCGGTGCCTGGCTATGGATCGGATGGCAGGTCAGGAAGACGCAACGAAGGGCGACGCGCTTGACCGTTACCCTGATGGTCCTCGCAAGCCTGTTGACAGCGGCCGCAGCATCCTGGCCGGTGCTCGAGCCTGTCGCGTTCAACGCGCTCGGCATCGTAAAGAAACGCGCGGTCTTGCCTAACGAGTGACGAATGGATGGACTTACCCTCTTCGGTCTCTTCGCCGTGACGGCGATGCTGGTGTCGTATGCGCTGGAGGCAAGGAGCCCCTGGTACGTCCTGGCGTTCGCCGTCGCCTGCGGCCTCGGTTCGATTTACGGCTTCCTGCAGGGCGCGTGGCCGTTCGGCGTAGTCGAAGCGATCTGGGCACTGGTGGCGCTACGACGGTGGGGGCGAGCGAGGACACAGATCCGGAACTCGGGTTAGATCGTCGGCAGAACCGAAAACCGTTCGCCCGGCCGACGCAGATTGAGCGCATCGGGACTGCCGCCTTCGTCCTGCACGGCATCGACCCGCGCCGAGGAAGGACCGCGCCGGCAGGACGCCACCATTTCCGACACGATCTCCGCCGGCCCGGCAAACAGCGCTTCCACGCTGCCGTCCCTGCGGTTGCGCACCCAGCCTTCAAGATCGTGATTTCGGGCCCGGTGCTCGACCCAGGCGCGGTAGCCGACGCCCTGCACGCGTCCGGTGATCGTCACCTGACGGATCGCGCCGCTCATCTATTTGCTCAAGCCCAGGAATTCGCGGCCACGCGCTTTCACCTCCGCTTCGCGCGTGAGGCGGCCGGTCAGTTCGCCCGAAGCCAGTCCCTTCAACGCTTTCGGCGGCAAGCCTTCACGCAGCGCCTTGAGCGTTTCGTAGACGGCCTGCGTCGCCGCGGCGAACGGCGCGTGGCCCTGCAGCGCGATCCGCACCCGCTGGCCGGCGAGATAACGGGGATCGGACATCTCCTCGGGCGCGCCGCCCAGCACGATCGGCAGTTTCGTCG